>CAMAWN010000031.1 GCA_945861865.1 Candidatus Kuenenia stuttgartensis | reverse complement strand
GTCTGTTTTTGAATTCCACGTCCACTCACGGCGAAAAAGACTCCCCACGGCAATAAGAACTCCTGCGGAGTTCCTGATCATGTCACCCTGTCTGTTACATCCCTAACCCAGCGCCCACCGAACGCGGGGAAGCCCACGATGTCGCTCCCACAGAAAACGCCAGCGCCGATCTCGCAATGGTCAGTCCGTCGCGGAGCGACAGGACTGCTAGAAAATCCCCAGCATGTCCTTCGCCTCGTCGGTCATACGATCCGGCGTCCACGGCGGCGACATCACCAGCTTGATTTCCGCCTCATCGACATCACGCAATCGCTCAAGCGCCATCTTCGACTGCTGCACAATCTGTGGGCCCGCGGGACAGGCGGGACTGGTCAGCGTCATCTCGACATAGATCTTTCGGTCGTCTCGATTGACCGAATAGACGAGACCCAGATCCACAATGTTGACCATCAATTCGGGATCGATGACCTGCTTCAACGCATCAATAAGCCGGATGTCATCATCTGCTCCCGGTTCCGGAGTCGGCACTTGATCGCCGCTCGTCGAAGCCGCAGAGACAACAGGGATTTCGCTTGGCGCGACGACTCGAGCTGGCGCCACGATGCTCGGCATCGCTGGCGGTTCGGAACCGACTGGTCCAACGAAGATCTCGCCATCACGGACTTGCACCGCAAAGGTTTCAATCCCTCGTGTCGCCGGCATGCACACCGGCTTGCCGTTCCTGAGATCAAACTTGGCTCCGTGACGCGGACAGGTGATCGCTCCATCGGCGATCGGCCCATCCGTCAACGGTTGCCCATCGTGCGAGCACACATCCTCGATGGCGAAATAGTCGTTGCCCACACGTACCAACAACGCCGGCACGTCATCCACAATAATTGACTTCCGCCCATTCGGAGGAATTTCCGTGACAGCAGCAACTCGTTCAAACATGGCCTATGGCGCACGCAGCCCGCGTGCGTCTCCTTTTAGTTTGAGCCTCGATCAATCCACGCACGCGAGCCGCGTACGCCACAATCAGCCGATCCCCAATTTCCGTTCGACTGCCTGATTCAATGTCTCGCGAACCAACTCAATCGGGATACGGTCAGACACAATCTGCAAAAAGCCCTGCACGATCACGTGCATCGCCTCGAATTCGCTCAGGCCGCGAGCCATGCAGTAAAACACTTGCTCGCGATCGACGCGGCCAGCCGTCGCTCCGTGCGTGCAGCGCACGTCATCCGCTTCGATTTCCAAGCCGGGAATGGCATCAACTCGGCAAGCATCCGACAGCAACAACGCGTCGTTCCGCTGATATCCATCGGTCTTCTGTGCTTCGGGCGCGACCTTGATCATGCCTCGCCAGACGACGCGAGCGCGATCGCGAATGACGTCTTTGTAGAGCAGATCGCTGCGAGTATCCGGCGCGTTGTGCCACTGCTGCGTGTAGTACGACAGGACTTGCCGGTTTGTCGCGAACGTCACGCCGTTCACTTCGGCCTCGGCCCCGCGTCCGTCGAGATGCACGTCCTGATGAATGTGAGCCAGCTTGGCCCCGAGGCCGCCGACCGTCCACTGCAGCATGCCGTTCGATTCGACTCGCCCTGCCTGATGCGCGAAGTGCCACGTCTTGTCGTTCCAGTTCTGCAATTGGACGTACCGCAGCCGCGCTTCTTTGCCGAGGATGAGTTCCACCGCTCCGACATGCAGTCCAGACGCATCCGCCGTCGCCGACGAAGTCTCTTCGAGCAGCGTTGCGCTCGCGCCGTCTTCCAAGATGACCAGCGTGTGGCTGAAGTCCGCAGCCCCGGCCGCGCTCAGCCCGATCAAGCTGTCGAGCGGTTCGTTAATCGACACGCCTTTCGGCACGAACAGCACCGTACCGCCGGTCCAAAACGCCGCGTGCCAACTCGCGAACCGATCTCGCCGTGCCTGTACGCCGCGCTTGCCGAAATACGGTTCGAGCTTTTCGCGATGCTCGACCAGCAATGTTCTCAGATCGCCGAACAGCACACCTTGCTTCGCATATTTCTCATCGAGCGTCGCTCGCGTCGTATGCCCATCGACATGAGTCACCATTCCGGAAAACTCCGCCCGATCCTGCATCAACGAGCCGAACGTCGCCGACTCGGTCGGCTCGGCGCGGACATGAAACTGATCCGGCCGAAACGTGCGTGTCTCGACCCGCTTCCATTCCTCCGGGTCCAACGGCACGGAGAGATGATCTTGATACTGCTCATACGCCTTGCGACGCGTGTCGACGATCCAATCGGCTTCATCGCGCGATTCGAGAAACGCTTCAAAAGCGGTACGGCTAAAGCCAGTCACAATGTCAGTCAGTGTTGCAGTCATAATTCCCAGACTTCAGTCCGCCGGAGGAAGCCCGGAGGAGACTATGTCGTTTGTTAGGTATCCGTTGTTTTTACCTTCTGCCCCAAGTCATCACCAAGCGCCTTCTCCAGAGTTTTGATCCGTTCCAATAGTTCGAGGTGAACAGTCGCCGCAAAGAAAAAGCACATTGGCAGAAAACTGTAAAACGCCGGTGCTCCGGCATCATTGGGACTAAACATCTTCATCAACGACAACAAAGCGCAGAAGGCTGCGGGTATCCAAATCAAGACCTTTATTCGTGACGTAGTAATCTCCATGAGATGGCCTTTCTACAACAATTCAATTGCCAGCCCATCCAACTCCGCTCGGTATCTCAACCCCGGTGAGCCAGTCGCGATCAACGCTTCGCGGATCGGGCCGGTGATTTCGGAGATGGTCGCTTTGCGAGCCTCGACGATTTCTTTCGTGTCGATTGGCTGCAACGTCCCGCCAGTCGCGTGAGCTTGCAGGACGTGAGTCGTCCAGTCGATCAATTCGGAGCCGCAGCGAAATCGGACATTGGCTCGGATCAGGTATTTCTCCAAAACGATGTCTAAACCGGTTTCTTCCTTCGCTTCTCGGATCGCTCCGTCGTCAAACGCCTCTCCCACTTCGACGCCTCCCGATGGCGTGCGATACGCCCCGCACGGATAGCTCGGCTTGCGAGTCACCACGATGTTCCGCTCGTCATCGACGATCACGAGCGTCACGTCGTGACAGCGTCCTTGCTTTTGCCCCAACCGCACGAGGTCGAGTTGTTCGGGAGTCATCTCGTACTCCCTCGCGATTTCAACTGGAGTGCTGTAGCGCTGTTCGACCTCGCGGATGATTTCGGCGGTGACGTACATGACCGACTCAGCCCACGCTGCCTTCCATTTGCAGTTCGATGAGGCGGTTCATTTCGACGGCGTATTCCATCGGAAGCTCTTTGACGAGCGGCTCGATGAAGCCGGTCACGATCATGGCCGAGGCTTCCGCTTCGGTCATGCCGCGGCTCATCAGGTAGAAGAGTTGCTCTTCGCCGATCTTCGAGACGCTGGCTTCGTGTTCGAGGGAAATTTGGTTGTCTTCGGCTTCGATGTATGGGTAGGTGTCGCTGCGGCTTTTGCTGTCGAGGATCAAGGCGTCGCAGACGACGTTGGATTTGCAGTTGGTCGCTCCCTTTTCGACTTTGACCAAGCCGCGATAACTGGCTCGGCCGCCGCCCTTCGAGATGCTCTTCGAGACGACGCGGCTGGACGTGTTTGGCGCACAGTGAACCATCTTGGCTCCCGCGTCTTGATGCTGACCATTGTTCGCGAACGCGATCGACAGCGTTTCACCGCGAGCACCTGGCTCCATCAAATAGATGGCCGGGTATTTCATGGTCAGCTTCGAGCCGAGGTTGCCGTCCACCCATTCCATCAGCGAGTCGCCGTAGGCCATCGCTCGTTTGGTGACGAGGTTGAAGACGTTGTTCGACCAGTTTTGAATCGTCGTGTAGCGGAACCGGCCGCCGCGCTTGACGATGATCTCGACGACCGCCGAGTGCAGGCTGTCGCTGCTGTAGGTCGGAGCCGTGCAGCCTTCGACGTAATGCGCCGAAGCCCCTTCATCGACGATGATCAGCGTCCGCTCGAACTGCCCCATGTTCTCCGAGTTGATGCGAAAGTACGCCTGCAACGGAAACTCGATCTTCACGCCCGGCGGCACATAGATGAACGACCCGCCCGACCACACGGCCGAATTGAGTGCCGCGAATTTGTTGTCGTTGGGCGGGATGATTTTGCCGAAGTATTCCCGGAACAGGTCCGGATGGTCGCGCAACGCCGAATCGGTGTCGGTAAAGATCACCCCTTGCTTGGCAAGGTCTTCCTGCAAGCTGCCGTAGATGACTTCCGACTCATACTGCGCCTTCACGCCGGCGAGATACTTCTTCTCGGCTTCGGGGATGCCCAGCCGATCGTACGTCTTGCGAATGTCATCGGGCACGTCTTCCCAACTCTTCTCCAGATTGGCCGCCGCCTTCATGTAGTAGAAGATGTTTTGGAAGTCGATTTCTCCCACGTCGCCGCCCCAGGAGGGCATTGGCTTTTGGAAGAAAGTCTCCAGCGAGTTGATGCGGAAGTCCCGCATCCACTTCGGCTCTTTTTTCATTTCGGAGATCTGATAAACGATCTCACGATCCAGCCCGCGGCGACTCTTGAAGACGTACTTGTCCGTGGGGTCGTGGAACCCGAATTGGTAATCGCCGACGCCGACGTCCTGATCTTCACGTTCTTGAACTGCTAGGTCTGTGCTCATGATTTATTCTCGCCTTCTGGAGTTTGGTGTTTCAGCACCGCATTCCAAAGTTATGCCTTAACGGTGACCGCTTGTTCTTCAGCCGCCTCGGTCGGATGCCGCTCTCGCACCGCTGCGTAGCCGTTGGCGTGCAGGTCGTGAGCGAGGGACGCATCGCCCGTTTCCACAATTTTCCCCGCGAGCATCACATGCGTGAAGCTCGGCTTATTGAATTCGAGCAGGCGTTCGTGGTGCGTGATGATCAGCACCCCCATGTGCGGGCCGTGGAGTTTGTTGATCCCTTCGCTGACTGCTCGGACGGCGTCGCTATCGAGGCCGCTGTCGGTTTCGTCGAGGATCGCGAACCGCGGACGCAGCAGCGACAACTGCAAAATCTCCATCCGCTTCTTCTCGCCGCCGCTGAAGCCGTCGTTGAGGTACCGCCGAGCGAACTCACTGTCGATGTCGATCTCGGACATCCGATCCTTGAGTTCCTTGCGGAAATCCTTCATCGGGATCAGGCCCTCGCCTTCTTTGCGGTCGGGGTTGCGGACGTTCGAGACCGCGTGCCGCAGGAAGTCGGAGACCTTCACGCCTGGAATCGTCACCGGGTATTGAAACGCCAGAAAGATGCCGAGCCGTGCTCGCTGGCAGGGGTCCAACTCCAGCACGTTGACACCGTCGAGTTCAATCGCCCCGCCGGTGATCTCGTACTTCGGATGCCCGGCGACGACGTAAGCCAGAGTGCTCTTGCCGCACCCGTTCGGCCCCATCAAGGCATGAATCTCCCCCTGCCGAATCTCCAGGTTCACCCCCTTGAGAATCGGCTTGCCATCCACGGCGACTCGCAGGTCGCTGATCTTCAGAATCGCGCTCATTCGACTTTCACTCTTTCCGCAGTACCGCAACTGTTAGGGACCGGCCCGCTTCGGCCCGCGAGGCCGTTCCCTAACGGTTGCGGTACGGATTTCTGATGGACTCTCGAATCACTCACACATTCAAAACACTCGGCACGGCCGCGACTCCGCTGTGGTGGGGGACGGGGAGGACTTCGGTCATCCCTTTGCCGAGCTTGCGGGCTTTGATTTTGTCTTGAATCCGCATGATCCCTTCGAGCAGAGCCTCCGGACGCGGCGGGCAGCCGGGGACGTACACATCGACCGGGACGACCAGATCGACACCCTTGACGACGTGATAGCCCCACTTGAAGTACGGGCCGCCGCCGACCGTGCAGGCTCCCATCGCGATCACATACTTCGGATCGGGCATCTGCTCGTAGAGCCGCCGCACTCGGCTGGCCATTTTGTAGGTGACGGTCCCGGCCACGATCATCAAGTCCGCTTGCCGAGGACTCGCGCGGAACGCCCCGGCTCCGAAGCGGTCCAGATCGAAGCGGCTGGCTCCGACCGCCATCATCTCGATCGCACAGCACGCCAGGCCGAACGTCATCGGCCACACACTGGACTCCTTCGCCCAGTTCATCGCCTGTTCCAGCGTCGAAACAATCACGTTCTCTTCAAAGCGTCCTTCGATCCAACTGCTCATGGTTTTGTCCGTTGTTTGGTGTTCTGAATTCAAATTTCAAATCTAAGGTTTCAGATTTCAGAACTGAACTCT
This sequence comes from Candidatus Kuenenia stuttgartensis, assembly GCA_945861865.1. Lineage (GTDB taxonomy): Bacteria > Planctomycetota > Planctomycetia > Planctomycetales > Planctomycetaceae > SXKJ01. The sequence continues at coordinate 35,199 of CAMAWN010000031.1, read as the reverse complement.
AGCGGCACGAACGTGTCCTGCAATCGACTCAACTCCCCACGGTTTCTAGCTGAAACTCACAGCAATGATGCCCGTCGCGGCAACACTTCGTGAGTGTCATTTTCGTTCCCAAGACTTCCGCAAAGACATCTTGTTCCAATCCGCAGATTCCTGCGTCTGACGAGGCCAATTCCTGATACGGGCAACTGTTTTCACGGAGGATCGGCAAGTCGCCGGTTTCGTCGATCTCGACATCAAACCCCCGATTCGTCAGCGAGACTTGCAACTGACGCAACCGATCGGACAACGACCGCGAGCGATCCGTCCGCCCGTAGCGCTGTACCATCGACTCACGCACTCGCCGCACGACTCGCTCACGGAGTACTGGCTCTTCGATGCTCTGCATCTCTTGCCACAGAATCAGAGCGAGGTCGCTGTAATTCTCGCCGAGCTGATTCAACCCAGACTCTGAGACCTGATAAACGAAGTGCGGCCGACCTCGACCGCTGCGAACCATCACTCGCGAGACGAACCCTTGTCCTTGCAAGCGGACGAGCCGCTGACGCACGGCGGTGGCGGTCACTCCGACCGAGCCACAAATCTCAGAAATCGTCCCGGAACCGAGCCGATGAAGCTGATCCAAGAACGTTCGATCGCTGGTTTCGAGTGCCGCTTTCATGGCTAAACCAATTGATGAGCCTTGAAGTTACGTCAATAATTGTCGGTTGCACGACCCTGCTCACGGAACGATGGTATCCGTGCTCGACAATATTGACAACTCAAATTGTCAAAATGTAGCTGACCAAGCGATAATCACTCATCACGGTCACAGAATTCATCGCCTCTTTGGAATCGAACTCGAACAAGAAAAGTCCGAGAACTAAACTCCGTGCCGACCGACGATGCCCGGCACATCGCGAACCATTTCAATCAACGCGATGTCGAGGAGACGAGGTCATCGTCAAGGGAACTCACCCATGAGCCAACCTCCACTTGCCGGCGGTTCAGCATCCAGCGAGGCATCAGCGGGCTTCGCTTTTCGGCCACCTTCGCAGGCCTGGGAGCAGATTCGTTTCGCAGATGGCCCACAGAGTTTTTTGTGGGTCTGGTTTAAGCCTGCGGCAGTTCCTCAGGGATTGATTGTGCGAATTCCGGACGAGGCTTCGCAGGCTCAGTCATTGACGCTTCGCACCGTCCTGCATTTGATCGGTATCGATCCGACTTGGGTGGCGATGTGGCAGGTCTACGGCATGGTTTATCCCGGCATGAATGGAGCCAATCCTCTGTTGGATCAGCCCATCCCAGTGCTCGTGGCCGGGGCCGATCCAAATCTCGTCGTCTGTGTTGCTACGCCGCAACCGACTTACATGCCGCCGATGATGCCGTTTGTGACATCCCCGTTGATGCCCCCTGCAAGCGTTTCGACTTCGGCACCCACCAGCCAATCTGCCGAATTATTAGAGCGACTGGACACGGAGTGGAACGCTGCGATGGATGTCGAAAAGGATTTGGAGCGGCTGCGCAAGATGCTCGTCGACATGGCGAGTCGATTGAAAACTTTGAACCGCGATCTCAATCCGGATGAGCGACTGTATTCCAGCCGGGAGGACAAGCAGGACTGGCAGGACGCTCGACGGTTTCTGAGAGACTCGGACAATCGCTTGCGGGCGTGCGTCAAAGAGTTCGATATCGGCGATCCCAGCTCGGCCGGCCACAAACGTCACTTCGAGCAGCTTCATGTGCAATTTGTGATCCCGCGTGTGCCGTTTGACGGCATGGAGCAGGCCCTAAACGGCTTCGAGTTCTATCGCAAGCTGCTCACAACCTTGCAGGGCAAGATGAACAATGCGTTCCTCGGGGCGCAGAGCAACGGTGAACGGCGAGCACAAATGGTCTTGGCTCGAATCGCCAACAAGGTTCGTGAATCGTCCAACAAGAAGACGGCATTGGGGGCCGCGCTCGACGGCTGATGTGCCGAACTTCTGCCACGAGTTGCTCTGCCGTCAGGGTTGCGGACCATCATCTTTGAGCGACCCGGCGGGAGTCGCACCGTGACGAGCCAATTTGCCCCGCAACTGCTGGCCGAGAACGCTGTGTTTCCGGCCGTAGCCGAAATAGATGCACATCCCAATCGCCAGCCAGCCAATGAGCCGGTACCAATTTTCTGCGGGAAGTGAAAACATCAGCATCAGGCAGGCGGCGATCCCCAGCACCGGGACGACGGGAACGAACGGACAGCGGAATGGTCGCGGAGTGTCCGGGTTCGTCTTGCGCATGATGAGCACCGCCCCGCACACAATGACGAACGCGAACAATGTCCCGATGTTGGTGAGATCGAGCAGGGCGTCAATCGGCAGCAGTCCGGCCAACACGCTGACGAACAAGCCGATCAGGATGGTGCTCTTCCACGGCGTTTGAAATCGCGGATGCACGTCGGCGAAGAACTTGCTGGGCACCAGCCCATCGCGAGCCATCGCCAAGAACACGCGCGGAGCACTCAGCATCATCACCAGCAACACGGATGTAATTCCAGCGACGCCGGCTCCGGCGATAATGAACTCTGCTTTGGGCAAGCCGGCCTTCTTAAATGCGTCCGAAACTCCCGCGTTGATGTCGATTTCGTTGTAGCGAACCATGCCCGTCAGCACCGCCACCACGGCGATGTAGAGCACCGTACAAATCAAAAGCGAGGTCACAATCGCGATGGGAACATCGCGCTGCGGATTCTTGGCCTCTTCGGCGTGAGTCGACACGCTGTCGAAACCAATGTACGCGAAGAAGATGATGGCCGCTCCTGCCAACACGCCGACGGGACGTCCGTTCTGCGGTTCACTCAAGATCGGTTGCCCAAAGAAGCTCAGTCCCGACCAACCGTAGGGAGCAAACGGAGTCCAGTTTGCGGAGTCGATGTAAAACGCACCCACTCCGATCACGAACAACACGGCTAAAACTTTCACGATGACCATCGCCGTGTTGAACTTGGCGCTCTCCTGAATGCCTTTGACCAACACTGCAGTCACGATGGCGACGATCAGAACCGCAGGCAGATTGACCCACGCTCCGGTCGTCACGAAGTGCCCATTTTCGTAAACCAGCGGGTTCTTGCTGATGATGTCTGGGAGCACGATGTCGAACTTCTTGAGCACTGCTTGAAAATAGGACGACCAGCCATTGGCCACGGTCGCCGCTCCGACCGCGTATTCCAGAACCAAGTCCCAGCCGATGATCCAGGCGAAGAGTTCCCCCATCGTCGTGTAGGCGTAGGTGTAGGCACTGCCGGCAACCGGAGCCATTGACGCGAACTCGGCGTAGCACAGAGCGGCAAAGATGCAGGTCAGTCCCGCGACGACATACGAGACCATCAGAGCCGGTCCCGCGATGTCGTGTGCCGCCTTGCCGGTCGAGACAAAGATGCCCGCTCCGATCACCGCTCCGATGCCCAGGCTCGTCAGTGCGACTGGCCCCAGAACCCGTTTCAAGCGGTGGTCGCCGGCCATTTCGTCGAGCAAATCCTGAAGATTCTTCTTCGCAAAGAACTGATTCTGCGACATGCCGTCCGCCTCCGATGGAATGTACTCAACGCCGTGTTGCGTGAGGCGGGTAGCGTATTGACGTGGGGCAGGTTTTCAACCTGCCCGGACATCAATCGGTCGAGAGTTGCAGAGAACGGCACTGCGACGAGTTGAAAAATCGCGGCCCGGCAGGTTGAAAACCTGCCCCACAAAGCTACTCCACCCTGAAGCGATAGCCAATGCCGCGAACCGTCTCGACCAAGTGACCTTTGTCGCCGAGCTTCAGCCGCAGCGAGCGGACATGCACGTCGATCGTCCGTTCGAGAGCGTTAGCGTCCTCGCCGCGCGCGTTGTCGAGCAACTCGTTGCGCGAGTACGGACGACCGGGGCGGCGCATCAATGTCCAAAGCATCTTGAATTCGGTGGGCGTGAGTTGCAGATCTTGGCCGTCGAGCTTGGCTGTGTGGTACGTGCGATCAACCTCGATCCCTGCAATCAAGATCACTTCCGCAGAGCTTTGCTCGGCGGTCGGGCGTCGCAGCATCGCCTTGATGCGACTGATGAGCGGTTTGATTTTGAACGGTTTGGAGACGTAATCGTTCGCTCCCATGTTGAAGCCGACGATCTCATCGACTTCTTCGCTCTTCGCGGTCAGCATCAAAATCAGGATTCCCTGCGTCTTGGGGTCGCTGCGAAGCTGACGGCAGATTTGCAGGCCGTCGATCCCCGGCAGCATCAGGTCCAGCACGATCAAATCCGGCAGCGAGTTTTGAGCACGCCGCAATCCGTCGGTGCCGTCGCTGGCGGTGAGCACCTCAAAGCCCTCGTTGGCCAAGTTGTAGCTCAGAATTTCGCTCAGCGAGCGTTCGTCTTCGATAATCAGAATCTTCGACTTCGACATCAACCGCCTCCGAACCTGCGGAGAATTCGTCCCTCTGCTTTTGGCGGCGAGTTATCGCGGGTTCGACCGGTGATGTCGTGTCGAACCGCAATGAAGAATTGGTTAATTCCGCTTTCGAGCGTCAAAGTGCTTGAGCTTCTCGCGATCGATTTCCACACCAAGCCCCGGCTTCGTCGGGATTTCCAAAAAGCCTTCGGAGTCGATGCGGAACGGCTCGGTGGTCAACGAGTCAATGTACGCGCACGGCGTGAGGTACTCGACATACCGAGCGATCGGCATCGCCGCCGCGAGCTGCAAGTCAGCGGCCAAACCCAGCGCCGTGTTCCATCCATGCGAGACCATTTGAATGTTGTGGTCGTAGGCCATCCAAGCGATGCGGCGAGACTCGGAGAGGCCGCCGTTCTTCGTGCAATCGGGCTGGATGATGTCCACCGCGCGGCGTTCGAGCCACGGCCGAAACGACTGTCGCCGAGTCAGTACCTCGCCCGTCGCGATCGGCACGGGCGAGACGCGAGTCAGCTCGATGTAGCCTTCGATGTCGTCTGGCGGCAACGCTTCTTCAAACCAGACGATGCCGTAATCGGCGAGCATCATCGCAGTCTCGCGTGCCCAGTTCACACCATGCGGCCAGAACTGTTCGCTGCCGCCGGCATCGACCATCAGATCGACGCCGGCACCGACGGTTTCGCGCGCGGTCCCGATGAGATATTCATCGAACTTGCGATCGCGGCGGCCGAACGGTCGCCAGCCCATCTTGATCGCTTTGAATCCGCGTTCGACCGTCGATTCCAGCGTCGCTCGCAACGCATCTGGCTCATCGAACAGGATCGAACCATACGGCTTGATCCGCTGCCGATAGTTCCCGCCGAGCAACCGCGACACCGGCTGCCCGCAGACTTTGCCGAACAGATCCCAGAGCGCGATGTCGATCCCACTGATCGCGTGCTCGACCGAGCCGCCACGTCCTTGCCAGAACGACGACTGCCGCAACTTCTCGCTGACCCGTTCCGGCTCAACCGCCGATTCGCCCTTGAGCAGCGGCCACAGTAACTCGACCGATCCTTCGACCAGCTTGCCGGACGTGAAACAACTCCCCCACCCCGACAAGCCCTCGTCCGTTCGCACCTCGACGAACGTGTGCAAGTTCTCTTGCGGCTCGTGGCCTTGAGGCCAGCCGCCGTCGACGGTGGCTCCGGTGAGCGGAATGACTTCGATGTGAGTGATTTTCATGGTGGTGGTCTCGATAGTTGGCGATGGAACGCTGCGTGACAGCTTTTCGGCCACTCGTGCGGACGTCAAGCAAGCCGTGGCGATTCGGAATTCGAGTTTCAGAATTCAACATTCCTGTCGTAAACTGCACGCCGACATCGTCAGAAAGGAAGTTGCCATGAATAGCGATCGCCAGACCGTCGGCCGGCCGATGGAAGTTTTGATGGTCGAGGACAGCCTCACGGCCGCTAAATTGACGATGGGAGCGCTGGTCAAGGGGCACATTGCGCATCACCTGACCTGGATGAAGACCGGTGAGGATGCGCTGGAGTTTGTGCGTCATGCTGGCAAGTATGCTCGCGCTCCGCGTCCCGATTTGATTTTGCTCGACTTGGGTTTGCCGGGGATCAGTGGCAAAGATGTGTTAGCGGCGGTGAAAGATGACGCCGCGCTGCGAGACATTCCGGTCGTCGTGCTGACGGCCTCGATTGATCCGGCGGATCGAGCCGACGTCGAGCATTTTGATGTGGCCGCGTATCTCACCAAGCCGGTGGACCTCGAAAAGTTTTTGTGGCTGGTCAAAGAGTTGAAGCAGTATTGGCTGTCCGAGGTCATCCTGCCGCACGTCGATGAGGTGCCCGCGACACCGCCGGACGGCGTGCTCTCTTCGGGTGGCTCGTTGGGTTTGTTCAAGTGATGCACGCGAGCCGCGTGAACTACGAAAACACGTCTTGCTCTCGAAATCAAATTTGCGATACATCCCCGCCCTCCTCGGAAGAGCGATCTGTCTCTTCTCTGTGTTCCATTCCGACCTTTGACTCTCCAGCCGGAAAACCACCTCATGAGCGGTGTCATGGAAGGCACCTTTTATGGCGAGCGTGTGGGCCGTGTGGCCCACTGGGAATGCTTGTCGCTGTTTGGCTTGGCGATGTGGTTGAGCGTGCTGGCCGGTTGCCAGTCGTGGCCCACCATTCGCGGCCAATCGCCTGCGTTCGATGAGCCCGCTTCGAAAGAATCGGATCGTCGTGTACGCCGCATCAACAATGAGTCAACGCCCGACGAGGAGCGCATTCCTGGTGATCTCGACGAAGGTTTGAATCTGAGTGGAGAAGGTCCAGAGGCGTTGACTGATCCAATCACCGACATCGTGATTGAAGGCAACGACACGATCGACACGACTGCGATTCGCAAGTTGGTGCGTTCGGCCGTCGGGCGGCCTTCGGCGGAGTCTCAGATTCGCGAAGACGTGCGGGCTCTGTACAGCACGCGCTGGTTTTTCAGCGTCGAACCGCGTTACCGCCGCAACGACAAAGGGTTGGTGCTGGTGTTTCGTGTGATCGAGCGGCCGATCGTCGAGTCGGTCGAATTCCGCGGCAATGAGCGGATCAAGACGGGCTACCTCGAAAAGCTGACCGGCCTCAAGGCGGGCAGTCCGTTCGATGTCAGCGTGAATCGCGAGGCGATCAAGCGGATTGAAGAGCACTACAAAACGAAAGGCTTCCCGTACACGAAGGTCTCGCTCGAAAAAGGCAATCGCCGCGAAGACCGGCAAGTGGTCTTTGTGGTTGACGAGGGTCCGAAGGTCATCGTTGGCTCGGTGAAATTTGACGGCAACGACTCGTTTTCCTACGGCGTCTTGAAACAGAAGCTCACGCTGAAGCCGGCGATTCTCGGTCTGTCATTTCTCGGCAAGTACAAGCCAGAGCAGTTGCCAGACGACGTCGCCGCTCTCAAGCAGTACTACCACAGTCTGGGCTATTTCGACGTCGATATCGAGAAGGAAGTCGCCATCGACGAAAGCCCGTGGAATCCGCTGAGCTACAAGGCGGCTCACGCGATCATCACGTATCGCATCAAAGAGGGACCGCGATTCCGAATTCGCGAACTCGTCATCGAAGGCAACAAGATCTTCACGAACGAGGAGTTAGCCAATGAGCTGAAACTGCGTTCGGGAGAGTTCTACAACGCTCGGTACATGAGCAAGGATGTGGATGGAATCAAGGAGCGCTACGGCAACCTTGGCCGCACGTTCGCCAACGTGGAGCCGGTGCCTCGATTCCTGGAAGAGCCGGGGACCATGGACTTGGTTTACCACGTCAACGAAGACCGCGTTTACACGATCCGTCACGTCGATGTCCGAATTCACGAAGATCAACCGCACACCAAGTTGTCGGTCGTCCTCAATCGCATGATGGTGCATCCCGGCGATCTGGCGGACCCCCAAAAAATTCGGCAAAGCGAACGGCGGATCGGCGGCCAGATTTTCACGCCCAATGGCCCCGAAGCTCCCCGCATTCAAATCTCGAAAGTGCCCGACAAGCCGAATCCCAATCGGCAGCAACTCACGCAAGCGAGCATTATTCGCGGGCAAACTCCCGAACCCGCAGTCATCAGCATGGAGCGTCTGAAATCGGACTCACTGATCTTTGGCACCAAAGCTTCGATTCGTGGACAAAGCCCGGATTCCTCGGACGCTGATTCTCCAGACTTCGGCTCGTCGGTTTTGATGGCTCAAGTTCCCGCGCCACAATATCCGTTCGGAGGTGATGCGACGGATCCCTTGGCGGTGCCCGATTTGCCGCCCGGACAGATTGATTTGGGCGTGGACGCGACGACGGCGCAAACCGGCCGGCTGTCATTTGGCGTTGGGGTCAACAGCAATTCGGGAGTCGTCGGATCCATTGTTCTCGAAGAGAATAACTTCGACATCATGAACTTCCCGCGCAGCGCGGAGGACATCTATTCTGGCCGAGCATTTCGGAAATTGCGCGGCCACGGCGAGCAATTCCGCATCGAGGTTGTTCCCGGCAACGTTGTCAGTCGCTATCTCGTGAGTTGGACCGATCCGTATTTCAATGACAGTCCCTACAGCGTCGGCGTCAGCGGCTTCTATTTCAATCGCTTCTATCGCGATTGGACCGAACAACGCATGGGCGGCCGAGTCACCGTTGGTCGACAACTGGACGCGGCGTGGTCACTGATCGGTTCACTTCGCATGGAATCGGTGCATCTCTCGAATCCGACCAAAGATTCGGGCGGCAACATTGCCCCGATCTTGGAGGACTCGCTGGGGAATTCGTTTCTCTCCACAGGCCGCCTCGCCATCGCGCACGACACTCGTGATTCACCGTTTCAGCCGCGTCACGGGCACTACGTCACGAGCGGATTCGAACAAGCCTTTGGCGAGTTCAACTATTCGCGAGTTGATGCGGAGGGACACCAGTACTTCTACTTCTTGGAGCGACCCGATGGTGACGGCGGTCACATTCTGTCGTTGGGCCTGCAAGCCGCGTGGACCGGTGCCGACACTCCAATTTACGAACGCTATTTCGCGGGTGGTTTCCAATCCGTGCGAGGCTTCTCGTACCGCGGCATCAGCCCGATCGCAAATCGTGCCCGCATCGGCGGACAGTTCAGCTTCCTCGGTGGCGCGGAATACCTTGTCCCCATCACCGCCGATGGAATGCTTGGAGCCGTCGCGTTCTCGGATTTCGGCACAATCCAAGACACCAGTGCGAAGCTGACTAATCTGCGGTTGACGGTGGGCTTTGGAATGCGAGTCACGGTGCCGATGATGGGCCCGGCTCCGATTGCGCTCGACTTTGGTTTCCCGCTCATGAAAGAAAGCGGCGACCTGACACAGGTCTTTCAATTCACGATGGGCCTGACACGGTAGCCCCGAACCGTAGACCGGACGTCCGGTCTACTCCAGTGACTCCATCGGCCCGACGGCGACCGTGGTCGTAGCTCCCAGCGGGTAGATGTCCAACAACTCGCGGACGTCGCGCGACGTGATCCCGCGCAATTCGGCGAGATCATCGTCGACCGATCGGTATTCCTCGCGGTAGATCCAATTGCCGCCCAACGACGAGAGTCGGCCAGTCGGGCGTTCGCTGCGCAGCACGACGCGCGACGCAACTTTGTTCTTGGCTTGTTCGAGCTCGTCTTCGCGAATGCCGTGCTGGTTGACTTCCGCAAAGATTGCCTGAATGCGGGCGAGGTTGTCGGCGATCGCTTCGGGTTCGCTCGACAAATACGTCAGATAGCTGCCGCTGCCGTCGTACTCGTTGAAGTCGAGGTCGGCCGCTTCGGCGAGTCCGGGATCGACCAGTTCCCAAAACAGCCGGCTGCCGCTGTGATCGCCGACGATCACCGACAGAATCTCCGCCGCGAATCGCAAGCGATTCTGAGCCGACGGGGCCGGAGTCATCTGCATGATGTGTTCTTGTTGACTCTTCGGCCGAGTGATGACTTTCAATCCACCCGCTGGCTTCGCTTCGTGAGTCGCGCGGCCGCAAGTTCCCGCCGGCCAGTTCGCACAATGCTGCTCAGCCAGCGTGAGAATTTGTGCCCAATCCGTGTTGCCAGCAACCGCCAGCGTGACGTTGCCTGCGAGGTAGCGGTCACGGTGGTACCCACGCATTTGTTCGCAGGTCAGAGCGGTGATGCTCTCCTTCGTGCCAAGCACGCTTTGCCCCAGCGGATGTCCGGCGAAGTGCGTCTGCATCAGATTTTCGTAGGCCGTGAAGCTCGGCTGGTCGTCGTACATTCCGATCTCTTCGAGGATGACATTTTTCTCCATGTCGAAGTCTTCTTGCCGCAGCGCGGGTCGCAGGATGTTCGCGAACAGCTCGAACGCTTGCGGCAAGTATTCGGGCAAGACCGCTCCGTAGAACAGCGTTCCTTCTTCGGCCGTTGCCGCGTTGTACTTGGCTCCGACCTCGTCAAAGATGCGATTGACGTCGTCGGCCGAGTACTTCTCGCTCCCCTTGAAAACCATGTGCTCCAGAAAATGACTGACGCCTGACACGGCGGCGGTTTCGTCACGCGAACCAGTCCGGACGAAGAAGCCCAGCGCGACCGAATGCACCGCCGGATTCAACTCGGCGATGACCGTCAGACCGTTCGCGAGTTTTGATTGATGGAATTTCATGGCATCTTTCGTGGCGACAGGCGGCTCGCCTGTCGTGCGATGAGCAGGCGAGCCGCCTGCTGCTACGGAACCTTCAAAGCATTCGGGCCGATTGTCAGGACCGTGAAGTCACGCGCCGGATGTTGATGGACGTAATCCAGCACTCCGGACACGGTCAGTTCGTCGATGTCGCGGCGGATATCGTCCAGCGTTTGGACACGTTTCAAGAAATGCCAGTCACGTGCGATGGACGTCGCACGGCTCGTCGTCGATTCTTGTTGCATGATCAGCGAACTCTTCGCGCGGGCTTTGCAGCGTTCGAGTTCATGGGATTCGATCCCGTCGCCGAGTCGTTGCAATTCGTGCAACGTCACGTCGAGCGTCTCCTGAGCACGTTCGACGGTCGTCCCGGCGTAGCACAGGACTCGCCCTTCGTGCTTCAAGCTGTTGAGCGACGCGTTGACCGAATAGCACAAACCGCGACGCTCGCGAACCTCGGTGAAGAGCCGCGCGCTCATGCCTCCGCTGAGCACTCCGACCGCCGCCCACGCCTTGTAATAATCGGGATGAGCGTATTCGATGGCGTCGTAGGCAATTCCGATGTGCGTCTGCGTCGAGTCGTGATCGATGTGTCCGACTCGTTCACCGCGCGGGCCGGTGACCATGGAAGAATCGGGTTTCGTGGTCCAGTCACCGAACTTTTCGCGGACCAAGGCGAGCATCTCTTGAATCTCGACGCAGCCGGCGATGCCCAGAATGGCACCGTTCGGACGCAGGCAACGGTCGTAATGTGCTCGCACCGATTTCGCCGTGATGCGCGCGATCTCTTCGAGAGTTCCTTCGGTCGGCAAACCCCACGGCGCGTCGTAGCAGCGGCGGCGGAGTTCGATCATCAACTTGCGTTGCGGTTCGTCTTCGATGGCTCGCAGTGACTGCTCGATTCCGGCGATCGCACCCTCGAATTCTTCATCGGGAAGTTGCGGCCGGCGGATGATGTCGGCATACAGCGACAGCGCGGCGGGTACGTTTTCTCCCAAGGTTGCGGCCGTGAACGCGAGGTGATTCAGCCCGGTGCTCTCGTTGCGCTGCACACCGAGATTGTCGAGTGCATTCGACAAATCGCGGCTGTCGAGGTCTCCCGCGCCGCGCGTGATCCAGTCGGTCAGAACCGCTGCGGTGCCGCCGTAGTTGGCAGGATCGAACGCACTGCCGCCCGGAATCAGAAAGCAAAACGCCGCCGATTGCACGTCGGACATCGGCTCGATTACGACCGTCAAACCGTTGGGCAACTCGTGCGTGTGAATGATTTGTTCGGGCATCGCTCCGTCCGTGAGGCTGGCAAAAAGACGAAAAGTCGGCGGAGTCTGACGGGGTGCGAGGAGCGTGACAAGCGAGCGTCAAACGGCCCCGACGTGTCCCGCGGCGAATAACCGCGCGTCCACGCTGCGCCGCCGACGCTCGATTGCCGACGTCAACACGCGCGTGTGCGGGATCGTGCAGAGATACTCGCAAATCTCCCAGACATCTTCTTCCGTGGTCATCCAATCGATGTGATCGAAACGATGCAGATTGACCGGTCGTGAAAACGTACGCAGCGTTTTCTCGCCGGCAGCGTTGAAATAGTGCTCATAGTACGACATCACCAACTCGCGGAGCGTGCGATAGACCGGCTCACGAAATCGCAATCCCGCGTAGTTGGATTTGGCGATCGCGCCCCAGCAGCCGTGCTCGCGAAAGACGGTCAGCAGATGGTCGTCATCGCGGATCGCTTCCAAGTCGATGATCAGCGGTGGGATTCCATTAGCATCCATCGCCGCCGCCGCGAAGAACGCTCCTTCGGCACAATGGGCTTTACGATCTCGGATGACGCGGCGCGGCGAGCGACAGGTTGTCTCTTGGTTGTAGCGGACTTCGTTGTCCAGAAACGCTTGAATTTTTTCCGGCCGGTTCAAACTTTTGAGCAGGCCGAGTTCCTCCGGCGAAAGGGGTCCATCCATGAGCGTCACCTTGAGATCTTGAGAGGGCGAACCGATCACGAACCGCTGCTGATCACGGGAGCGAATTGCCCAGCCAGCCGAGTCACGGCTTCCGCAGGATTCATGTTCATCAGAACTCGGCCGCTAGTTCCCCATCGCCCGCGCTGGTAGTGAAAGACGGCGGCGGCATCGCGAACCGTGTCCACGGCGGCGACACCCTCCATATCGCCTCCCTCAATGGCCTCGAAGCGAATGTGCAGTCCAACGAAGGCGGTCAGCAAGCCGGTGTCGCACGCGCGAGCGAACGTGACGTCGCTCTGCCAGTCGCCATCCAACCATTTCAGGCCGCGCGGTTTCCCGGACACGCGAGCCAAATCATAGAACTTGGCCTCCAACTGTTCGCGTTGCATCCGGAACTGTTTCATCGCGCTCTCGGTTTCAGTTTGCCGTCGAGTCGCGTTCCACGAACCGAAGAACCGGCGAGCGAGCCAAATGATTCCGAAAACTCCAACCAAGACCACAGCGGCGATCAACGAGCGAGACAGCATGTTCGGCTCCTGCAAAACGGCACGAGCATGGTACGCGTGAGTCGTCACGGTTCCAAGGGGCACATTCGTGCTCATCACAAACTAGCTCTCCAAAAACATTCTGCAAGCCCACCAGAAGTGTCGACGTATCGTAGTCAGATTCGTTCACCACATGGCAATCGTTGTCACGAACACGTTGCCGCGTCTGTGCACCGGCGAGCCTACGAATCCGAACTGATCAAATCTCAAATCGCGCAAGCCATGTTTCAACATCGCTCCGTGAGCCAAACGAAGAAGCCCGGCTTCTGCGGAAAAGCCGGGCTTCAGTTTTCTCGTCGTGGCGTCTGACTCACGCGAAGATGTCGTCGATCACGCGAGCGCCGCCGACGCCCGTGAGTTTGTAGTCGCGACCGCCGTAGCGGTACGTCAGCTTCTCGTGGTCGAGTCCGAGCAGGTGCAGGATCGTGGCGTGCAGGTCGTGAGGGTGGACTTTGTTTTCGACCGCCTTGATGCCGAATTCGTCGCTAGCCCCGTAACGCAGGCCGCCTTTCACACCGCCGCCGGCGAGCCACATCGAGTACGCAGTCCCGTTGTGATCGCGGCCGTCTTTGTTGCGGACGTGCGGAGTGCGGCCGAATTCGCCGCCCCACATGACCAGCGTGTCTTTCAACATGTCCCGCGATTCGAGATCGGCCAGCAACGCGGCGAGCGGCTGATCGATCGCTTTGCAGTTGTTGGTCAGGTTGTTCTTGAGACCACTGTGCTGGTCCCAGTTCGCGTGCGTGACTTCGATGAAGCGAACTCCCGATTCCGCCAGTCGTCGAGCCATCAGGCATTGCCGGCCAAAGTTGTCGGTCGGGCCGCCACCGATGCCGTAAGAATCGAGCGTCGCCTTAGACTCTTTCGTCAGGTCGAGCACCTCTGGCAGCGCGTCCTGCATGCGGAAGGCGAGTTCGTAGGATTCGATGACCCCTTCGATCTCGGCGTTGACTTGTTGGCGGCCGAGCAGATCGCGGTTGAGCGACTGCACGAGGTCGAGTTGCTCGCGTTGCAGCGAGCCGGGCAAATGTTTGGAGGTGATGTTGCCAATCCGCGTATCGGCAACCTTCTGACCTTCTCGACCGATGGCAGTCCCTTGGTAGATCGCCGGCAGGAATCCGTTCGAATAGTTTTGCGCGCCACCAAGGTTGTTCGGCGGGTTGATCGTCACGAATCCCGGCAAGTTTTGGTTCTGCGTGCCCAAACCGTACAGCGACCACGCTCCCATGCTGGGGCGAGCAAAGCGGAACTCGCCGGTGTGCATCATCAGGAACGCTTGCGGGTGATTTGGCACGTCGGTCCACAGGCTGTTGATGAGACACATCTGATCGGCGTGCTTGCCAACGTGCGGGAAGAGTTCCGAGATCGGCAGGCCGCTCTGACCTTGCTGCTCGAACTTCCACGGCGACGACAACAGCGTGCGGCCCTTCTGTTCGGGAGCCGCTTTGCCATCGTGATCGGCGAGTGCCGGCTTGTAATCGAACGTATCGACGTGCGACGGGCCGCCCCGCATACAGGCGTAGATCACTCGCTTTGCCTTCGGAGCGAAGTGCGGTTCCTTCGGAGCCAATGGGTTGGTGTAATCGGCGGAGGTTCGCTGACTGGCGAGGCCGGCGAAGGCCATCATGCCGAATCCACTGGAAACTCGCTGCAACATTTCGCGACGGGACCAACGCATGATTGACTCCTTGGGAATGCGGTTTGTCAGCACCGCTTTGGATTGGCGGTAAAGCCGCCTTTGGGTTTTGGTTTCGACTCAATCTGAACAACAACTGCAAAAGTGGCGATGACTCGCCGCACTCCAAATTATTCGACGTACCGGAACTCAGCCGAGGCGAGCAGGGCTTGGCAGAAGGCCGCCCAGGCGCGGACTCGGAGTTGTTCTTGGTCTTTTTCGGAGGACTCGATGACGGACTCGGATCGTTTCACGAACTCGGTGGATTCCGCAGACTCTTTCGCGGACGGATCGCGGTTCAATGCAATTCGGAACGCCAGCGCGACGCGAGCGGAGTCTCCCAAGTCGCCGACGGCCAGCAGTCGTTCGGCGAAATGCCGCGACTGTTGGACGAGAAACTGACTGTTCATCAGAAAGAGGCTTTGCGATGGAACCGTCGTGACGTCGCGGACTCCGATAACCAGCGACGGGTCCGGTGCGTCGAACAGTTCGAGAGCTTCGGGCATCGCGTTGCGGACGATCGGCAGGTAGATGCTGCGGTTGCGAATGCTGGCGTTGGAGAACGTCGCTGGATTCAAGCGGCCTTGCTGGACGACTTCTTCGGGCGACTTCGACACGATCGAGCCGGCCATCGATTCGAGATCAAGCTGGCCGCTGACGGCGAGGATCGCGTCGCGAATCTGATCCGAGTCCATGCGATGCGGCGAGTGTCGCCACTGGTCAATGTTGTCGGGATCGGCTTCGTAGCTCTTCGCGACATGCGAACTGGCGAGGCCGTAGGTTCGCGACAGCACCAGCGAGCGAATCAATTTCTTGATCGACCAGCCGTCGCGCACGAACTGCAACGCGAGTTGATCGAGCAGTTCCGGATGACTGGCTCTCTCGCCGAGTTCGCCGAAGTTATCGACGCTGGCGACGAGTCCTCGGCCGAAGAGATGTTGCCACACGCGATTCGCCGCCACGCGAGCCGTCAGCGGATTGTTCGGGGAGGCGATCCAGTTCGCGAGTTCGACCCGGCCGCTCTGTGTCGGATCGACCTTCGGCAGTTCACCGATCGTGGCGACCGAGACGACACCGCGCGGCACAGTGGCTCCCCGATTTTTTGAATCGCCGCGAACGCAAATCTGGCAATCGGCGGGTTTTTTGTCGTCGCGGACGCCCATCGCCATCTCACCGGCGGGGGGAGCGTTCGCCTGAAGTTCCTTGATTTCATCCACGCAGTGCCGCAGGTCTTCGCCGAGTTGCTTGATCTTGTCCGCCTCTTCCGGCGAAGCGTCCTTGGGGACTTTGACCTCGACGGCAGGCACGTCTTCGGGCCTTACGGGGGGCTGATTTTTAGCGGCCTTCTTGGGCTTCTGCTTGTTCTTTTCGGCGGGTTTGTCCTTGGCGACGGCTCCCAGCCGTTTGAGTTCAGTGGTCACTTTCTGACGACGCTCGATCAACGTCGCGAGCGCCGTGGTGTGCTTCTGGCGGACGTCCGCCATGTTGGGATCGCCGTTGAGTTCGTGGAACCCGGTGTTCTTTTGCCGACCGTTGCCTTGTCCGCCACCAGAGCTGTAGAGCGTGTCGGTGCTCGTGAAGAGGCCGGCCATCGCGTAGTACTCGCTGGTCGGGATCGGATCAAATTTGTGGTCGTGGCAGCGAGCACAAGCGACGGTCAACGCCATGAATCCGGTCGTCGCGACTTCGATCTGCTCGGCGACAACATCCATTTGAAAATCGGGATTGTTCTGCGCTCGCGGCTTCGAGCCGAGTGCCAAGAAGCCGGTCGCGGTCAAGAACTCGTCCCGCTGCTTCGCGTTCTCGGACGGCAGCAAGTCGCCGGCGAGTTGTTCGCGGATGAATTGATCGAACGGCTTGTCTGAGTTGAACGACAGGATGACGTAATCGCGGTATCGCCAAGCATGCGGGTACGAAACATTGTCGGTGTTGCCGTTCGATTCCGCGAAGCGTGCGACGTCGAGCCAATGCCGGCCCCAGCGCTCACCGAACTGCGGCGACGCGAGCAGCCGATCGACGACCGCTTCAGCAGCTTGCGGCGACTTGTCGTTGACGAACGCATCGATCTCGGCCGGGGTCGGAATCAGGCCGACCAGATCGAGCGTGACTCGGCGAATCCACGTTCGCCGATCCGCGTCGGCGACCGGTTTCAGTTTGTTCTTCTCTAACGTGGCGAGCACGAACTTGTCGACGTCCGACTTCGGCCACTGTTTGTCTTTGACGCTCGGCGGCTCGACCGTTTTCGGAGGCTGGAACGCCCAGAACTGGCGACCGGCCTCGATGTCGATCTCTTTGCGGGCGGCCGGAACCTTGCCTCCCTCGCGCGGATCGGGAGCACCCATTTTGACCCAGGCGACGAAGTCGGCGATGACCGTTTCCGGCAGCTTTTTTTCCGGAGGCATTTCGAGGCCGTCGTGGCGAAGAGCCTCGATCAGCAGGCTGTCCTCCGGACTGCCGGGGACAATCGCGGGGCCGGTCTCGCCCCCTTGCAGCAGCCCTTCGCGAGAATCGAGTGCGAGGCCACCTTTGAGCTTGCTCCCCTCTTTGGTCGAGTGGCATTCGTAGCAGCTTTCGACCAGCACCGGGCGGATGCGTTTTTCGAAAAAGGCGATCCCCTTTTTGTCCGGGACGGCATCTGCGGCAGTGGCGACCACAGTCCAACCGAACATCGCGAACATTCCCATCGAGACCAGCCAGCGAGCCATGACCGCTCCTTTTGATTGACCTGGCCGGCATTTCCGACGCCGGGCCACGCCAAGCGATGCGCCGTGCCGGAGCATTATTTCGTCCGGCGGGGCAACTGCCAACGCCAGCTTTGCCCTGGCCGGGCGGGTTGATTAGCTTCCGCCGTGTCGGTCACTGGGACCAGGAACTCTGTTCGACACCTTTGGAAAGGAACTCGATTCATGCACAGTCTTCTCAAGGCGGCTCGTTCGCGAGCGTGGGTAGCAGTTGCGGTGGCTTTAATGGGAGCCGGCTCGGCAATGGCGGACGTGACGCTGCCGAACGTCTTCGGCGAGCACATGGTTTTGCAACGGAGCCAGAAGAACAAAGTCTGGGGCAAAGCGGCGGCCGGCGAAGAGGTGACAGTTTCGATCGCCTCGCAAAGCCACAAGGCGAAAGCCGGAGCCAACGGTACATGGAGCGTCATGCTCGACCCACTGGAGGTTGGCGAACCGCTGACGCTGACGGTCAAAGGCAAGAACGAAATCAAGTTCGGCGACGTGCTGGTCGGCGAAGTTTGGATTTGCTCCGGCCAGTCGAACATGCAGTGGTCGGTGAACTCGTCCAACGATGCCGATTTGGAAAAGGCCACTGCGAAACATCCGAAGCTGCGGATGATCAACTTTCCAAACATCGGCGTGCAGGAGCCGATCTGGACTCACCCCGATCGGCAATGGCAAGTCTGCACGCCGGAGACAGTCGGCAACTGGTCGGCAGTCGGCTATTTCTTTGCTCGGCAGTTGCAGCGAACACTTGACGTCCCGGTCGGCATGATCAACAACGCCTGGGGCGGCTCCGCCTGTGAGGCGTGGGTCAACCGTGACTTGCTCACGAAGACCGCCTCCATGCAACCGCTGATGGAGCGCTGGATTCTCAACGAGAAGTCGTTTGCCGATCTGTCGGCGAAGACGGACCTCAACGAGGACCAGAAGAAGCAGCTCGCCGGATTGCAGAACCAAATGCGAGGCAATGCTCGGCCGGCCAACATTTACAACGGCGTGCTGAGTTCTCACATCGGCTACGGCATTCGCGGAGCGATCTGGTATCAAGGAGAATCGAACGCCGGCCGAGCGTACCAGTACCGCAACCTGTTCCCGCTGATGATTCAGAATTGGCGCGACGAGTGGGGCCAAGGGGACTTCCCGTTTTATTGGGTGCAGCTCGCCGACTTCCTTGGCGAGAAGCCCGAACCGGGTGACAGCTCGTGGGCCGAACTTCGAGAGGCTCAGACGATGACGATGAAGCGTCTCAAGAACACCGGCGAGGCGGTCATCATCGACATCGGCGAGGGGAAGGACATTCATCCGAAAAACAAGGTCGATGTTGGCCGTCGGCTGGCTCGCTGGGCGTTGGCCGAGACGTACAAGGTTCAGGGCATTCCGTGTCGCAACCCGCTTTACAAGTCAATGGAAAAGTCCGGCAACAAAATCGTGCTGACGTTCGACAATGTTGCTCCGGCTGCAAACGGTTGGCGGCCCTTCGACGTCAATGAACCGCGTGGCTTTGCGATCGCTGGTGACGACAAGAAATTCGTCTGGGCTTCGGCCAAGATCCTGCCGGACGGCCGCATCGAAGTTTCGAGCGACAAGGTGAAGGAACCGGCCTCGGTCCGTTATGCGTGGGCCGACAACCCGGTCGTCAACATGTACTCAACGGCCGGCCTGCCGCTGACTCCGTTCCGCACCGACGATTGGCCGGGCGTGACGATCGACGCCAAGTAACCTGCCCCACGACGAGACGCCCGGCCTTCGCAGGAACGCCGGGCGTTTTCATGGATCACGCCGAAAGGCCATTCGATGAGCAATCCTTCGACTCGGATCGCAACGGTCACACCAGTGGACGAAGCGACCGCCGCGCCGCGAGTGGCTGCGATCTTTGATGACCTCAAGCGGACGAAGCAGATCGACTTCGTGCCGAACTTCTGGCGTGTATTGGCTACGAACCCCGATCAACTCGAATTGATTTGGACTCGGCTCAAGACACTGATGCACCCGGAGGCGACCGGGCGAACTTCGCCGCTCGACGTGGTCACTCGCGAGATCATCGCGCTGGCGGTCTCGGCAACGAATGGCTGCCGGTACTGTGTGAACTCGCACACGGCGGCGGTTCGAAAACAGGGACTGAATGTCGAGGCACTCGGCGAAGTGCTTGCGATCGTGGCGCTGTTCAACAGTACGAACGCGCTGGCAGACGGCTATCAAATCGAGCCGGATGTTTTGCCGCCGCTGTAGCGCACGCGGATCGTCAGATCGCGTTGATCCAGTCGGCATCGAAGACGAACAACTCATCGATAAGATCGCCGGCACCTGAGACAACCGTGTCGAGCGGATCTTTTCCAGCGCCGTTGCCGGCTGAGACTGTGTCGGCGCCGGTTTCGCCGTCGATGCGATCATTGCCGAGTCCGCCACGCAGCAAATCGTTGTCGCGGCCTCCGCGCAAGCGGTCGTTGCCGTCGCCGCCAAGCAGCGTGTCGTTGCCATCATCGCCGAGCAGACTGTCGTTGCCGGTGAAGCCAGACAGCGCATCGTTGCCGAGTCCGCCGAACAGCGTGTCGTTGCCCTCACCACCGTTGAGCGTGTCGTTACCTGCATCCGCGAGGATGTAATCGTTCCCGTCACCGCCCAGCAATGAATCGTCGTCGAGACCACCGTTGAGCGTGTCATTGCCGGCGTTGCCGCGCAGCGTGTCAGCTCCGGCCAAACCGGCCATCGAGTCGTTGCCGTCGCCACCTTGCAACAGGTCGTTGCCCTCTTGGCCGCGAAGGTTGTCGTTCTCAACTCCGCCGTCGAGCGAATCGTTGCCGAGTCCACCGAGCAGCGTGTCGCGACCGACCTCGCCACTGAGCGAATCGTCATCGTTACCACCGTTGATCGAGTCCTGACCGGCTCCGCCACTGACGGTGTCATTACCAGACTGGCCTTGCAGGTTGTCGTTGCCATCTCCGCCGTTGAGCACATCGTTGCCGCTACCCCCGAACAGTTTGTCGGTTCCCGCCTCGCCAGCCAAAGAATCCGCACCGTCGTTGCCGGTCAAACTGTCGTCGTCATTGCCGCCCAGCAACGTGTCGTCCCCCGCGCCGCCGATAAGCGTGTCACGCCCCGCCGCGCCAAGCACACTGACTGCAACGCCAACTGCGGACGCATCAACCCGGTCGGCTCCAGAGCCAGCATTGACCGTGATCTTCGCCGCGAATGCCACGTCGAGCGACAGAATCACGACCGAGTCGTTCTTCGAGCCGCCATTGATGATCAGCTCGGTGGTCGGATTAAAAAACCTGGACGATTGTCCGTCGAGAATCAATCGCGAGCGACGATTATTCGGCAAATCATCATCCACGATCACGATCGTGTGTGCGCGATTCGGATCGACGTTGATCGTGTAAATCTCTGGCGGCGGGATCGGCCCGGTGCCACTTCCGCTGTCCTCAGCGGCAGTCATTTCCCAGCCGATGTCCGCGAGCGCGGCATAGTCTAGCGCGGTGAAAAGTTTTCGCGTGCCGACGAGGATCGACGGGTCCATCGCGACCTCGTCGCCGCCGTCTTCCGTTTCTTCGCGAAAGTGGGCGCTCCCCGACAGCGGTACGTTGCCGCCGTACTCCGCGACCGAATGCGGACCGGTGAAGGAGCTCCCGGTGATTTGATTGTCCCACGAACCGGCCGTGCCAACGCCCAGCACATGTCCCAACTCGTGCATCGCCACCGACAGAAAATCCTGCTGGTTGGAATCCTGTCCGTCCGCCGACATGCCGAAGTACCAGTTCGCGTCGTTGTCGAACGTGATCGAACCGCCCCACAAACCGAAATCGGTTTCAGGAACATCCAACATCCCCGTCTGCCCGCGCGCTGCCACCAAATCGAGCCACGTCTCTGAGCCAGAGGACGAGTACCCGCCAGGACCACCCACTCCCAACGAACTCATGTTGCGCGAGCCGACGAACACGAGGATCGCGTTTTCAGGGATCGTCTGATTGCTCAGCGTGAACGATCCCGATCCAGACGGGTTCGAGGTATTCAGTGACCAGGTGTTCCCGCCTCTGGGCGTGATCGCCAGCAAATGATCGTCGAGACGACTGCCGAGCGTTTCGCCAGCCAGCTCCAAAATTTGACGGCGAGCAGTGTCGTCGAAGAAATGATTCGTGTCGCGGCTGTAGTCGAATTGGATCGTGACCGTCAGCAGTTGCCGTGATTCCAACAGCTCCGCGCGCGACCGCGCCGTCAGCCTGCCGCGCTTCGGACAGCGGAAGAGTTGCGACCAAAACGAATGACACCAAGACAAGGCTCGCATAACAGAACATCCGCCGTTTGGTCGTTGGCTCCCGCTGATTATCGGCTCAGGAAACGAGGCAAAATTCCAATGGAGTCCACAGGCGGAAACAAGACGCTGTCTTGCCTGGATCGCCACATTTTCGTGAACTCACATGGCTGATCATCGAGATGTCGCGTTTTGGCAACATTCCGACCGAAACTACACCCGACGCAGAGTCACGACTACAACTCGCGCATGACGCTTCTTCGCAGCCAATCGACTCGCCTGACGTTGCGGCTTTCCCGCGACCTGACTCGCAGCCTGAAGCGTGGTCATCCGTGGGTCTTCGTGGACGCTCTGCGAGATTTGCCGCCGGCTCCTCCCGGAACGCCGGCGCTGCTGCTGGACAACACACGCGGCCGACCGATCGCCGCCGGATTTTACGACCCGGAAAGCTCGGTCACGTTCCGAGCCTGCCGAGTCGATGAGCCGCTGCGACTCAACGACGATTGGGCCGAGACTCGATTCAAGCAAGCGATCGCTCTGAGAAGTCGTCTCTTCGATGAGCACACCACCGGCTACCGGCTCTTCAACGGCGAAGGGGATGGCCTCCCCGGACTCGTCTGTGATCGCTACGCCGATGTCGCTGTGCTCAAGCTGGACGGCCCGGCCGCCAGCGGCTTTTGGGACATCGACGGCATCGCCGCCTGGCTCGTCGAAAATGCGGGAGTTCAAGCGGTCGTCGAACGCCGCAAGCAGCGCGGCCGAGAAGGTCGCTGGTTGATCGGTCCGCCTTCGCCGCTGATCGAGTTTCGCGAGCACGGTGTGAAGTTCACCGCCGATGTCTTGCACGGCCAGAAGACCGGCTTCTTCCTGGATCAGCGGGACAATCGACAAGCGATTCGCCGACTCAGTCGCGGTTCGTGCGTGCTGAATGTTTTCAGTTACACCGGCGGCTTCTCGGTGCTGGCCGGAGTCGGCGGTGCGAAGCACGTCACGTCGGTTGATTCGGCTGAACCGGCCATCGCTGCGGCCGACGCTCATTGGCTGCTCAACGGCCTGCCACCTGATGCTCATGCCGGCATCGCAGTCGATGCGTTCGAGTTCCTCGACGAAGCACGCTTGAAACGTCGCAAGTGGGACGTCGTCATCATCGACCCGCCCGCCTTCGCGCCATCGGAAGCGACCGTCGCTCGCGCGGTCACGGCCTATCGCAAACTCGCCTTCAACGGCGCGGCGATTTGCGAACGCGGCGGCTTGCTCGCACTGGCATCGTGTTCCAGCCACGTCGATTCGCAGACGTTTCTCGAAGCGTGCGAGGAAGGCATCTCCGAAGCCCGCCGCCGAGCGACCCTATTGGCGATGCACTCGCAACCCGCCGATCACCCGACGCCGCTCGCAATGCCGGAATTCCGCTACTTGAAATTCGCGCTCCTGCGCTGCGAGTAGCGAAATCTCATCGACCCGGTCCCAGCACGACGCGCCAGCGAGTGGTCCGAACTCGGCGACTGATAGACCTCGAATGGAATTCACCACTCGCTGGCGCGTCGTGCTGGTTATTTGAGCCTTCCCGCCAGCTTGTCGACAATCAGTCTCCCCACATTCAGCGCCGCCGTCGCCGCAGGTGACGGCGCGTTGAGCACGTTCACGACCAGGTCGTTCTCAACGATCACAAAATCATCCACCAGCTTGCCGTCTCGACCGAGCGCCTGCGCTCGCACGCCCGACGGGGCCGAGCGCAGATACTCGGAGCGAATCTCCGGCATCAGCCGTTGCAGCGCGCGGACGAATGCGGCCTTGCTGAACGACCGCCACATCTCGCCGCAGCCGGTTCGCCAATGAGTCGCTGCCATCCGCAGGAAGCCGGGATACGTCAGCGACTCGAATAGATCGCGCAGGTTGATGTCGAGCTTCGTGTACCCCTCGCGAGCAAACGCCAGCACCGCATTCGGCCCGCATTCGATGCCGCCGAGAATCAGCCGCGTGAAATGCACGCCCAGGAACGGAAACTTCGGATCGGACACCGGGTAAATCAAGTTGCGGCACAGATGCTGCCATTCCGGCTTGAGTTCAAAATACTCGCCACGAAACGGAACGATCTTCGAGTCCACCGGCGTGCCGCTGAGCTTCGCAACGCGGTCGCCATGCAACCCCGCACACGTCACGACGAATCGAGCCTCGACCTCCCCGGCCGTCGTCTGCACAATCATCCGACCGTTCGATCGTGCCATCGAAGTCACTCGCGCGTTGAACAGGATCGAACCGCCTCGTTCGCGAATCCGAGCCGCCAACTTTTCGCAGACGCCTGGGTAATCCACGATCCCCGCCTCCGGCACATGAATCGCCGCGATCCCCGCCGTATGCGGTTCGAGTTCTCGCAACCGCTCCGGCCCAATCATCTCGCACTGCACTCCGTTCGCCTGCCCGCGAGCGAAGATGTCGTTCATTTTCGGCAGTTCGTCTTCACTGACCGCGACGATCACCTTGCCGCAGATGTCGTAGGCGACTCCTTCCCGCTGGCAAAATTCCTCCATCGCCTTCTTGCCCTCGCGGCAGTTCGTCGCTCGCAGCGATCCCGGCTTGTAATAGATGCCGCTGTGCAGGACTCCGGAGTTTCGTCCCGTCTGGTGAAATGCCAGCGTCGCTTCTTTTTCGAGAATCGTCACCGTCGTCCCCGGAAACCGTTCGAGCAGCCGATAAGCCGTCGCCAATCCCACGATCCCGCCGCCAATAATCGCCACGTCCGTCTGAGTCATGTCTGATTCGCCTTTCCTTCGGGCGAGCGTTGTAGTTTCTGACGCCCAACTTGGCGAAGGGCCAGGGGCCTCCTAGATTACACCGCCTCACAATCTTGGATTTTGGAATTCAAAATGATCGTCAGTTGGAATTGGCTCAAAGACTACGTCCCGCTCGACCAGCCGCTCGCCGAAGTCGCCGAGCGGCTGATGATGGCCGGACTCAATTTGGAGTCGATCGAACCGCACGGTGACGACCAAGCCATCGATCTCGAAGTCACCAGCAACCGCCCTGATTGCCTGGGTCACATCGGCATCGCGCGCGAGGCGAGCGTCCTTTTCAACAAGCCGCTGACGATTCCGCCGGCGGCCGTGAAGTCCAACGGACAGCCGATTGAGAAGGCCACGTCCGTCGCCATCGAGTGCCTCGACCTTTGCCCGCGCTACGTTGCTCGCGTGATTCGCGGCGTGACGATCGGCCCCAGCCCGAAATGGCTGCGCGATCGGATCGAGGCCATCGGCATCGCCTCGATCAACAACATCGTCGATGTCACCAACTACTGCCTGATGGAAAGTGGCCAGCCTTTCCACGCGTTCGATTTTGACAAACTGCGCGGCGGCCGCATCATCGTCCGGCGACCGAAGGCCGGCGAGAAAATCCAAGCCATCGACCACAACGAGTACTCGCTGCCCCCGGACATGTGCGTCATCTGCGATGCCGAACGCCCCGTCGCCGTCGCCGGCGTGATGGGCGGAGCCGCCACGGAAATCAGCAGTTCGACGAAGAACGTTTTGATCGAGGTCGCGGACTTCTCGTCGATGTCGATCCGCGCGACCGCTCGGAAACTGAACCTTCACAGCCCGTCGTCGTATCGCTTCGAGCGTGGCGTTGACTCCAGTCAAATGGACTGGGCCAGCCGCCGTTGCTGCGAACTGATCCAGCAAGTTGCTGGCGGCGAACTGCTCGAAGGTGCGATCTGGGCCGGTGAACCTCCCGTCACTCAACGCCCGGCCGTGTCCCTGCGGCCGAACCAATTCCGCCGCATCCTCGGCATTGATGTCCCGGCAAACGAGTCGCATCGCATTCTGATGGCTCTCGGCTTGAAACCGACCGGCGATCAAGCCGACGCCGACGGCACGCGACAATATCTCCCACCAAGCTGGCGTCGCGATCTCTCGCGCGAAGCGGATCTGATCGAAGAGGTTGCTCGCATTCACGGCTACGACAAGATTCCGGAAGACGTCTTCGTGCCGTTGTCACTCAGCCAAAAGACGCTGACCGAACGAGTGCTCGATCGCATTCGAGACACGCTCACAGCCGCCGGATTCTTCGAGACGATCACGCTGTCCTTCGTCAGCGGCGAACTGGCCGAGTTGATCGTGGGGCCGGTTTCCAACCTGCCCCACGCCTGCCTGAGCGTCGATCATTCGTCGCGTCGGCAAGAGAACACACTGCGGCAAAGTTTGATTCCCAGCCTGCTCGTTGTGCGTCGCGACAACGAACGGCATGGCAACTTCAACGCGAAGTTGTTCGAGACTGCTGGCGTATACCTTGCCGCTCGCCCCGGAGATCCGACTGCCGAACCGCGTCGCTTGTCGTTTGTCACCGGCGGTTCGTTCGTCGAAGTCAAAGGAGTTGTCGAAACGCTCGCACGGCGCATCAATCCGCAATCGGTCGTCACCGTTCGTCCGAGCGACCAACCGCACTTCGTCCCCGGCCGAGGTGCTGAAGTCCTGCTCAACGGTCAGTCGCTCGGTTGGTTAGGCGAATTGTCTCGCGATGTGACCGACAAGCTCGACCTGCGTGACAGCGTGATCGCTGCGGAACTCGACCTCGCGACCTTGGAAGCCTCGCCCAATCTGGTCCCGACGTTCGCTGAACTGCTGCGTTATCCGAGCATCTCACG
This sequence comes from Candidatus Kuenenia stuttgartensis, assembly GCA_945861865.1. GTDB lineage: Bacteria > Planctomycetota > Planctomycetia > Planctomycetales > Planctomycetaceae > SXKJ01. Next base: position 8,858 of record CAMAWN010000031.1, on the reverse strand, counting down.
CGATCTCAACTTCGTACTCGAGGAAGCCATCACTTGGGATGCGCTCAGTGAGGTCGTTCGAGCTGCGGCTGGCCCGTCGCTCGATGTGCTGACGTTCGGCAGTCAGTATCGCGGCCAACAAATCCCTGCGAACAAGAAGTCCTACGTCTTGACTGTCTCGTTCCGCGCCGCCGATCGCACGCTGACCAGCGAAGACGTCGACGCCGCCGTGAAATCCGTCATCGAAGCCTGCTCGACGAAGCTGGGAGCAGCACTACGGTGAAAGTCGTAGGTCAGGCTTTCGAGCCTGACTTATCCGGCCGGAGTTGGTGACTCGCGCTTTTGAAAAAGCGAGCTGCGACAAACGCGGAGGCGATGCAGCCAGAACTGAGCCAGCACTCCGAGCGTCCGCATGCCGTACGTCACGCTGCGACCGAAGTTGATGCTGGAGGCTTCCTCGAAGTAGCGCACTGGGACAGGGATGTCTCCCAGCTTGAATCCGAAATGAACCGCCTGCGCCAAAAACTGGCTGTCGAACACGAAATCATTCGAGTTCCGCTCGAAGGGGATCGTTTCCAGCACCTCGCGGCGATACGCTCGAAATCCGCTATGAAAGTCGCCGAGGTTTTGGCCCAGCGCGATGTTCTCGCAAATCGTCAGCCCGCGATTCGCGACGTACTTCCACTTCGGCATTCCGCCGTCGAGCGCTTCGCGTCGCGTGCGAATGCGTGAGCCGAGCATCACGTCGCAGATGCCCAACTTCAAAATCTCAACCGCGACCGGAATCACTCGGCTGTCGTACTGGTAGTCCGGATGGATCATGACAACGAATTCGGCCCCACGTTCCAGAGCCTGCCGATAGCACGTCTTCTGATTCCCCCCGTAGCCCGTGTTCTTTTCATGAGCAATGACGGTCAGACCCAGTCGACGAGCGATCTCCACCGTGTTGTCGCGACTGCAATCATCGACCAGGATGATTTCGTGAACCGATCCGGCCGGAATGTCGGCAATGGTTTTTTCGAGCGTGGCGGCCGCGTTGAAAGCCGGCATGACCGCGACGACTCGTCCAGGTTGTGCGATCGATTCGGTCATGTGCGTGATCCGCTTTCAGAAACTTGCGACCCCAACTGCTAGACAGTACAACGCCGCCTCGTTGTGAAGAACCCAAGGCCGTCGTGCCGATGACGCTCTTCATCGGCGAGAAGTCCCGATGAACTTGGGCGATTAACTCAGCGGCTAGAGTGCCATCCTCACACGGTGGAAGTCACTGGTTCGAATCCAGTATCGCCCATTGATTTTGCAAGAACCCTCGGATTTCCGAGGGTTTTTGCATTCGTGGTGACGCCATGCGGTGCAATGCGGTGCAGTGCGGACGCTGACTGCACCGGATTCCGCACCGCCGGTTGTGATGCCTTTTCAAAGTGTGAGTCGAGCAGTTGCAGGTAGTGCTGCTCGGCGACACGCTCGCTGTTGCCGAGCCACGCACTGACAACGTGAGACGGGAATTGCTCCGTCAGTTCCGTCTGACGAGAACTTCGCAGGTTGTGCCACAGTCGCGGCCACGGAGTCAGGCCAGCACGCTTGACGATTTTCTGAAATCGAGTTCGTACGTTGACGGCTCGCCAGTCACCGCGGTGACCGGCTTCGTGTTGCAGGTCGGCAAGAACAAAAGCATCGGGATCAACTGGACGCTCGAAACTGCCGGTCGCTTGTTGAAAGACTTCATCGAGGTACGGCCGCAACTCGCCGAAGATTGGCACAATCCGCGTGGCCTTGCCGGCGTGATGTTCAGTCTTCGGCGAGTGAATCGTCATCTTGTTGCCGGTCCAGTCGATGTCGCTCCAATGCAGCGTGAGAGCCTCGGACGGGATTCGCACGCCACCAAACCGCGACAACGCGACCAACAACCGCCATTCGGCGTTGGGGCAGGCGTCGATGACTTTCGCGATCGAGACTTGGTCAATGAAGCGTTGCCGGTCGGGGTTTGCTTTGTTGCCGGCTCCGATGTCCTGAAATGGATTCGCGTCGATCAACTTCCGCCGCACGGCATCGCGGAAAAATGTCCGGGCAAGACTGCAACGGCGAGCCACCGTTGCCGCCGAGAGGGGTTTCGTTTTTCGACTCGTCCCGTCGAGATTTTGCGACTGCCGTTCCTTCAAAAGTTGTCGGCGAAATTCGTCTGCGTCCCCGGCTGTGATGCTGTCGATCGGACGATCCGCACCAAACACGTCGATCAGATTCCGTTTCGTGTGCCCGTAGAAGACTTGGGTTCCGTCTTTCACGTCTGAGCGGCGTTCCAAGTAATCGTCCAGAAAGGCACCCAGTTTGATTTGTTTGACCGGCTCACGCGGTTGGATGAGTTTCACGGACGCGAGTTTCTCCAACAGCATCACGTCACGTTCTGAAACCCAGCGAGCAGTGTCGCAATCAACGGGAAGGCCGCTGATATTCGCGATGTCCAGAGCCTCGACCCTGACTTTGACCGACTCTGCGACTCGCATCGGTACTTTGCCAAGCCGAACGCTGCGACGCTTGCAATCGGCACCCACGAATTGAATCGTGCGATTGCCGTTGGAGTCGGTCGAGATGGATGCCATTGAGCGTTCCTTGCGCCAGAGCGTTGAAAGAATTTGTGTTGCTGTTTGATTCACACGATCGCGAGCCGTTGGAGCACGCGGCTAACTTGAACTTGGTTCCACGACTTGCCACGACGGGTCGTGTGGCCAGCAGCGTTCAGCGATTCCGCAATCGCTCGCAGACTACGACCTTCGCTCCGTAGTTGCTTCATCTGCGGAATGAGGTCAACGTAAGCCTCGGTTGCCGCCTTCGCGCGAACTGCCGCCGAAACTTTCGCTCCCTTGGCCGCTCCACGTAGACGAGCCTGTTCGCGCCCGTCCCAGTGTCCAGGGCGGGCCGATCCCAGCTTCATCCCACGAGCCTTTGCCGCACGCAATGCAACCTTTGTTCGATCGCTGGTCGCCTTCGCTTCGCCTTTCGCCACGGCCGATAGAATGTGGATCGTCAGGTTCGCGTGCTCCAGATCAATCGCGATGAAGTCCGCACCGGATTCCATCAGCCGGGACAGGAACGCCACGTTGCGAGCCGAGCGGTCGAGTTTCGCGACAACTAAAACTGCCTTGGATCGCTTGGCATGGGCGAGAGCCTTGGCCAGTTGTGGACGGTCCGCCCGCTTGCCCAATTCGATTTCTTGATACGTTGCCAGTACGTCGCAGCCCCGTGTTTGGACGAATGCCGACACGGCCGCTTCCTGTCCTTCCAGGCCGAGTCCACTCCGCCCCTGCTTGGCGGTCGAGACTCGATAGTACGCGATGATTTTTTGCACGGCGGATTCTCCGAAGTAATCATTCACGAGCCGATTCAACTGGCGTGCAACCATTGTTACGTAAGCCTTGTGGTTCGTCAATCTATATGTAACACTTGGCGTGTCGGTCATGCGGAGTGAGTTTTTCGTCATGGATTGTCGTCCTTAGTTTGTTTCCTTCACAGATTTGCGTTTTCTTCGCGTCGGCTCCGTTCGATCGCTGCTCGACATCGTTCGGCCAAGTCGGGTGATTCGATGAGCGGCAAGATCTTGGCGATCGACGCACAAACTTTTGACCTGAGTGCCACCGAGATACCGCTCGGTTCGAGGCGATCCAGGAAGTAAGTGAGTATTCTCCGCCGCGCTTCCTCAGCCGTGAGGCCCGCCACTCGAAACACTTCGTCGTCCTTGGCGATCGCCCTTCGCATCGAAGTCGCTTCTGCTTTCTTCAAGCGGCTATGCAGGTTCGGCATTGAGTTTTTCCTCCACGGATTGCATCCGGCCTTCCAATTCGACGACTTCCTTCAATCGAATCCCAATTTCAAACACAGCGCGGGCCGCCGACAACTTGATGGCGTCAGACTCGCTGCTCAACAGGCTCTTGAGGCAATCGGCTGCCGCGTCCAAGGTGTTGCTGATCTTGCCGGCCGCCGCGTCCACGAGCTGCGATCGTGCTCGCTGAACCTCGGCCCGGAAGTCCGAGAGCGTCAGCCGACGGTTGACGGTTCGGACTGAGACGCCCGCAAGCTGCGCCGCCGTCGCCAACTGCTCGCCGCGAGCGAGAGCTGTGACGAGCAAATCATTTCGTTTTTGTCGCGGTCCAAGCGTCATTTCACGCCACTCCGAAAATCACACAGGGAAAAATTTCTCGTGAACTCGCTGTGGATGGCACGTCGCAGTGTGTACCAGTTGCGGTGTCTCACGCAGACAGACAGGTTCCAAATTGATCCACTCACATTCCAGCGTCCGACACGAGCCACACAGACGGACGACAAGGGGCTATTTATAGCCCCCTTGTCTGTCTGTGTGCTCTTTGTCAGTCGGACAGTCGGACAAGTCACACAGACGTCTGAGTGTCTGAGTGCCGAAATTTGAAGGCGTCATACTTACGACCGTTACCCGATTTCTTGGTTGTTGTCGTCAAGAGGTCGCGGTTGAGCGCTTCCGCGAATGCAGGCTTGAAATTTGTGTCGTTCAGACCCAGACGAGTTTTGATTTCGTTTTGGGTCATCGGTTCGGTTGCCTTCCGTAGCAAATCCGCGATCCGTTCCAGGTCGCTCAGCATCCGCGAGTGACGGTCGTTTTCCTTTTGATGTTCGCGGTCATCACGAGCTTGCTGGATGGCTTCGGTAGCCGGTCGCACGGTGGTTCTCCAGAATCGGCCGCGAAACTCTTCATCCGGGATACCCTCTTCGATTGTCAGCGACCAACACGACGAATGCCCGGCGCTGCCACCGATAGACAGCCAAAGCTCGTGCTGGCCCGGTTCGTACTCTTTGCGGCGGTTGAGCAGAATCCATTGGCGAGCGAACTCACCGAATCCGGCGAACGCCAACTCATCCAAGTCGGGGACTGCAAATCGCTCGGTCAGATTCTTGCGAGTGTGATGCGCGAGGATGATTCCGCAACCGATGTCCTGCCCCACGTCGGCGAGTCCTTGCAGGATGCTGCCCATATCAAACACGTTGCTCGCTTGCCGGCCTTGAGTGTCACCGGAGAGCAAACACAAATACGCCGGGTCCAGGATGGCGACTCGAATTTCGTGCTTCCGAATGACCGCTCGCAAGGCTTCGAGATGTTCGGGGTTCGCGATTTTCGGCAGTCGCGTTTCCCACCAGATTCGGCAGTCGGCTAATTCAACACTGTGCGCAAACGCGACTCGCCGCGCAGTCTCTTGAAGCGTCGCTAGGCCGCTTTCTCCACTGAAGATCGCTACGTTGACGGCATCTTTGACCGCGAATTCTTCCCGTCCGAGAAACGGCGTCGCCGATCCGAGACTCACGGCCAGTTCAATCATCGTTCCGGTCTTCATGCCCTTGCGAGGTCCGCCCACGATGCAGGGTTGACCTTCGGTGAGGACATGACGAATCAGGAAGCGTTTCCGGTAATCGGCGGTGGCAAACTCACGCGACGTGATCAAGTTCAACGTGAAGCCGGTCGGCACAAGCGGCGTTCCGTCCGCTTGTGACACCTCGCGGCGGGGAATGTCCTTGATCGCTTCCACGCCGTCAGGCGAGCAGAAATGAATTCTGACGGTGTTGCCGCCATCGTCTTGAACGACATCACCGATGTTGCCGCGATCGCCGCAACGAACGAGCGTACCAGTGGGCAGGATCAGAGCGGAACGCTGACCGATTGGTGACGTGACGGCGACAGGTGATCCAGTCGGTGACTGTGCCGACGCCCGCAGCAAGTTGCCAACTTCGCCGGGAGCTTTCACGGCGTCGTTGAGCTTGTGCAGCAACTCTTGCTCGGTCCACGGTGGCTGACAGGTCGCGTTCCACTCAGCAAGCAGTGGCAGAGCAGCGTCAACCGACAACGCGAATCCCTTCACGAGCACGCAAGCCGCATGGAATGTCACGTTGCTGCCGCCTTGACCGGAGACGGCAGGCGGAAGCGTCGTCAAATACCTGCGAGCACGCTCCGGGATGCTGAGTCGGTCGGCTGGTGAACTCGGAAGCAAGGCCGTGGGTTTGGAGGCTGCCAGGACGTTCGACACGCGGGGCGTCGCTTGAGCCGCGACCGCTTCCAGCAGTTCCCGCGACACGACTTCCAACGGTGATTCGAGCGGCAATTCCGATTCGATGCGAGACCAACGCCACGGCCGCACACCAGCGACGTGATCGCCTTTACGAGCCATCGTCCCCGGCAGTTTGCTGATTCGCGACGGGTTGAACACAGACGCATCGACCTTGGCTTCATCAGTGTCGAACTGTGCTGCGAGTGATTGGAGCACCCGCTTCACCAAACCGTCGTCGCCAACCGGCAGGTCGATCCGAAACAGCAAATGAAAACCATTTCCCGAATCGACAACGAGTCCATCCGGCCAACGGCAATCAAAAAGATGGCACCAGACCATGTTGAACACGTCACGGGCCTTCGCCTTTTCCTCGTCCGTTGCCGACACGCCAGAAACGCGCACCGGGTCAACGTCGATCAGCAACCACCGCCGCCGCAGAATGTTTTCGTCTTTGGTCAGTTCGTCTTGCTTCGCTACTTTCACGCGATTCACTGCGCGCGCCAATAAGTCGGGGTTGACGCTGTTGAGCGTGACATAAACGCCCGTCGCCATGCCCAGCGTCAATCGGGTGGCTTCGTGAGCCATCTCGTTCAAGTGATCGCTGTCGAAGTAGCCGGCCATTATGATCGGCTTCCAGCCCTTTTGCGGCACGTTGAGCGCACGCAATTCGGCGACTTGTCCCGGTTCGATCAGCAGTCTGAGTGCCCGCTCGATTTCGAGTCGGCGAGCTTCATCGCGGTCGGCGGCTGAAATGTGCTGCGTCACGATACCGTCCCTTTTGCGATGTGCCGTTGCGCCGCTTGCTTCACACAGCCAACAAACTTTTCGACGATCGGTTCGAACCGCTGTTCGTCGTCGCGTAGCTCCCACGTCGCAGTGACGACCTGGCACTTGAAGCGCCACGCGCGGCGTAGGTCGGCCAACGAAATCAGCGAGTCACCCATGACCGGGCACCGTACGAGCAGCTCGTCGTCGAGCTGCTGGCGGCAGAATTGATAGCGAGCTTCGCGAAGCTCATCGGCGTCGGCGTATTCTCGTTCATCCATTTCGTCGCCGAGTTCATGACGCGCCCACACATCAGTGACCGTCGTGCGGATGCTCACGACTGGCAGCGTGAATGTTTCTGTTTCGATGTCACCTTTTTCGTCGGGCGCGGCATCGACCGAGATGACGAGTAGACGAGCGGTCGGAGCGATCGCAGTGACGTGGGTGACGACTACTTTTTCGGTGATGCGACTTCTGGTAGTCTTCATTTCGCTATGGGTTCCTTTCTTCGCGGCTCGCGACGGTGACACGTCTGAGCCGCTTTTCGTTGAGTGAGAGATGACAAGGGCGTTACGCCTGCGAATGCTGTTGCTGGCTCGCAACCCACTCACGCAACGCATCGACGCTGTATCGGACGCTGCGACAGCATGGCAGCCGCGTCACTGGGATCGGGCCTCTCGGTGCAGTGAGGGACCACAGCGACCTCTCCGATAGTGATAGCGCACAAGCTGCATCGCGAGCGGTTAGCAGTAGCGGAGCGGCCGGCACTGTGGAATGAGTGAAGGCGTCACGCATGGGACACCTCGCGAGCGGCAAAGTGGGCAGCGAATTCAGCAATGTTCTCGTCAGAGAAGTCGAAACGAAGCGAGCCATCAACGCGGGGGCGGCTCACCTTTCCGGTCTTGATTGCGAAGCGGATACTCGCTTCGCTCACCTCGATTCCCTGCCGGCGAAGGTCTTTCAACAGTTCCGAGAAGCACACGTCACACCTCATCAACAAAAAGGGACCGAGTTCAAAACTTCGGTCCCGATCATCGTGATGATGGCGATTCAATCAACGCGAGCATCGACCTATTTCGACTTTCGAGGCGATGTCGCTTGCGCCGGTTTTCGTCCGCTTTCTCGCACTTTCTTGGACTTTCCTTGTTGAAGCGTTTTGATGAATGCCGGCGCGACTTTCAGTCTCGCTTCGACAACTTGGAATTGATCCACATCACGAAAATAGACAGCGATTTTGTTGGCCCCGGCGTCTTCAAACCTGAAAGGTGAGTTGGGACGCGAAGCAATAGTTTCAAAGTGGTGTCGCAATCCCTGTTCGGTTGTCAGCGCGGGGAACCGAGGATAACGGATTGCAAATCCAAACTCCGTTTTCGTACCGATGAGCGGCCCAATCGAGAATTCATTGGGACGCTCGTTGTCGATTGGGCTTACGATCTTCGGTGTCGTCACTGGTTTGCCAGCGAGAGACTGCTTTGCTGTCACCGCCATCGCATTAAGGACTGCCGCCGATTCAGAAAACACGTCGGCAGAAGTTTTCCGTTTCAGAAACTCACCGTGCCTTGTCTCCGCCATCGCGGGCACCAAACACGCGAGCCACAACGTCGCGATGTCGTTATCGGGACCAGTGGTTGATGGTAGACTCAGTTCCTTCGCCGCAGTACGCGCCAGCAATTCAAATGCTTTCACCGCTTCCATCAATAACTCAAATCCTTCATTGGTGCTGAAAGGTCGCTTCCCTACTTTGCTACGGTCGTCGATGAAACAGAATTGCCACAATCGGCCATCGGCAACAACCCATCGGCAGTCCAGCGGGGGAGACGGAAACAACTCTGAGTTCGGCGATAGGCCGATTGAATCTTCGGACTTCAATTGCCGTGGCCCGATGTGGCCGTCAGCGGCAACGTCTGAGTTCGACTTTTGCAGTTTTCAGCGTGTTGATAACTGATCTGCGGAAATAGCGTGAGCCTCCACGACAATGCTTGGGACATCACTCTCAGGCATCGAGCAAGGAGGCTCACGATGGAACTTGTACCCAGTTTTGCGGCTTTGTTG
>CAMAWN010000030.1 GCA_945861865.1 Candidatus Kuenenia stuttgartensis | reverse complement strand
TCGCTGAGCCACCAACTGGCGAGATCGGTATCGTTCTCCCAAGTGTGTGCGAGCAACAGTGGCGGCGGCTTGACCGATTTGGTGACGGCAGACGCGACAGCCGGCAGAGTTTGGTGCAGTCGAACGGCCTCGGCCGTTTCGCCTCGCAGTGATCTCAAATGTTTGCAAGATCGGCGTTCGATGGGCAGCGATTGATTTCGCCAAGCGGGGCACGAGCACGAATAGACCCCGCCGACATTCTTCAGGATGTACGGTGAGCGGGCCGAGCCTTGGATCTCGACCGACTCGCCGTCACGCAGTTCGGGCATGACAGCCTCCCTAATAATATGGAGAAGAAACGCGACCCGGCCGACACACGCAGCCAGCTTCAGTTCAGCAGCGGATTGCGAGCCAACTTGCGTCGCGGCCCTTCGGTCGCAGCAGCGGATCGCGAATAGAGGCCGGGCTGCTCCGCGGACAGACATCGGCCGGTCGCCCAGGTGCGCAGCCGCTCAACCGACTCCGCCGCCGTGATCGCCACCGGGACGATTTGCCGAGCCGCTTCTTTGAGCGGCACATCCAACAGCGCAGCGAGTCGGCAACAGGCCCGGATCTCTGCACCGGTCCATTGATCATCGGGCGGCAACGACTGATCTGCATCGAATTCAAACTGGTCGAGGTACAGATTCCAGATGACCCGCTTCTCGGCAGTGCCGGGTAAGTCGAGGAAGAAGATGCCATCGAATCGCTCGGCACGCGAGAACTCTGGCGGCAGCTTACTGATGTCATTGCAGGTCGCGATGACGTAGACCTCGCTCTCGTGGTCGTTGAGCCACGTCAAGAATGTGCCAAAGAGTCGCGACGACGTGCCCGAATCCGACTGGCCGGAAGAGGCCACGCCGCTCAAACCCTTCTCAATCTCATCGAGGTAGAGGATGCAGGGAGCCATCGCCTCGGCGACCTTTAATGCCTGCCGCATGTTCTGCTCACTTTGTCCGACGAGGGAGCCGAACAACGCGCCGACATCCAGCAACAACGTCGGACGTCCCGTCTCGGCGCTGAGAGATTTCGCGAATGCACTTTTGCCGACTCCCGGCACGCCGAGTAACAGCGTCCCGCGTGGCCGCTTGAGCGGATTGTTCCGCCCCGGTTGCAGCAGCGAGCGTTTGCAGAAAGCCTTCAGGGCTTTGAGACCGCCCAAGCTGTCGAACCCAGTGCCGCCGCGATGCAGTTGTAGCAGGCCGCTCTTGCGGAGCGTCTGAGACTTCAACTCCCACAGTGTCTCATTGGTGATTCGACCATGCCGGGCAACCGAGAGGCTGAAGGCTCCTTCGGCCTCATAACGAGTCAATCCAGAGGCGGCATCGAGCACCGTTTGCAGCTCCGAGCCACTCGGCAGTTCGCTGTCGCCGGACGCGATGCCGCGCGCGATCTGTTCGAGTTGCTCGCGGCCGGGCAGGTCGTGGTCGAGCACGACGAAGAGCTTCTCCAGTTCCACGGGAACCTGCACGATCGGCGACAACACGACGATGAAGGTCCGGTTCTGCTTGCCTGACGCAATCTGATGAGCCAACGCCTGCACGACTTCGGCCGAGTTCAACAGTCGGTGAAAGTTTGGCAGCACGAGCAAAACCGACGTGTCTTCGCCGGCCAGCGAATTCAGCGCACGAATCGCGGCGAGCGGATCACCACCCGACGCAGAGGCCGAATCGACTTGTTGGCCAGGGAGCTTCAAGCCTCGGTCGATGTCCCACGTCGCCAGCCGCCAGTTCTCTTCATGGCACAGCCGAGCGATGTCCCGCAGCGCGTCTTCATGTTCGTGGCTTTGAATCCAAATTCCGGTGAAGCATGCCCGCACATAATCGGCGAGCTGTTCTGTCAGTGGCATCATTGGTCTCCTGGAATGCGAAAACGCAAAGACGCCAACACGCGAAGTGGCGAGGGCCGAACCCTCCACGACTTTGCGCCTTGGCGTCTCTGTGTTTCAGATTGAGTTGGATCTGTCAGTGTTGTTGTGTGACCACCTCACGTTCGGTGGCCTGATGAAAGTCGGCCGTCAGCGTCTCACTGACACGTTGGCCGAGAGCCTCTTCGACGAAGCGGCTGGCGTCGCGGCATTCGCCGCCAACGAAGCCCTTGGTTTGCACGCTGGTTTGGCCTGTCGGGGACACGGTGATCTCGATGGTCTTATTCAAGCGGCACCTCCGATCTGGACCGTGAGCTTGATCGATCCATCCGCCAACGATTGCTCCGTGACCGTATGCCCGCGCTTGCGCGCTTCGATTCGAGCCTTCTCGACCGCGTAAGCCTGCATGAACTGATCAAGCTCCCGTTGCTCGCCCCAGCGGCCTCCAAAGTTGTCGTACTGGACTTCTCCGGTTTCGAGCTGACAGACGGCGGGATACGTCCAATCCCGCAATCGCACGGCAAGCCCCTCAACCTCGCCGCTGAAAAGCAGATGTTTGCCAGCCACCGGCTCTGCAAGCTGGCGACGGCGGCAGGCGGCAAACACCGCCGCCCCGTCGCGGACCTCGGTTTGGATCCGAACAATGTGAGACACGATGACTCCTTGTGTTGATGGCGTGAAAATAAAGCGGCCTCGGGGAACGCAGTGATGCGTCACGCCGAGGCCGAAATGGAACGATCCGCCTGACGGCACGCCCGTCAGTCTTGGACGGGCGGGATCGTGAGCGTGTCGCGGTGCAACTGCGTCTGCTCATCGCCGAGCAGTTCGGACACCTTCGACCAGAGTTCTCGAACTTGGATCGGAGACGACGCCAACCAAACGCAATCCAGCAGAGATTCTTTCTCGCGGCGCAGCGTGAGGATGCGGCGGCCGATTTCGCAGTCCGCCAGCAACTCGTCCTCGTGGATGGACTGTCGCGACTTGACCGCGTTCTCGACTTCGTTGTTGTAATGAGTCGGGGTGTAGTGCTGGTCGATCGTTTCCAGTGGGACGCGGCGGACTCGGGCCAGCATGGTGCGATGCAACAGGCTCTTCCGTTTGTCGAGCGTCTCTTCCTGTTGTTCGATCGCATCGACGTCCGCCTGCAACTCAGCGACGTTGAGCGATTGCATGGCCCGCTCACGAGCATCCCGCTTCACGCGGTCGAGCAAGTTGGGCTCCTCTGCGGCGATGGTCTCGATCCGCCGGTCGATCCGCTTCGACAGCCGATCCTTCCAATGATTCTTCTCAGCAACAGTCAGTCCGGGCATGAGATGGTCCTTTCGGAAACGGTGAAATGGGAAAACGAAAGCGGCGCGAGCCATGTCGATCCGTCATTGAGGAGGACCGACACAGCTCGCGCCGCGGGAGCAGATCAACGATTGCATCTCGGACCGCGCGGACGCGGATGCCGAGAGCTAGAATCCTTCCCACTTGATAATGACACCAATCAGCCCGATTTTTAGCGGAGCCCGCTATCACACGGCTGAGACAGTCAATTCGTCCCGCATTGTGGATCAACACCGAGAGAGGAATCCGATGAGAATTAAATTGGCAATCGTCGCCTTGATCGCCTGTCTGACATGCGCCGTGAATTCCGCCGTCGCCGAAGAGCCTGCGCCATCTGGACTCATGACCGACATCGAGTTTGCCAAAGTGGGAGATGTGAGTCTGGCTCTGGATGCGTTCATACCGGAGGGAGCCTGGCCGTTTCCGACCTGCATCCTGGTCCACGGCGGCGGCTTCATGAGGGGAGACAAGCAGAGCTATATCAAGCCGTTGTTCGAGCCGCTCAGCAAGGCCGGGTTCACCTGGTTCACGATTAACTACCGGCTGGCTCCGCAGCATCGCTGGCCGGCGTGTGCTGACGATGTCGAGACCGCCAAACATGGCAGTTTCTTCCCCGCGCGAAGATTCCGATGATAGTTGGTGCGCACAATCGCAACGAAAAAACGTCCCCGATCTTCAATAAACTTGGTTGTGCTGTTGTTTTTCGATGGTGAAATGGCCTTTGCAGTGTTAATCAATTCATTTCAAACTGACTTCGATGGACCGGCGAACGCATACGGACTGAAGAGACCTTTTCACAAACTCTGCGGGTGGGCACATGGTTCGCAAAATTAAACAGCGTATTTTTCTAAACGTAGCTGCATGGACAATGATCGGGACTTTGGCTTTTGCGGGAGCACAGGACCAGAAAGAGTGCGAGGCCATTCTGGGAGCTCCTGGGCAGCTTATTCCGCTTGCAAATTTGGAGACGAAACATCTCGTTTGCATCGTGAAGCGGCGATTGGGGACCGATCCGCCGCCTCCAATTACCAGAATCAAGCAGCATCTCATTGTGGACGCGGAGTCGGGCCTCAAATTCGCCGCAGGTAAATTGACGTGGACCCTCGTAATGGTCGATTGCCAGGATCTCGCTCCAGACGTCGAAATGAAGGTCAAGGAAGACCTGAAGTTTCTTCTCGGTGATGCGTTGCAACAAGCCGATAAGCTCAGCTCTGACGATCACAAGGCGATTTATGAGTCCGCGACCTTTGTGATTCAGAAGGATGCAAAGTGTCAGAAGACGACCCCACCGCGAATCACCCCAGTTCCATGCGATCCTGCGCCTGCCGCGTCTTCGACATCTTCACTCCCTGTCTGCGCACCAATGGCATGCGAGCCGTGTCGGCCTTGTGTTGAGTCGCCCCCTTGTTGCTTCTACGTCATGCGGAAATCCCGACGTTGTTGGGAAATCTGTTATCTTCCTTGTGCTCCCGTGTGCAGCGTGGCTGAGTCGCCCCGACAGTCCCCTCCAGTTCCAACACCAGCACTGACAAAAGTGGTCGGGGGCAGCACGCAGAGCGGGGCAGTTCAACTGCCGGAATCAAGTCAGATCCCAGCGCTAACGGTAGCGACTTCGCATTTGGCTTCGGCACCGATGCCAGTTCGTGAGACCAAGCCAACCACTTTGGAACCGAGCGTCTTGACGGTAGAGCCCGTCGTGGAGTCGCCTCCACAATACTTGTTGAGTTCAATCGAATTCGCAGAATTTGCGGCCAAAGTCGCATCGTCGGAGGACTGTCGTCTTGCCCGATTGATCGCGATCAAAGGCTGCGACCAATTCCACCGCAGAAACTACCATGAGGCGATCGCCAAGTTCGACGAAGCCATCAGGCGAGATCCAAAGTCGACGCTGGCTTGGAGCTATCGAACTTTAGCAATCTTGGCTCTTTCTCAAGATCGTGCTGCGGAACAATCGGCGGAGCAAGTGCGCCATCTGCTGGCGAATGATAGCGCACGACGGGTTACGTTGTATCGTGACCTTGAGCGGGCTCAAGGAAGTGCTCGACGAAGGTTCGAATTGCTGTTGCAGGCACATGACGAAAGCGAAGTCGCCCCAAACATTGCCTCCTCTCGCTAAACGCAATTGGATGAAATCGGATTTGATATCGGTGGGCCATCGTCTCGCTGGCTTGAAGCTCCCTCACGGCAAATGACCACACAGTCCGGTATCGATTGCCGAGCGCGACGGCGACGAGGTGAGCCGCGCTGACGCAGCAGGTCTTTGAAGTTCTTCATCTCAGCCAAGAGACGCATGGAATTTTGCGCGCTACGAGCGTTGGCGAAGTGTGGGACGAAGTGCGATCGCAAGACAGTGGCGATGATGATGCGTGAGACGAGGGATTCGGTCGAAGCGTCACGAAAGAAGTTCCGGGGGGCGACGACAACCAATTCAAAACACGCACAGTGGGTGGCCGAGAACGATTTGGCTTGGCCTATGGCTGGAATCTGGACAAACCAAATGACACTTTGCTCTTAAACCAGCGTCAACGCAACTCGGAGCAGAATTCCGAGTGTTGCCCATTCATTGTCTGGCCGTTTTTTTCTGTTACAAAGTCGGGAGATTTGTTGACGGCCGATTGAATCATTTTGGGGCAGCTCGTTCCATGACATCCACTCCTCGTGACGAGAGCGAATGTTTGGGGATCATCTCTGAAGTCAAACTTCAGATGCTCAAGCTGCGCCCCGGTTATCAGGGCCTGTCCCGCGTTGCTGCGGGAATTGAAAATGTTTTCAACCCTCCTTCGGATTTGTTTCACAGCGTCTTTCCCACACCATTCCCTTGCGCGTGGCGTCGCGTTGGTGAGACCGACAGTTTCGAGTTGGACCTGGGCGTTCCGGTCGGCGAAAAGGTTGAATGTCATTCGCTGGAAGGTTTGGCAATAAGACTTAGGACCAACTGTCCAGAAAACGTCAACGACATCCGCTATCGCGAATTTGACTTCTCTGTCTCGCTCCTGTTGCTGTGGGTCAAGCGACTTTGGAAGAGCGATTATCGTGACACGCCTTTTGGATTGATCACCCCGCGCAACGTGTTTGTTGTTCGTTGGGAAGGTTGGAAGCCGGAAGGAACGTCTCCAGGTTCGACATCCATCGCGGATGTCCGAATGGTGCTGGCAGATTTGGGCTTCCGTCATCGAGGCAGCGGGACAACGCCGCCGTGGTTGGAGAATGACAGCGTCTTCAGTTTTCTTTGGGACGAAAAGCCGGCCGATGTTTATCAGTCGTCATTCGCTCCGTCCTGGGGTATTCCGAGCCTCGCACGTTTGATTGCTCACTTGCTTCAGCCAGACATTGGGATTCAAGAAAAGCACAAAAGCCTTTCACGCCGTGCCCTGCAGTCACTCCCGGAGCCACGGGCGTCCATTTGGAAAGTTTTGGACGACGCCATTCATGGAGCGTATGGTGTTGACTTGAGCGGCCTGGACCGTTTCATCAAAGAGGTGACCGAGCACCGCCCCAGTCTGCACTTTGCGTATTCGCGTGGGGAGCTTGTCCTGGCCGGGGACGATCAACCTTCCGTTGATGGCGACTTTGACAGTCGCAAACCGCCCGCAGAGAAAGATCCTGATCGCTCGACCTGGAAACGGCGTTTGGCAATCTGGGCAACAGTTTTATTTCTGCTCTGCGGAGCATCCTTTTGGTTGCTGTGGCAATACACTGGGGAAACTCGATGCGTCTGTTGTCCCAAGGTGTCATCGAGCAGTCCCATTTTCTCGCAACTGCTGGCTTTGGACGAATTGCGGAGCCAACACGGGATCAAACTTCATAGCGATTCACCTGAGTCATCGACCGCCGGAAACCAACCTGCAAAGGCGAGCGTGTCCACAGTCACCGATGTGGCCGCGCGCGTTCCAATTCGGGAGGGCAGCCGATCGGTGGAACTGGAAGCTATATCAGAAGTGCATCAAGCCGCGCGTCAGTGGCGTGAGCAAAACCCAAACTCCCGCCTTCGCGAGGCCGAAGCCAAATGTCTCAAGAGCCTCCGAATGGAGTACGCGCACGAGCTTCTTTGCGAAGAATTCTTTGACGTTCGGGGACGGCTCGGAGGTGGCCTGGCTGTCGACGACGCATTCAAACACTACCAGCAGATTTCGGAGGATCTCAAACGCCTTCGGGAGTTGGCGGATGTTGAAAGCCAAGAATGGGAAGATTATCTCCACAAGGCTCTGAAAGAATCGGCCGCATCGAGCGGTGCGAATCCCTAGCCAGTTCGCTCATCCCTTTTGCAGAAAGAGATTACACAACATGAGCACAAATCGTTTCTGGACAAATTGTTTGTTAGCGAGCTTGTCGCTAATGATCGCGTCCTCAATGTCATCTGCCCAATCCGAACCGGCGAAGCCTGCCGGTACCGCCATCACGTCCCAACTCTACCTCGTGTCGCGCGTCGGAGCAGACGTCAATCTGGACGACCTAAAACGTAAATTCGTGAACGGCATCTCGAATACTGCGGACGTCAAGTGCAACAAGGATGGCATCAAGGTGACACCCATCGACGCCGATCGCTATCGTTTCCTGGTCAGCATGGTACGCCAAGGGCCGAGTAACGATCCGCTGGAAGGGGACATTTCGTTCTCTCCGGACGAAGGGCCGGGAAACCAATGGTCGTTTTTTCTTGGCAGCAAATACTTCGATCTCAAGAAGATCGTGATCACCTTTAGTGGCAAGAACGGAGAGGAGAAACGCACGTTCGAAGACAAGGAAATTGGCGGCGTGGGAGACACAGGCACGGTCATCGCCTCGCGGCGACCGGGTTGGTACTTCGTTCAATTGCCGGAGGGACTTATCGCTAAAAAATACGAAGCCACGGTCGTGGACATCCAAAAACTTCGCAAGAAGGAACCGGCTGAATCGACCTTCTCAGGCGAATGGCCCGCGCGATCGCGTTATTGCTTGATCGAGATTCCCGATTTTCGGGGCGACGAGAAGGGGCGCGATCAGCTCCGCAAAACTCTGCTGAACGAATCAAAAATTGGTGAGCCCATTGTATTGGATCAGGCCAATGATTCAGTGATTCTTTGGCTCGCGGAAATCGGCGATGTCGAAGGAATTACGGAGGTTGGCGTGTTTCAGAATGTGGTCACGATGACACTTCCCAAGCCGACAAATCGGTCACCAAAGCGCGTCTGGATGATGTTCCCACTGACCGAGGAAGAGGCAAAAACAACAGTCGACGGATTCCTGGAAAGCAAAGGCTCCGGTATCTGGAAATCTGGGGTCACGATTTCCAACGAGATTCAACGCTCGAAACCTGTGAAGGCTCCGCTGCAGGACGTGGTGCCGAAATACACGATTCGATCCGCCGACAAACCACAGTGGTTCGAATTGCCGCGAATTCAAAAAGAAAACCAGACCTCGTTCCAGGCACATTGGGAGTGCCAAGGCGTATCCGATTGGAAGGCTCTAAAGGAGGCGAGAGACTGGCGAGTCTATGTCTTTGAGTTTGAAGATCCAAAAAGTAAGGAGAGTGAGGCTGTGTCCGTCATTCATCCGATGAAAAAGATCCGAGTTCGGGCCGTTGACGAATCCTTGGGGCATTGGAATCTGCGGTTGAGTCCGCCAACGGCACCAGCTTCCGAGAAATAGCGATCGCCGGCGGCTTTAATTGAGCATGGATATCTATTTTGGTTGAGAGACAGGAATCCGTGATGAGAGCATTCAATGAGCTAACGAAGGACGCTGACCATTGTCGGCTGGCCAGCCTAGGATTGGTGGATCGGTTCAACGCACTGGGGCATTTTTTTGACCGAATTCAGACGGAGTTACCCGAAGTTGTCGAGCATCAACGATTTCGCGAGTTATGGGAGAAGCTTTGGCAACGGCTCGACAAACTTCGCTTGGATGTCGCACTCAATCACTATCAGGTGGGATTCCTGGGACTTTCTCAAATCGGGAAATCAACGACATTCAACAATGTCTTGGGCATCAACAAAAAACTGTGCGGCGAGGCCGAGTACCAAAGGATCGCCCCCGCAGTCGAAGGCAGTCTCGGGGCGATGACGGCCACGGTGACTCGCCTGCGATGTGCCGACGTGAACGGAAATGTCAACGTGTGCCGCGTCAAATATCTGTCGCAAGCAGAACACGAGCGCCGCCGCGAGCGGGTATTTCGTGAGTTGAAGTTGCCGAAAGATTTGCCAATTGACCAAGCCATCAATGAGATTGGCCGCCAAGTCGAAATGGACGCAGAGCGGATGCGGCAGACATCCTCTTCCGAGGCCGAACACGAGGAAGAACAACTGACGTCGGAGGATCGCGAGCGAGTCAAAAAATACTTGCAGGCCGTTCATGAGTATGAGGAGCAAATCCAAGGTGGCGAATCGACGGTAGTTTCCTACGCCGATCGCGGAGCATACATCAATCACGAAATCGGACAGCCCGTTTCTCAGAAATGGCTTCAGTCAGAGGTTGAACTGGAATTCTGCACGGACGCGATCTCCCGTGAGCTGGAAATGATCGATCTACCCGGCCTTGGATCGACGTTTTGGGATGATGTGCTCACAGGAGAATTTCTCCCGAAGCTCAATGCCGTGTTGGTTTTTCACGTGGTTTCTAAGAACGTGGATGATGGGCAATTTCGAGTCACGATGAAGCGATTGAACCGACATTTCCAGAATAACCTTTGTGGGCGTGTTTGGATCATCATATTGCACATCGAATCCCTGTCCGAAGTGACCCTCTATGGGAATAGCCAAGACCGTCGTACCTTGTTAGACAACTTGAGTCCTGCCATTGCATCCAAGAATGTGCCGCTCAATCAAGTCCTCGTGATCAGTAACAATTGGTACTCAGAACACGTTCAAAAGGACGAGAGCGGTACAGCGGTTTGCCAGATTCCAACCAGCAAGTTCACGGGGTTTCCTTGGAAATTCAAACTCGATCAAACCGGACAATTGGTTCCGCCAGAGGAGTGGCGGGATCACCCGGAATTGTCGGCGGCCTTTTGCCAAGCGATGAAGGATGGTGGAATCAGCGCATTGCGCAAGTTGTTGAAGGAAACAATCGCTCAAGAGGTGAAGGTTCAGTTTGAGAAGACGATTAACGAAGACTTGGACCGCTTGAAGCGGGATCTCAAAGACAGACTGAGCGATATGCGCACTTTCCTGGATTTGAACGATGAAGACCTGACTGCAGCTAATCTTGGCGCAACTGTAGTCACTGGCCTGGCAGATGATCTTCGGTGGAATCCGAAGTACTCAGATGATCCCGCACGAAAACTGTGGATCGCGCTGCAGTCGTCTTTTGATCGTCTTTGTCCGAAAGGTCATCGAGTGCGTTCCGACAAGATTCATGAAGAGCATCGGGACTGGGTACGGGAACTGGCTCGTACTGTTCAAACTGGATTAAAAATCGACTTGTTTCCGGCCCTGTTTCAGTCTGCCAAGATCTATTTGAACGACAACCTCCCGGAACGCGCAAAAAATCTGCTGATTCGATCTGGTGACCGAGATCAGCGTCTCACTCCGTTGAAGGCATGGGATCACTTCTGTGAATTGGACATCGAAAAAGGAAAGCTTGAGCAGCCGCTCGTGGAACAGTTAGTGAATTCGCAGTTGTTCTCCCCAGACAATCAGCATCGCACATTCGACTCAATTCCGGATTATCGTGACCACATGCACTGTCGGTTGAAGACATTGGTCCATGAAGCGACTCACCAGTGTCTGCTGCGTATGCGCCAGCGACTGGCCTCAATGAAGGAACAGCTTCGATTTCTCAGCCGAGAAGGCGAGAACGAAGGTCCAAGCGGGACTTCCGGCATAGCGGAGGGAATTTCCGACAGTGTCAAGGGTAAGCTGGAGATGATTTTGCAGGCTTTGCCCGTTTGAGCGACGACCTCACGCCGCAAGGAAGTGACTTCTTTCAATGCCTCTTTACCTTTGAGTGTGTCATGGCGATCAAGGATCTTGGACTCAAAAGTGGGAATACGATCAACCCTGAGTCGTTCTACCTATTCACCGGCCAGCGTGAGTTGATTTCCGAATCATTCACTCCAATCAAGCTGGTCAAAGAATGGCAACTACTGAACCCGGGCGCGACCGTTCCCGCTGCCATAAGTAAATGGCTTCAAGGTGCTGATTCGATTTGTGCATGCGTCCTGATGTGGGAAAAGGTCAATTTTCTGAAAGCAGAGTTTCGATCCACTACCCGCGCAAAATCTGCGCGCACCGCACTCAACAATCCGTTGGAACATTTCCAGATTCTCTCCGAGGTGATCGGCACACCTTCCCAGTTGCCACCAGAATTGGGAACGACTAAATCGTTCGTGACCGTCACCGCGACTGCCGCTCAGGCGTTGCAGATTCAGCTTGGAGTCAATGCCACTGATCCGGGACTCTCGCATCAAGACACCGTGCTGCTCGATGAACAGGGCGAGATCACTGGTTTGAAGTTGCAACTGATGTTGGAGATTTATGTCGGTGGAGCGACCCGTCCGGCAGCCACCTTTGAGATTCCGGTCCATCTGATTCCCGGCGAGCGCCCCAAACCTTACACCGGCATCGTGGCTTTGGATGTGGGAAACACACGCAGCGTTCTACTCTGCATGAACAACGAAAAGTCCTATCAGCCCAAGCTGGGCCAAGGCGAACCATTCGAGATGTTTCATCTCGATGCTGATAAGTTTGACCCCACTGTTTTATCCGCCGTGCGGATTGCGGCACTTGAGCCCCCGGTTCTCGACCGATATTGCCGTGCGGACTACACAATTGGGCAGAACGCATTGCGAAATGTGGACGGTTTGATTGTGTCACCTAAGCGGATTGTTGCCGATCCTCGTAAACAGGAACCTTACGAATTCACATTGCATGACAAGACGACTCGCCTGCCGAAATGCGTTCCGGCAGAATTGTATGTGGCTCGTCTGCTGCAAGGATTCATTCGTCGCAAGAACCAAGTTCCGCAGGAAATCCGGATTAGCTATCCGACGACGTATTCGTTACGCGAAATCGACGATTTGCGTCGAGCCGTCTATGACGCGCTGCGACAAGTCGTGGGCAGCCCAAATCGTTTGCCGCTGGGCTCTCAGGAACAACTCAATGAACATCGCAAAAAGGTCAACAAAGCGGTTCCTGAACCGCTCGACGAGGCTTCTGCGGCAGCGTCGTATTTGCTGTTTCGAGATTTTGTCTGCGCACCTGGTTCGATCCGTACCTTTATCGACTTGTATCCGCGTGGCTTGAATGTTTTGGTCTATGACTGCGGCGGAGGAACCACAGACATTACTCTGGTGCGCGCGGTGGGAGAGTGTCATTTCGACGCTGCTACTAAAAAGGAAATGTTCACATTGCGCCTTGAGAATCGGGCTAGAACGGGCCACCGGCGATTTGGCGGAGACGAAATCACTTTGGCCGTTTTTCGGTT
The DNA here is from genome assembly GCA_945861865.1 of Candidatus Kuenenia stuttgartensis. Classification (GTDB taxonomy): domain Bacteria; phylum Planctomycetota; class Planctomycetia; order Planctomycetales; family Planctomycetaceae; genus SXKJ01. The sequence continues at coordinate 28,828 of CAMAWN010000030.1, read as the reverse complement.
GGTCAAGTTGAAGATTGCAATCGCAGTTGCAAAACGGATGAATCTTCCCGATCAAGAGCTTGTCGCGCTGAAGGATAAGCCGCTGCCAGTGGCAGATCATTCGAAATGGATCGCATTGAAGAAGATACTGCCGACCGAATGGATGTTGGAACCCGCCGGAACTGGCAAGCGTGAGTTGTTGCCGGGACTCAGTGATGCCAACGAGCGTGAAAAACTGGTTCTCGCGTTGTGGGATCTCGCCGAATCCGTGAAACGTGCGGTGTCTGCGGCTTCGAACGCAATAGAGGGAGTGTCGCTGGACTCGCAAAAGGGAACTTGGTTGGAAGTTGTTGATTCGCTGTATGACCATTTAGTGCGATCTGCGAAGAGTTCACCGTCGGACAGTTCATCGTCGTCTCTGACTGACGATTTGAAAGATGAACTTGGGGCAATTAACGTAAGTCGCGCGGAAGTCGATCTACTGGTACGTCCTCTGGTGATCGAAACGGTCGACAAAATCAATCGACTCATGGAATTGCGGCTTCCAGACGACGAACAGGTCGGGCGCATTTATGTGGTTGGCAATGCGTCGAGATACCCATTGATTGCAGAATGCCTCAAAGATGGTCTGGAGATACTGTTCGCTCGCGACAAATTGCGGCAGGAGGACGTTCAGACCAAACTGGCCGTGGCCAAGGGTGCCTGCATCAACGCTTGGTTGATGAAGAACCACGAGTTCCTCACATGGGAGGCGGATCGCGATGTCATGCATCGCCTGCCGTACGACGTGGTGCTGGGTAGTCTTGGTGCCGGCCAGCCAGAGGTTTTGTACGCCGAAGGCACTCACATCGAAAAGCTACCCGAACGATTGATTCCCGTCCCTCCAAGGCAAGGCGACAGGCAGCCCCCCACGAAGGTGACGCTGTATCGCCAATGGCCGGGGGACACCAGCATTTCCGAGTTCATGGTGTTTGATTTCGGAACGCCATTGAGAGGGCCGGTTCGAGTGACGTTTGACAGATTTCAGAGAACTTTTCTGATGCAGGATATGACCGGTCCGCGAATCCCAGGGACGGAAGTAATTAGCGCGGACTATGTGCCGCATGTGCAAAGTGGACTTATCTGATTGAGCCGTTAGTGAAAGTCGGACAATTGTCGCCTCAGATCATTGGTGAATTTGAGCGTGATGGATGTCCTGCCCCGTATCCTGGTTTTGCCGTCCCGGCGGACGAGTGTCATGACTGTGAATACTCCGTGGCTGGACGAACTCATTCGGCGGGTCCATGTCGGCCTGTTGCTGCGGGCTTTATCCAAACAACTTTCGATTGCGGACGGTCAGACATGTGAGGGCAAACTCAATAACCGTTTGGAGAGCGTGGTCACACTCATGTGTGGAGATCAACGCCGCTCGGATCAGCGGGGTAATTTCGAACATGTTGGTCGTGTCGCGGAAGAGTTCGAGGATGCTTGGCCACCATTGCCGCTCCCATCCGTCGAGGAATTGGCGGGGCTCAATGAAAGAATTCGATACCAATTCGCCATCTCGGTTTCCAAATTTATTGACAATCCCAACGTGTCCAAGAAAGCCGTCAAGCTCAACGCATTGGTTGAAGCTGTATTCAAGGAGGCCGTTCGGAAAGTTCTGACCAAAGATCTAAAACCGCAGATTAAGCATGCTGAGTTGAGCAGCTTCGTGAAAACAATCCCTGCAATGATGTCGTCGGGAGAAGATTCAAGCATTTGTGTTGAGCAATGGATTGATCAAGCGGATGCAATCGTGCGTTGGCGTTCGCTAAGTCGTGACGTAGCCAACGCAGAGGCCCTGACGTCTTGGGCAAATGAAGTCGGTTTACGGATTGCTGACTTGCGGAAATGGCTGGAATTCTTTCAGGATGCCGCACAGAACGCGGAGAAGGGAGAAGGGTTGCTTGCCAAGGTCTCTCGGTCGGTGGTGGGACATAAAGACGATCCAACTGCCGGAGCATTTACCGACGCTGCAAACATCTGTAGTCAGGAAATTGAGCGGTGGAACGAAGTCAGGTGCCAACTCGTTCCAGCGTTTGACGAGCAGCGTGCAGCGACGATTTCCGGAATTGTTCAGGCCGTCACCCGAATCCTTGAGCGAGATGCAACATGGCCCCCAGTCTTGTTAGCGAATTTCGCCGACTCTATGGCCAACGAATTGCGCTGCGAGGGTAGCCTTTGGGAACGATTGCGTGAGTCGCAGAATAATGATTTGCTGCTGAACCAGGTCAAAGATCGTGATCTTCCGTGCGAGCATCATGAGAGAACCGGGCTCGTCGCGCGATTTGCGCTGTTGCTGAAATTAACACAGGTGATCGATGATTCGGCTGGCGACGGCTCCGAATTCAAAACGCGTGAAAAACTGCAGGAATTCGGTAACGCACTGCTTGCAGACGCTAGTGTGAGATTAAGGCTCCTGTGGGATCACAGCGATTCGCACGATCCCGAGCATATGAACTTAGAGATCACCAATACGATGAGTCCACCGGTCGTGTTGCAAACGGGCGTCTTAATCAAATTCCCACGTTATTCTGAACAAGTCTTGCAGCGTGCAAAGTTACGACGTCCGCAAAGCATCTCAAATGTTGTGCCGCTGTTGCGGGATTTCCGCGCATGGCTCCGAATACGTTCGGGTTGGGATGATGTCCTCGATAAATGTTGCCACTCCGCCATTCAGGTGTTTTCGAAGCACGAATCTTTGGCTATTTGGTGGGATGCGGAGAGGGACTCTAACAGCGAAACCGACGGTCGTTCCCTACTCTGGAAATTGATGGAGCGCCTCACGATCATCGCTGAGTGTGAACATTCGTCTCCGGCCGTGTCAGTCCTCGAAGAGCTACAGATCGCCGGAGTCCATTGGGAGGAGAACGAGTGGAATCGCGAATCGGGACAGGTTCCATCGGCTGACGAGCAGCACGCGGTCATTTTATCGTGTTTGCCGATCGGCGCGATGACTGGTGGACCGCAACCAGCCGGTTTGAAATTGCGAACTTTGGTTGCTCCTAATGGCGACCGGTTGGCTCCGCAGTTTTGCTTGGCGGCACCGAAGAGTTGGTTTGAGAATCGTCCGTTGGCCCGATGTTTGGCAGGTTGTGAGCCGTTACGCCAGCGTTTGCAGCACGCGACACTCGATTGGACCGGATGGCGGACATGGAACGACATGGTTGTAGACGAAGTGTATGAACGCATTCCCGGCGACGGTCACCCAGCCGACGTGGGTCGCACAGTCGAAGCACTCACCGCTGTCTATGAACGCGGTCATGATCCAACCGATACCACGATTCGCCATTTGTTTTTGGAGCTAGCACGTCGGTTGTACCGATGCGCCGTTGAGGAGATGGGAGCTGCGATAATACCTCGACTGAACGTCGACTCGCTGGAGCCGAATCGATTGTCCTGGCAAGACCTTTCGCAGGTCGACGTGCAATGGACATTGTCTAAGGAACCAGTCGGGAGCGTGCTACAGATTCAGCGGTTTGGAAGCGGGCGAATCAAAGCGCGGGTCCAAGCGAGCCTCGGCCCGGAGTTTCCAGATGGTCTTCTCGGCTTGATGCGATTACCCCGTTTTCGTCGAGACGCTGTTCCGGATCCGGTGTGTGATTTGGAACTGCGGATTCAGCAGCTTCCTTGGGACTGCGATCAGGCAACCGAACATTGCAAGATTTCCCTTCGGCAATTTCAAGACTGGCTGCAATCCGCTCCCGGTGAAGAGTGGCTTACTCAAAGCATGTGTGAATTGCACCGAGACGAAGCGCCGGCCAACGGCACATGGAAGGCTTGGTATTCTCATTTCGCGGCCACACAGCAAGTTCGTATCTATCCCAACCTTGATCTCGAAAGCGGTCAGATCTACTGGCCGACAGAGGAAAGTGGCGATGGTCCGTACCTGCATTGGGAACCCAGCCACGAGGTTCCGATGGGAGTGCTCATTGGAAACGAGGTCGCGTTTTCCGGGTCAGCGGCGAGAGCGAAGGGGAGATTCAGTCTGGGGGCTCCGGAAAGCGATTCTCCGGTGTTCCTCGCGAATCGCTTGGCACAATTGGCCGGAGACATGGCAATCGCGTCGGTTCAAGGGGCCTTCCGTTCGTTGCAAACCGCGACTCGCCGACATGTCGAGGGGCAAACGAATCGAGACGAGCTACAGCAGGTCGCATTGCGATGTTTGGACGAGATCAAATCCGCGATTCCGCCAGACACGAAGAACGATGTTTGTGACGGATTGCTCGGTACGTTGCGCCGCTGGAGTCAGAAGATCGAGTGTGAGATCCTGCCGCGTGTTTGGGAGTTCTCGGCTGAGTGTTCATCGGATCAACTGCAGTCCGACGAGAGACTGACCGAGCCGCCGCAGTTTGACGAGGGGCTGACGTCCGGTGTTGTTGTGGTGCAATCGTTCGGTCTGTGCGATCAGTCTGGAACCCTGATTCGTCCTTGTCGTTTAAGGCTCTCCGCCGGGAGTTCGCCAGTGGGCTATGCGGAATTGCTCAAAGAGTTGCAGGCCGTCCATTTGCCTCCCACTGAGGAACTTGCCAGGATTTTGCAGGAATGGCCAGAGCATCGAATCCGATCGTCCAACGCGCCTCGGGGTGATCATCCATTGTTGTTCCCGGCCACCCGCGAATTTTTCCCCGCGTTTTGGGATCAGCTCAACGAGCAATTTCAGGACGAACAACCGCAGATCTTTGATGAATTGAAATCCCGACTCGCGGAATTGCTCGACAAGGAATTTGGTCTGACAATGTTTTTTCCAAGGCAATGGAGTGAGTTCCCGCACGACTGGATCAAGCCCGCGAACCGGACTTCTTCTCTGGAACCCCGAATTCGCAAAGTGTTACGTCCCGGTCTATGTGACCGTCGTCACGAACTCTTTCGAAGTGCCCTGATAGAACTCGAATAACCAAGAGGCTACGCGATGGGACGCGACACCGACGATTCTACAGTGATTCCCTTTGGAGCTCCGTTTTGGCCAAGCCTGCTCCTGGGGGTACTCGTCGCGGGAATGCTCGCTTACCTAGCCGACCACCACGGACTGCCTGGTAGCTTGGCGATGTATTTTTCCTGGCGAACATTTCCAGGACATGCCATCTTTCTGACGTTGCTGCCGCCGGTGCTGTGGGAATTACGCACGATTCTGCAACTGCGACGGGAGATCCCGGCTGACCCGCAGCACGATCATGATGGACCGGGCTGGTTTGTCCGAAGCGTTCATCAGGGGATCAATCTCGTCAACGACAAGCGTTTGCAGACCGTTGATACCATGGAGAAATCGGTCTCGCAACAGGAGGCTGCGTTGCGACGTCAACTCCAATCGCGTCAAGGATTGTTCTTCGCAATTCCACTTGCGATGGTCGTCATCGGGCTGATTGGAAGTTTTTTCGGCGGCGACGAAGACTTCGAATTGTTGTCGAACACCCAAAAGTTGACGCCACTATTTCTGGCAACCGGCGAAGCTTTGTTTTGTGTGATTGCGGCCATGCAATTGGTCAACCACACAGACGCACTCTTCGCCGCGTGGAATATCGCGGCCCGGAAGCTGTGCAGTCGCGTCGAAGCTCAGCACGTCTCGACGCGCGACATACCAGGAGAACGCGCCGAAGCCGAGTCTCCGCCGCTGACCTCAAGCGACGATTCCGAACCAGATGACGACGATGCTAATCTGCTGGGACAATTCCTGGATCGTTCGCCGGACAGCAATTCTTCGTCACCGTCTGCTCGCAGTAGACACGAGACATCGGAGACTCCCCGCAGTAGTCAGCCCGATCAAACTTGGGGTGGTGCGTCCCCGAGAACTCATGAGTCCGGTCCATCGCGGACGAGCGAGATTAAGGACAACCCTTATGACATCTGAGCGTCTAAGCCGACTGGCACCGGGAACTCGTTGGGCGATGTTTATCCTGACCGCAATCTTGGCGTTGAATGCCGGGGCGGTGGCATTCGCCGTGATCTTTCAGACCGCATCGAATCAGGTCGCGATGATCGAGTTTCAGGAGACACTGACCCTCGTACGAGAAGGCGATCCGGCAGGGCGAATTGCGATCCGAGTAAAAGTTGTGCCAGAGAGCGCCAAAGAAATCGTGGTGATGTGCCGTATGGCAGGTGATCTCAAGCCGGCAGATTTCGAATTGGTCTCGCCGCTGATTGCGCGGACTGAAAAAGGTTGGCAACTGGTAATTCCGGCATTCACAAGTTCGTTCGATCTGGCCGTGAAGGTCGCTGATGATGGAATCATCCAAACCACTTTGCGACAAGTTGCGCTGCAATTGACGGGAGGCAACCGGCGCTGGCGTGTCGGCACCAACGCCACCCACACACTCACGATTCGAGACTGTTACCGCCCGCCCCACGTCGAATTCGCCAAGAGCTCAACGACCCAATTACGTGAGGGTGAGAAGCTGGTTCTGAGCATCGAATCAACCGATGCTCTCGAAGGGCGAATTGAGGTGCCGTACACAGTCGAGAGGGCAGCGGGCGATGTCGACATTTCTCCGATTGCTCGTGTGGAATTGACTTCGGAACGGCCGTCAGCGTCGATTGAACTCGCAGCGCGCAGAGACTCACTTTATGAAGGCGAACGGCGACTTCTGATCCGACTCAACCCAGATCCGAACCATCGCTACCTCTTAGGTGAGCGTTCGCAGATAGAATTGGTGATCGAAGATCGTGATTCGCCGCCGACATTCTCCGTTACCGCAGTGGCCCAGGTTGTGGAGCATGATCGGCCTGCGAAATGCCGTCTGACCGCCAGCGTGGCGTCCGCCGCAGAGACAGTCATTCCGTTCACGGTTGAGTCTCCGGTGACTAACTCTTTGCCTAAGACGGGCGAGTTTCGTTTGGCCGCAAAACAACTTGAAGCCGAGGTTGAATTGCCGACTCGCAAACTGTCTTGGCCGCCGGGGGATCATCAAGTCAAGTTGTCGTTGGGAGACGATGTCGCCGTCGCGACCGAAGGACATCGGCAGACCACTTTGCTGATCCGCAATCGCGACTACACCGTCAAACTGATTGCTAGCGCCAAGGAATTGGCGGAGAACTCCGCTAAGGGCATCGGAGTGCAAATCACTCTGTCAGACGGGTTGACCGCTCTCGATGCGATCGAAGTCACAGTTCAGGGATCAGGAACGGCGAGTTTGGACAAAGACTATCGTTTGGATTCCGGTGGTGTCGCGGCGACGAAGGATACGCTCCGTGGCACTTGGGATCTCAAGCTCACAATTCCCAAAGGAGCGAACTCTGTCTCTTTCCAGATCGAGCCGAAGAATGACACGACCGACGAAGACGACAAAGAAATCCTGATGAAATTGACCGCCGAATCGATCAAGGTTGCCCCGACTAGTCAGCAAGCGCGCATCACCTTGGTGGACGATGATCCGCCGCCAACACTACGGCTGATCGCCGAGACCAAGAACCTTCAAGAAGGAGGCAAATACCCCACGGCCTTCGCCGTCGAAATCGCTGACAATCGAGCGACTGAGAAGACTATTCGAGGCAGCCTAACGGCCGAAACTGACCCGAAACACGAAGAAGAATTTCGGATCGCTCCGAAGACCTTTGAGTTATTACCCGGTGAGACTCGGAAAGAGTTTTCGTTGGAGATCGCGGATAACGACGAACGCGGTTTGTCACCAGAAACCCTGCAATGGGAATTGGTAGTTTCTCTGGCCGATCTCAAAAACGCGGAAATGAAGAAGGACAGCAATTCGCTGAAATTCGTAATCCGGGACGATGACCTCTACAAGGGTGACACCCTGTTTCTGATCGCTCACACGATGCACTTGCAGCGATTTATTGAGCGAAAAGGGGACGAGCCCTTTCAAACAGTTTTACGCGACATCCTGAAGACGCCAGGAAGTGATGCAAAGCTGATCGGGGGCAGAGCATTCCTGGTCGGTCAAAAGGAACCTCTCCAACTCCCAACTGCCGAACCCATCGCGGCGGCAAATGCGTTTGATGAATCCGACGTCTGCACCGTACTGAACGCTGCTTTACGGATGGAAGCCGCCATTCGCAAACACACCGGTAATCGGCAAATCAACGTACTGCTCATCTACCCACATAGCCTGAGTACCGGAGAGGACAACAGCAAGGAAGTTCTAAAGCTCCCTGATGATTCAGACGGAATCCAGCCGCGACGAAAGGTTGTGCTTATCGGGGGCAGCCAAAACAAAGCGAACGGGAGATTGGGCGAGCTGCTCGCTCAATTCTCGCAAAAGCGGCCAGTTGTCACGGTGGACGACATTGACGATCGCCGGCTCGTTTCTGTTCTTGCAAACTTGGTCAAGCAGGGACCATAGCTCTCTTTGGGGAGGTACATCATGGCCGCCGAGCCATCTTCTGAGCGAACCGCTGCGGCAGCGAAGCATCGGCTTCCCACTCCCCCTCGCCGCGCATCACGGTGGGTGCTTTGGATTCCATGGCTACTACTGGTGCTGATTCTTGTCATCCAGACGGGGTTGGCTGCGCTAGTTGTCCAACAGGCTCAGAGCATGCGTCAACAACATGCCCCGCTCGCGGCGCTCGAAGACAAAGTGAGTAAAGTAGAACAACGGCTTTTACAAGACCAAGAGGCGATGCCGCAGCAACACAGAGATGTGACCGATGGTATCAAGCAGTTGAAAAAAGAATTCAGCGGCTATCGAGAGGAAATGGCAGTACTACTCGACGCCGAGAATGGAGCGATTGCCAAACTCAAAACTCTTCGGACTGAAGTCAACACATTGATGACGAAGATCGAAAACTTTGGCACGACGGATCCTAAACTCAATTCTGAAGTGTTGAACAAATTGAAAGCGGTCGAGTCCGATCTGAAGATCCTCGCTGCGAACGCAAAGCCCACGACCAATCCTCCGAGTCCGCGGAAAGAGACACCAAGTGCCACGGAGAACGATCTTCGAAAGCAGATTGCGGATGACAACAAGGCAACATTGGAAAAGCTGGCGATTGTTGAGAAGGCGAGCACGGAGATCATGACCAAGTCGGTTCTTGCCGAATTGGATACGAAAATCAAAGTGCTCAGTGACACAGTTCTCGGGCTTCGAAAAGCAATGCAACGAGACTCGTCGCCACATTTGGTGATGATCGTGCTCTTTCACACTGGAACTCCATCTCCACTAATCGCGCTTGCCGACGTAAAGGAGTTCATCAGCAAAGCCCCTCCTGGCGCTTCGAATAAACACTTTCGCATAGGCGTAGGTGTCAAGCAAGGAAAAGCTCCTCTGGTTGAAGTGTTGAATTTCCCGGACTTCGATTCCGGCCAATTGGACAATTTGAACAAGTATCAGGCAGGGCAAGTCGAAGAAAAAGCGTTGGACTATTTCGAATCGTCCGCTCCAGAACTTCGTGAATGTTTTACCAAAAGTGGAGTCGAAGGTCCGGCTCGTAAAGTGGCCGTTCTCTTGGTCAGTGAGACCGCCGATCCGCCTCGACAGAGCATCGCTTGGGATGGAGTGCAGGTGCATGTCTTGATGGTTCTTTCACCCAAAATGACGTTGGACTCATTAAGCGACAAGGATCCCAAGAAAGTCCCGGGCTGGGTGGAATTTTGTCGTCTGCGGCAAGGCACCTTTCAGATCCTTCCAAGCAAAAACTCAACGGACATGAAGCTCCCTGAATTGGACCCGGTGGAAGTTCGCCGCGAACTGCTGCGCGTGGTCCAACCATCGGAAGAAGAGGAGAGACGATGACACGCCTTATTCCGAGACTTGTTCTCTTTGTGATCCTATTGAAAGCCGGAATCAGCTTCGGCCAGGACCGAATCGAGATGCCTGACGGAAGCCCCGTGCCTGCAACAGCCGTTAGTGACGGCAATCGACTAGCGTGGATTACTTATGCGGGAAAGAAACCACGCTATCAGCCGAGTCCCAAGAGCAACGAAGTCTTGGGCCAAAAAGCATTTGGCTTCATGCAATCGGTGGTTGTTTTGGCCGAGACGCCGCAGAAAGCTAAGCCTGCGTTCGTCCTTGTGGGCCGCACGTCTGGCGAGCAAATTCTCGAAGCATTCGGTTGGATCGAGAAGCGGTACGCTTTGGAAAACCAGAATGCCTTAGTAGATGACAAGACTCGGATCACTTCTAAAGCGATGATCATCACGCCGGAGGACATTCTTCAAAGACAGTCGCAATCACCGGACGCGATTGACCAGATCACCCCGTTAAGAGAGGCTCCTGATCCGGCAGCCAAATTGGTTGGCCGGTATCCTTGGTTCAGCTACCTTTTCGTGTTCGCCAAAGCGGATGGATTCGTCTTGCTGGGAAGCAGCCCATACTTTCAAGTCGGGACAGAACAGCTTGGTCCGGCGGCAATCGTCAAAGGATGGGTGCCGGAACGCGATGTGGTGGAGTGGAATACGCGTGAGGCATTTTGGTGGGATCATGAAACGGCAAACATGCGTCCGCCCGGCAGGACTAGTGTCGGCCGCTTGTTTGAAAAGCCTGAATACGCCTATCTTGCTGCCGCCAACCAAGTAACCGAAGATCTGTTCCGCGAACAGCGAACCAATGGCTTGACGCCCCCGCCGCGAGCTGAGATTTCGCGCTTTCCTCGGCTCTCTTGGTCCGGAAACGATGACGCGCCTGCGATCGATCCACGAACCAATAATCGGTTGCACTATGTGGGATGGGTGGCCAGTCTCAATGAGCAGGCATTGGGTGCCTCCGAGATTCAACGCCTCCAGGCTCAATTGAAGGAACTTCGTGCGGAACTGAATCGAATCGACGTCCTCTTTCTGATCGATGACACACTCAGCATGAAGCCGTGGTTCGCGCGAGTGCGCGACATCGTGAACCAATTCCGGAAAGAAATGGCCGGTGAATCCGCAATTGTGCGACTGTCGGTCTGCTACTTCAACGACCGCAGTCTTCGGACGAACAAACACGAGCCGAGACTTTCACGATTGGCTGACCTGAAAAGCGAAGCCGCTCGTGCCCAATTGGCTGAACTGGCAGATCATCAAGAGGTCAGCGAAGTCGAATCGGATCCTCGCGAAATGCTGTACGACGGCCTTGAACTAGCGATCGAAAAAGCGGACTTCGAAGACCATGCTCTCAAACTGTTGATCGTCGTGGGTGTTACCGCCGATAAGGTGGGGCTGAATTCAAATCGTCAACAAATTAGCGGAGAACTGGAAAAGAAAATCGCGAAGTTGCTCAAACCGGATTTGCCCCGGCCAATTGAACTGTATGCCGTTCAAGTCTGTGATACTCCCCAGGTCGGAGATGCTGACAAACTTGATTTTGAGCTTCAGGTGAAGTCTGTTCGAGAGCATCAAACCAAACTATGGCATGAGCAGGCTCGAAAGGAAAAGATTACGGTCGATGTTGCGTCGAAGCGTGAGTTGGGTGGTTTCCTGCGCTCCTCTGACCCAGTCGCCGTCACGACCCGAGTGCTGGAACACTTTCGGCTTCTAAAGAAGCGGAATGCGAATGAACAGCAACAACTGGAGTTGGCAATGCGAGGTAACTGGCATACAGCCTTTAGTCCCGACCTAATCCGTCGCTTCCGCGACAAGAACATTGACATCGAAAAGCTTCGGACTCTGCCGAGTGTGTTGTATTTCCGCCGAGGTTTTGCTTGGGAGTGTGCTCCGGATTTGGCGGCCAAGGGTGAGCTAATACCGCAAATGCGTGAGTGGGTGTTGATGAGCAAGGGGGAGATCGATGATCTTCGCAAGCTATTGGATCGTGTCTTGATGCATGAACGCGGTTTTCGTAGTGGTTCAATCGACGACGTTATTAACCGAGAAATTGAGATTGTGGCAGGCGATGCAAGCCAACTCGCAAGTTATCAATCAATTGGCGAGGCAATGGCCAAACTATGGGGGCTTTCCGTTAGATCCCGTTTGCTGAATTGTGCTCGTGGCCAGAAATGCGAGATCACTGAGGACGACTTGAACCAACTTCGTCTTCGCCGAAATCGACTGGAAGACATCTTCAACGGACAAGTGACGGAATGGATTTCACGCAAAACAACGCAATCAAATGGGAAGGTCGTCATCACCTATGAACGTGGCCAGTCCCGTCCCATGAACCGGGAATATCCCATTCCGGGAAGTACGACCTCTTACTATTGGATTGACGTGAAGGAGGAGCTGCCGTGATTGCTGACCGGCGTGCGTGCTTCCAGATGCGAAACTTGACCTTCCAGTATCCAGGATCAAGGTCTTGTGCATTGTCCAACGTGTCGCTCGATATTCTGGATGGATTGACTACTGCCATCGTGGGTTTGTCCGGCTCCGGGAAGTCGTCGTTGCTCAGCATTTTGGGGCTTTTGTGGGAAGGAAATGACATCGGTGCCAATACCGTTTGTTACCACGACGGCGAACGACGCAACGATTACACCACATTGACCGCGGAACAGAGAACGCAAATTCGGAAACGGGACTTCGGCTTTGTTTTGCAAAATGCCTTCCTGCTGCCCCATTTCACCTGCGAAGACAATGTCGCGATGCCGCTGGCGCTTCGCGGCACACCTCTGGCGGAACGGCGAGAGGTTGCCAGATCCTTGTTGGTCAAAGCCGGGCTGAGCGCCGATCTCGGCAAGTGCCTTGCTCGAAATGTTTCCGGAGGTGAACGCCAGCGATTGGCGACTCTCCGCGCGCTGGTTCACAATCCGCGAGTCGTCTTCGCCGACGAACCCCTCAACAACCTCGATCATTACTCCTCGTGCCGGATCCTCGAATTGCTGCTGGACGGCAGGAAGAGCGCTGTGGATTGCGAGTCGAGTGAGTCAGTCCCGCGAACGACGTTGATCGTCAGCCACAGTCTGCACGACATCTATTCACGGATCGATCAGTTCTTGGTCCTTCGGGACGGTCGGCTAGTCGAAGGCTCACCGTTTGTCCGGGATCAGGTCGATAGCCTTGGAGGCATACCGGGACTTCGACGATTGATGGAACACGGGGCTGTGTCATGAAAGCGCGCGAGGCGCTCACCCTGGCTGTGTGGTTCGCTGCTTGCGATTTGTTTGAGCGGCAAGTCCGGCGAACCACGAGAACGATGATCGTCACCCTTTTTTCGGTGACGCTCTTCCTTGTTGCGGCATTCGGCCTTGCCTTTGGGTTCGGTCGGGCGAGGCAGGAACGATTGCGCGCGTCACCAGAGTCGCTGTGTTTGTTGGTAGGCAATCCCATCATTTCTGACGAGATCACACCGGACCTGCTAAAACGAATCTCCCAACGGCTGAAGAAATCGAAGGTCAGTTCCGGTGCGCAGCTGATGCCGTTTCACATCCTAGACAATGTCTATTGGAATTCCGTCCCGGAAGGCGTCGGGGCACGCCGAATGGCGGGGCGCACCATCGCCGAGACCGACCCTCTACTGCGAACACTCCAACGCCCCGGCGTGTTCCAGTCGCAAGTGCCGGAAGATTCCCGCAGCAAGCTGCAAGGCGTCATCATCACTGAAAAAATGCAGGTCCAACTTGGATTGCCGTTGGATCAACGAGCGCCGGCGACACTTTGGGCTAACTCCGGAGCAGGGGAACCGCAGGCGGTCACAATTCTCGGAATCACGAGCGTGCCAGTTTTAGATGGCCATCAATTCATCGTGCCTGAGCCTTATCTTGAGGAATTCCTCGCGGCGATTCATTCACGACCGCGTCGTCGGATTCGGATCGGCCCAATGCCAGACGAATTGTGTGACATCGAGTTTCGCAACGAATTCTCGGACAACTTCGGCGACCAAATGCTGGCTCTCGGCCTCACTCGCCGAATCGGCAACTGGAAAATCGGTGATCGCGCCGGATGGAAAATCGAACTCAACATTGGAAAGGGTGTTGACGGCCTAACTTCCGCTCAGTGGGTGAAGGTCATCGAGGAATTGAAAACCATGTCGCCCAAGCTGCGAGATGCGATTCCGAACGCTGCTCATTTCATGTTCCCCGAAGAATCTGAGATGGCTTCGTATCAGCTTCCGGACTCCTACGACGATCTGGCTGTTTATGTAGATGACATTGATCGTCTGCGTCCCGTCATGAATGCAATCTTGGCTGCGGACGATCCGAGCCCAATGGTGAGCGAAGATAAGGTCCGGCAAGCAGAGGAGATTGATGCGACAACGCAAACGGTGATCGCACTGTTGAGCATTGTCAGCCTGGTGATCGTGGGGATCGCTTCCATCAACCTTTACACGATTCTTGTCCTGCGTGCAGAGCAACAAATCGGGGAGATTGGCATGTTGAAGGCGATGGGCATGGGACGCAGTCTGCTGAAACTCATCTACGTTGTGCAGGGAGTGTTGCTGTGGGCAATCTCGGTGCCATTGGGAGTTGTTGTTGGTTTGTTGATGGGATCGTTGGTGGCTTGGGGGTGTTGTTGGGCGACGGGAGATCCCTATCGGCTGTGGTTTTACCTTCCTTGGGAAGTGGTTCTCGGAGTGCTGACGGGCAACGGACTGCTTTGCGTATGTGGCACTCACTTCTCGACACGACAGGCACGAGAGTCGTCACCCAATCGCTGTTTGCAAATATCTCTATGACACAGGCTAATTGCGAACCACAACGTCGCAGTCACGGCGGACGCACCTACGATCATGTGGACCATGCGACGGGGACGAAACGCACCCGGCTGGAAGATATCCGTCTCAAGGTAGAGACTGGTGGTTGGGAAATGACGCTGACGAAACCGCAAGACTGACGAATCCTCATCATGCCTAAAGCCAAATCGGTGAAATCCAGAAAACGGAAGCAAGAGCCGCGTCTGAAGCTCCTCGTTTCTTCGGCGGTCTACGGCTATGAAGACCTGCTGGAGAGTATTTACGCGCTGCTGGATACGTTCGGTTATGACGTCGTCATGTCTCACAAGGGAACGGTGCCCATCGACCCAGAACAGGCGGCGATGGCCAACTGCCTCCAAGCGGTCGACGAGTGCGACTTGTTCCTCGGACTCATCCTGCCACGGTACGGGTCTGGCAAGGAACAGGCAGACGGCTTGTCGATCACGCACCGTGAAGCGCTCCGGGCCATCGACATCAACAAGCCGCGATGGTTTCTGGTTCATGAGCATGTCGTGATTGCTCGCCACCTGCTGGAACCATTCCGCGACGAGACGCAGAATCCGGAGTTCAAACTGAAACCGGGGATCGAGTTCAAACCGACGCCGATCCTGTCCGACCTGCGGGTTCTCGAACTGTACGAAGCGGCGATGCGCCATGATGTCGCGAACGTGGCTGACCGTCGCGGTAATTGGGTGCAACCTTACGGCCCCGACGACGACGCCCGACTCTTCGCCACCGCGCAATTCCGGCGTCACCGAGAACTGGCCGACAAACATCTGCCCAAGTTGAAGGACACGAACGCGGTGCGGGCTCGCATTCAGGGAGGTCAATCATGAATGCGAACCTTCCTGAGATTTTGAAACACGGCGAGTCCGAGACCTGCGAGTTCAAATCACAGCGCGCTTCGCTCGATTCGCTCGCCAAAGCTGTCTGTGGAATGCTCAATCAACAAGGCGGCATGTTGGTCTGGGGCGTTGACGATCAGGGCAACTTGGCCGGCCTGGACGATGCCGACAGTCGAGCCAAGCAGCTCAACGACTTCTTAATTCAACACCTCAACCCGCGCCCGCTGCTTTCTGTTTCCGTCAACGACGCGGTGAAAAAGCCAATCGTCGTCGTGGATATTCCCCAAGGGGCGGACAAGCCGTACTCCGTGAATCGCGAGATTTGGGTTCGGGTCGGAAGCTCGACGCTGCGGGCGGACATGGAGCTCAGTGCCAGTCTCGTGGAACGGAGCGCCGCGCAGCTCGATCGCTGGGAGCGCGAGCCGATGCCAGGGTTCGGCATCGAAGACTGCGATCCCGCGGAGCTGATCCAAGCCAAGACTGAAATCGCCGACGTCGGACGATTTGGAATCGATGTCCCTGCCAGCGATGAGGAACTGCTGCGCCGACTCTTCCTGATTCGGAGCGGCCAACTCACGAATGGTGCCGTTGTTCTCTTTGCGCACCAGCCCCGAACGTGGGTTCCCAATCTTGCTGTGCGCGTTGTTTCCTACAGCCAGGATAAGTCTGGGCCGATCGGGAATGATGTCTTCGTCGAAGGGCCGGCGATTCGCGTGCTGAAAGAAGTCGTCGGCATCTTGCAGCAACGGACGGGGTTCACGGCGCGATTCGCGGCCGGGAAAATCGAGCGGCCAGATATCCCTGCTTATCCGCTCTTTGCACTTCGCGAAGGCTTGGTGAACGCGATGGTCCACCGTGACTACGAAGCGATCGGCGGTGATGTCCAGGTCGAGGTCTTCCCGGACCATCTCACGATTCGCAACCTCGGACAATTGCCGGACGGCTGGACCACGGAAGATCTGAAAAAGACACACGGATCTCATCCCCGAAATCCCGACATCGCCCGGGTCTTCTATCTTCGCAGACTCATGGAACAGCTCGGCATGGGCACGCAAAAGCTCATCGCCGCCTGCAAGGAGCTTGGTGCCAAGGCTCCCAATTGGGTCACCGAACAAGGAACGGTCGCGCTGACGCTCTTTCGTGCGCCCGAACCGGATGTGTGTCTCTCGGATCGCCAAGCCGCGTTTCTGAAAAGCGTCGAACGCGGAACCGAATTCAAGGTCAAAGATTTTGCCAAAGCCACCGATGTCAGCGAACGGCAAGCACGTCGCGAACTAGCCAACCTCGAAGAGCTTGGCTTGGTCGAACGCCACGGCAAAGGACCAGCGACGGCCTATCGCCGAACTCCCCAGCCCTTGCGATAAGTCGATCCGGCCAGAATCCGGCCAAATCCGGCCAGCTTGGGAAAGAAGCCGTTAGCACCGCCGGCTGGCAAAACACCGTCGCCACGAAGTCTCCGCTGTTTCTCGCAGAATTCCATTAGGACTGTGATTCGCCACGAAGGCTATCGCCTATTCGGCCGGAATCCGGCCATATTCGGCGGCGACTCCCAAGGCCAAGCGGTATCGAATCCGCATCGACAAGATCAAGTACAATGCCGATGCGCCGTGGATGACTACGTTGAAACGAAGCGATCGCGTAAGCCGCCTCGGCAGTATCCTGATGGCAGAGATTATTCAGACTTTTGCGGCCTCATCGAACGCCGACGTTTTGTGAAAGGTTTGTGAAAACTTGGTGGCAAATCCAAGTGACCAGCCGGGAATCTCAAAGATCGTCAGTGATTTAGAGTGAAATCACAAGCTCTTGGCCTGATTCGGCCTCGGTCGCAACCACCTACAGATACATCGGTTGCGAATTCCAGCGGATCGTTTCCCTCCCTCTCCGCTCTCAGACCAAGCCGTCATCGCCACACGATGACGGCTTTTTGCTTGCGCCCACGGATTGAAGGCAGACGCAGTGCTAGCGTTTCAGCGAGAGGCGGCGACCGTCGAGTGTGCGTACGAGGACGCTTGGCTTGTCGAGCTTGCGAATCACGGCGTGGAATTCGGCCGGTGTGTGGACGGGGTGTTGCTCGACGTGCGTGATGAAGTCTCCCTCTTGCAGTTCGACGTTGGCGGCGCTGGACTGCGGGCCGACGGCGGTCACGACGACGGCGGCGGGGTAACGCTGCTCCGGCCAGTTCATGTATTTGTAGCGTGCGGTCGGGTAATCGACGCGCAGGCCACGCCATTCGGAATGACGTTGCTCGGTGGCGATCAGCGTCTCTTCATCGGACAGCGGCCACTTGCCGAGTTCGGCATGCAGGGTGAATTCGCGGCGTTCGGCTTCACGCCAAACCGTCAGCTCGGCGAAGACGCCGGGGCCGAGCAACCCGATCTCGCGCAGCAAGTCGAGCTTGCCGAAGATCGGCAGGCGATTCACGGCCAGGATGATGTCGTCGCGGCGGACTCCCGCGACGGCGGCCGGCGAATCCGCGAACGACATCAGCACGCGCGCGGCGCTCGCCTGCTTCACTTTGGGAGGCAGATGCCGCAACCCCGCGAGCAAGAAATCTTCAGGTTGCAGGCCGAGGAAGCCGTACTCGACTTCCAAGCCCTTGGAGAGGGATTCGATGACACGCCGCACATTCGCGTCGAGGGGAATGGCGTAACCGACGGACTTCTCGTAGCCCTCGATGGCGGCCAGCGACGTGGTCAAGCCGATCAATTCGCCGCGCAAATTCAATAAGGCTCCGCCACTGCCCCCCAGGTTCAATCGCGTGTCGATATGCAACAACGTACCGAGCTGATGGATCGACGTGTCGCGCCGGGTCGGCGCGAGATCGGATTTATCGGTGTTGGCTGGAGCCGGGAACCGCGAGATATTGCTGATGATGCCCCAACTCGCGCTGGCCGAACCGTCGCGCGCGATCGCATACGGATTGCCCAGTGAGATCACGAACTGACCTTTGCGCGGCGGAACGGGTTCACTCAGCTTGAATGGCTTCAGGTCTTCGCGAGTCAGCTTGGTTCCGGCGAGGTCCAGTCGCAGCACGGCCAGATCCGAGCGCGGATCGGCGGCGAGGATCTTTGCATCGCAAATCTGGCGTCCGGGCAGACGCACTCGCAGAGCACGATCGGCCGGCAAGTCTTTGCCGACGACGGGGCCGCCGCGCACCAAGTGATAGGCCGTCAGCACCAACCGCTCGGCCGCTGGTTCGGACGAGTTTCCCGCCGTGATGAGGACACCACTTCCGAATTCGTTGGGGAAGAATTCCGGGCTGTGTTCATCCGCCGCGCGCGGTGGAATCTCTAAGCCGAATCCATCCACTCGCACGGCGGCCGCCTCACGCTTCAGAATGCCGAGCGCGACGATCGAGGATTCGGCCGAGCCGATGACTTTGACAAGTTGATCCTCGACCGAGGCTAGCACGGTGGCGGAATCGGCCGCCGGTGGCTGAGCCTGCCCGATTGCGGCTCCACCCCAGGAAAGGAGTACGATCAACGCACCCACTCGGTCAGTTCGCATGGTGAAAGTCTCCGGAAGAGCTGACGCCGAAAACGTCGCGGGAACGCGAGCAAAGGAACGAGATCGCAATAACTTCCTGATCAGCCGCAGGGCGCTAGCCCCGGTTTGTGTCATCCGAACCGGGGCTAGCGCCCTGCGGCTCATAGCATCGCCCGTGATCGCGACGGCCTTGAGCGGCCCCCTCATGCTCTCTTAAGGTTGTCCGTGTTATTCGGTCAAGCAAGTCTCGATCCTCATCACGTCTGGTCTGTCATGCGCGTTCTCGTCGTCGAAGATGAACCGGATTTGTTACGCGTGGTCGCGGCGACATTGCGTGAGGACGGCTATGCCGTGGATACGGCGGCGGACGGCGAAGAGGCGTTGTACAAGGCGACGGCGTGGGATTACGACGCGGTCGTGTTGGACGTGATGCTGCCGAAGCTGGATGGCTGGTCGGTGCTGCAGCGGATGCGGGAGGTCAAGCGGACGCCGGTCTTGATGCTGACCGCTCGGGACACGGTGGGCGATCGCGTGCGCGGTCTGGACGCCGGGGCGGATGATTACGTCGTCAAGCCGTTTTCGCTGACGGAATTAAAGGCTCGGCTGCGGGCGCTGATTCGGCGCTCGGCGGGACATGCCGCGGCGGTCATTGAGATTGGAGGAATTCAAGTCGACACCGTTGGAAAGTCGGTGAAGCGCGGCGAGGCGATCGTGCCGCTGACTGCGACGGAGTACGCTCTCGTGGAATTATTGGTGCTGCATCGCCAGAAGCTCGTGACGCGCACGACCATTTACGAGCATCTGTTCGACGAGCAGGATGACAGTTTGTCGAATCTGGTCGATGTGCATGTCTCGAACATCCGCAAGAAACTCGGGCGGGATTTCATCACCACACGGCGCAGATTAGGGTACGTGATCGAAGGCTAGAACGGCTGCCGGTGTCGAGCGATTGGGACGTCTCATGATTCGGTCATTGCGATGGCGATTGCAGGCATGGCATGCCGTGGTGCTGACGGTGGTGCTGATGACGTTCGGTGTGATCGTGTACCAGTTGCTGTGGTTGACTCGTCTAAATGAGATCGACGCGGGATTGGATCGCAAGGCGGAAGTTTTGACATCACGCTTGCGACGACTGTCTTCGCTGCCTAACTGGCACGGCTGGCGTCCGCCGATGGAATTGCCAGAAGGTCTCTCGTCCGAGGATGCCGCTGATCCGTCCGAGGAGAGCAATCGCCCGATCGCTTCGGAGGCGACTTCGCCTGGAGGACCAGCGGTTCCGCCTTGGCCGATTCCAACCTTGGGGCCGCCCACGACACCGGAGCCTCAACTCGCCCGAACTCGTTGGTTGCCCGATGAATTTTCGAGCTTATTCGACGGTGGGGAATCGTCGAATTACTACATCGTGTGGCGGCGCGACGGGCGTGTCATAAAGAGTTCGGAGATTGCCCCGGAAGTGGAATTCGAGGATTTCTTTGAAGAAAACAGTTGGGTGCCCGTGCGGATCGCGAGATCGCGTGCCGGACAAAGAGAAGTCGTCCATGTCGCCACTTTCGGCACGCATGTGCTGGTGGGTCGGTCGATGGAATGGGATGTGGCTTCGCAACACGCATCAGGTTGGTTGTTGGCGGCCTGCGGTTGGGCCATCTTGACCTTGGGTGTGGTCGGCGGCGGATGGCTTTCGGGACGCACCATGCGGCCCATCTCCACGATGGGCGACATCGCGAAGAACATCTCGGCGGAGAATCTGTCGCAGCGGATTGACCTCCAGGAAACAGACAGCGAATTGGGACAACTCGCGTATGTGCTCAATCAGACGTTCGACCGCTTGGAGTCCGCGTTCGAGCAGCAGGCGCGCTTTACGGCGGACGCCTCGCACGAACTCCGTACGCCCTTGGCGGTGATCGTGTCGCAAATCGAACTGGCACTCTCGAAGCCGCGGTCGAACGAGGAATATCTCGCAGCCTTGGAGACGTGTCAGCGTGCCTCGCGCAGGATGCGACAACTGATCGATTCCTTGCTGTTGCTGGCGCGGTTCGATTCCGGGCAGCCCGACTTGAATTGTGGGCCGCTGGACCTGTCCGAGGTCGCGACCGAATCGGTCGAACTGCTGCGGCCCCTGGCGGACGAACGGCAGATCAAGCTGGGCAGCGACATCGTGCCGGTCCCCTTCGTCGGTGATCGAGAACGCTTGGGGCAAGTCTTGATCAACCTGCTCTCCAACGCGATTCGCTACAACCACGATGGTGGCCGAGTGGATGTGCGGGTGGAGCGCGTCAATGGCGATGCGGTGGTCTCGGTGTCGGACACGGGCATTGGGATCCCGGCCAGCGATCTGCCGCACATTTTTGAGCGGTTCTTTCGGGTGGACCAAACACGTTCGCGAGCCGATGGCGGCAGCGGCTTGGGTCTGGCGATTTGCCAGTCGGTGGTCGTGGCTCACGGCGGTCAGATCACCGCTCGCAGTGAGCCGCAACGCGGAACCACGCTGGAGGTTCGGTTGCCGTTTTCGCCGGAGACGGAGAAGCTTTCGCAGAATTCGTAACCCGCGCTGGTGAATTTCGCGTCCCGTTTCTCACAGAATTCGTGACCCTTAGCCCGTTGGTTCGGGTTTCATTTTCGGATCGTGCGATCCGTTCGATCCGCCGCGTCTCCCCTGTCGGCCGTAGGCTGGCCGCGTCGGTTTTAGTTCGGGAAATGGATTTCCGCTCAATCTTGGTCTCTGTCAAGGAGCTTTTCACATGTTGCGTTTGAGTCGTTGGATTGCAGTCGTGGCCATCCTGTTGAGTGCGTCAGTGGCGTTCGCTCAGCGTCCGGCTGGCGGTCAACCTGGTGGTGGACGTCCCGGAGGATTCGGTGGCGGAGGTTTCGGTGGTTTTGGCGGCGGCGGTCCGTTGACCCTCGTCAACATGGAGCCCGTGCAGAAAGAACTCGGCCTCAAAGAAGATCAGATCAGCAAGTTGAAAACGCTCGGTGAAGAAGTTCGTGAAGCTCGCGGAACGGGCGGAGCGGGCGGCGGACGCGAAGCCTTCCAGGCTTTGCAGGATCTGCCTAAAGAAGAACGCGATAAGAAAATGGCCGAGATGCGCGATAAGGCCGTCGAAGCGGCGAAGAAGATCGACGACAAGTTCAAGCCGAAGGTGGCGGAAATCCTGGACGCTTCGCAGCGTGAGCGTCTGCAACAGATCACATGGCAGAACCTCAGATCACAGGCTTATCAAGATGCCGGCATCATCGCGGCGTTGAAGATCACCAAAGAGCAGCAAGACAAAATCGCTGCGGTCACCAAAGACTACGGCGACAAGACTCGCGAGTTGTTCGGTCAAGGTGGCGGTGGTGGAGGTGGGGGCGGTGACGCACGAGCCAAGATGACTGAACTCGGCGAAAGCCGCGACAAGGCTATCTCCGAAGTGCTGACCGCAGATCAGCGCGACCAATTCGCGAAGTTGATGGGCAAGAAGTTTGACGTCGATCAACTGCGCGGCGGATTCGGTGGCCCCGGCGGCGGACGTCCTGGTCAAGGTGCAGGCGGAGCGAATCCTGCTGGCCGCCCGCAGCGCAAGACGGAAGGCGGCGACAAGAAGAAGGACAGCAATTAGCCGTCCGCCAATCATCGCCACAAAAACCACAAGAAAGCACAAACAGGAACCCAGCCAATTCGCATCGCGCAGCATCTTCTAGGGACGCGCGATTCAGCCCGCAGTTTTCTCGAGCGACAGCTCGATGCCGGCTGCCCCTTTTTGTGTGCTCTTGTGTTTTTTGTGGCTGATTGAATTCCAGCATCCTCTTCAATGATGGAGTCTGACGTGCCAAATCGCACTGGGTTCATTCGGTGGTTGTCGGTGTTGGGAATCGTGGCCGCGTTCTCGTCGGCCGAGGCGGCCGATTGGTCGCGGTTTCGCGGCCCGAATGGTTCGGCGGTGAGCGACGCTCGCGGAGTGCCCACCGAATGGAGCGACTCGAAAAACCTCGCTTGGAAGACCGAGTTGCCGGGACCGGGAAGTTCTAGCCCGATCATCGTTGGCGATCGTGTCTTCGTGACGTGCTACTCCGGCTATGGCACCAGTCGCGAAGCGGCGGGTGATATCAAACAACTGCAAAGGCATCTCATCTGCGTGTCGTTGAAGAATGGCAAGATTCTTTGGGACAAGCCGGTGGTCTCGAAGCAGTCGGAGGACCGATTCAATGGTTTCCTCCAAGACCACGGTTACGCAACGAGTACGCCCACGTCCGATGGCGAGCATGTCTTCGTCTTCTTTGGCAAGTCCGGTGTGCTGGCATTTGATCTGGATGGCAAGCAACTGTGGCAGACACAAGTTGGCACTGGATCCGGAATGAACGGTTGGGGCTCGGGTAGCAGTCCGGTCCTCTTTCAAAACACGGTTATTGTGAATGCCGCAGCGGAGGCTAAATCGCTGATTGCGCTCGACAAGAAAACCGGCAAGGAAGCGTGGCGTTCGGATGCCGACAGTATTCACGGATCGTGGGCCACGCCAGTGCTGGTCGATGCACCGAATGGCAAGACCGAGTTGGTGGTGAATGCTCCCTATGAAATGTGGGGCTTCAATCCTGAAAACGGCGACTTTCTGTGGTTCACTGAGGGAATTCAAGACATGACGATCTGCGGCAGTCTCGTGGCACGCGACGGCATCGTGTACGCGATCGGCGGCCGTTCCGGCAGCGCGGTTGCGGTAAAATCCGGTGGTCGAGACGACGTCAGCAAGACACACGTCGTGTGGAAGAAATCGCTCAGCAGTTACGTGCCCTCGCCAGTGCTGGCAGGCGATCGCATTCTCAGCGTCAACGAACGCGGTGTTGTCGGCTGCCTCGATGCGAAGACCGGCGAACAGATCTTTCAACAGCGCCTGAGTAACGCTAGCGGCGTCTATGCCTCGCCAGTCGTTATCGACGGCAAGGTCTATGTGGTGACTCGCCGCGGCGGCACGGTCGTGGCCGACTTCGCCGGCAGCCGCGTGAATGTCATCTCCGAAAACATGTTCAAAGACGAAACCGATTTCAACGCCAGCCCGGCCGTGACCGAGGGGAAGTTGTTACTGCGTTCCAATCGAGCCTTGTATTGCATCGCGACCCAATAGCGTCGGAGCCACATTCCGTGAATTGAGGAGGCTCGTTCCAGCGGACTAGCGATCGGGTGGTGAAACGCTCATTCTTTATCAATCAACATCGACGCCTGCGGGGTGGGGCCACACTCCAAGGGTTGAAAGGAATTCATGACCACGCAATCCACCCGCCGCCATTTTCTGGGCGGCCTTGCGCTCGGAGTCTCAGCGTTTTCTGTGCCTGGAGTTTTCGCCGAAGAACTGACACGCACTCCGAAGCAAACCGAAGGACCGTTCTATCCCGATAAGCTGCCGCTCGACACCGACAATGATTTGATTG
Organism: Candidatus Kuenenia stuttgartensis; assembly: GCA_945861865.1. Classification (GTDB taxonomy): domain Bacteria; phylum Planctomycetota; class Planctomycetia; order Planctomycetales; family Planctomycetaceae; genus SXKJ01. The sequence goes on along the minus strand of CAMAWN010000030.1, from coordinate 4,614 downwards.
TCATCAACGACACGCTCACCCCGGCCGTCGGCGAAATCACGCATTTGTCCGGCCGCATCCTCGATGCGCGCGGCAATCCGATTCGCAACGCGGTCGTCGAAATCTGGCAGTGCGACAACAACGGAGCCTATCTGCATTCGAAGACCGGCAACGCGGAGAAGCGCGACAACCACTTTCAGGGCTTTGGCCGCTTCGTGACGGGACGCGCCGGCGAATACGGATTCCGCACGATCAAGCCGGTGGCGTATCCCGGCCGCACGCCGCACATCCACGTCGCGGTCAAAGTTCCCGGCCAAGACAAGTTCGTCACCCAGTGCTATGTGAAGGGACATCCGGGCAACGAGAAGGACGGCATCCTGCGGAGCATCCGCGACGACAAGGCCCGCGAATCGGTGCTGGTGGACTTCGCGCCGATCCCCGATTCTCGACTCCACGAACTCATGGCACGGTTCGACATCGTGTTGGGCGTCACGCCGCGGGACGAACCCAAGGCAGGTTGAACAGTTCCTGCGCTGGTGCCACTTGTCGTCCGCCGATCGTAATTCGCCCGCTGATCAACTCTACTTTGATGGCTTGGCCTGATGAATCCGCCCAATGAACTTTTTGAAACCACCTACACCTATTGGTTGATGGTGTTCACCTTCAGCGTGTGCATCACCATCAGTTATGCCGTGCGGTTTCTCTTCGGCAAGACCGAGCGTTTCTTGCCGTGGAATCGCGTCACGGCCTACGCTGCCGCGCTCACATTGTGCCTGTTTGCGGTCGATGGCTTGAACCTCGCACATCGCGAATTGGAGGCACACTATCGCTTGGCCGGCACTGTGGCGGTCATCGCGACCACGATGTGGTTGGCGTGGCTGCATTTGAAACACTCCCAGACACCGTGGGAGCGCTTTCGTCGCCGTCCATCCGCTTGGCTCTTGCTGGCTTCGTCAGTGGGTCTGGTGGCTTGGTCGTCGCATCAGTATCAGGAACGCTTGAAGCCGCCCGTCAAAAAATCGCTTATTCTCGGCCTCGCACCGGGAATGCAGAGCCATCAGATCCTGGAGTTCGTGGCGCTCACCGACGGTAACCATCCCATCAAGGTCTATAGCCTGAACGAAGGCGCGGCCGACTCGACGGATGTCGAACCATCGGAGAATGGTTACACCGTGGAGTACAACGGCAGCAGGATTCAGCGCGCTCCCGCCGGTCAGTTGGCGAACTGCCACGGCTGGGTTTTTCTGGATGGGCAGTATTTGATCTCCGGCAATGCGGTCCAGCGGATTCTGGACGATAACGCATACGAAGTCGTTGAAGAGGCAATCGCCGGAGATGTCATCATCTATCGGGACGAAAGCCGCAACATCGTGCATTCCGGCCTGGTGCGCGGCGTGCTCAACGACGGCACGATCATCATCGAGAGCAAGTGGGGTGTCGAAGGAGTGTTTCTGCACAATCCGCTGGATACGCCTTATTCCATCCTCTTCGACTACTACCGCTCACCGCGCCCCACGAACCGCGTGAAAATCGTCCCGGTGGATGAACTGCCGAAGGACGAGTAATCCGCTGAGCATTTGAAAATGAGCCGCGCCCGGCAGGAAGCGGTTGCCTGTCCTCGGAGCAACCGCTTTCTGACGGGCGCGGCTCCCAAAACTCACTGCCTCGAAGGCGAGTCACCTCTCGGCTCAACGGCGTGCCAGCGACAAGAAATCGGACACGAGTGCCGCCGCGAACTCGGGATCGTTGATATGCAGCGGCAGGCGTTTGATCTGGCGTTGCTCGGTCATCTCGACCAATCGTTCAAGTTCCTCGAACAGCGCCGTGTCCGCGTCAGGATCGTGAAACGGCTGACCGGGAGCATCGATCGTTGAGAGGCCACGTTCCGGAATCAGCAGCGTCAGCGGCGACGTCGAGCAATTGAGCTTGCCAGCAATCCAACGTGCGAACTGGCGATTCTCCTCGGCCGTCGTTCGCATCAGCGTGACCTGAGCGTTGTGAACGTGCAGCCTGCGACCTTGAAACTTGGCCGGCACGGTTTCCTTGGCTCCGAAATTCACCATGTCGAGCGCCCCGACGCTCAACACATAGGGCACACGCGCGTTGAGGATCGCGTCAAAGCGGTGCGGCCCACAGGCGAGTACGCCACCAACAACTTCGTCGGCGACGGCCGTCGTTGTGACGTCGATCACGCCTTGAATCAGTTCGCTGCGAACCAAGTTCTCCATCGCCCGATCGCCCGACCCGGTCGCGTGAAATACGAGACAGTCGTAGCCTCGCGCCTCCAGCGACTTCCGCACGGCATCCACACACGGCGTCGTCACGCCGAACATCGTCATGCCCAGCGTCGGCTTCTCGACAGCGGTTGGCAGAGAGTGCTGCACCATGCCCGCGATCGCGTGCGCCGCATTCGCCAGCACTCGGCGAGACACCGAATTGATCCCCGCCACATCAACCACCGAATACATCATCGTCAGGTCCGCACAATCGACATACGGCCCAACATTGCCACTGGCCATCGTACTGACCATTACCTTCGGCACCCCAACCGGCAACGCTCGCAGTGCTGGAGTAATGAGCGCGGTTCCGCCACCACCGCCAATCCCAATGACTCCCGCCACCTTGCCGGCTGCGTGCTCGGCCACGAGGAACTCCACCAGCGCGGCCGACATCGCCGTCACCGCCTCGCCGCGATCAGTCTTCGTCAGCGGATGCGTGTTTCGACAACACGCCGTCACTTGCTCGCGCGAGACATCCGGCACGCCGACCGCTGGGTCTTTCGTCCCAACATCGACCGTCACCACCTCGACACCGCAGGACCGAATGCGTTCCGCGACGAACGCAATCTCGACCCCCTTCGTGTCCATCGTGGCAATGGCGTAAACACGCGGCATGTTGGCTCCACCGAGAACTCAGATCAGTCCTCGGATTGGCTCGGCATGATAGATGTGATGCGGGCGGTCGAGGTCGTCGCGCCACGCGGCGGTGTCGGGGATGCCGAGCGCGGAGTAAATCGTCGCGGCCATGTTTTCGGGACGCTGCGGGTCGGTGGCGGGATAGCCGCCGATCTTGTCGGACGATCCGATGACTCGGCCGCCTTTCACGCCGCCGCCGGCGAAGAACACAGTTTGCACCGCGCCCCAGTGGTCGCGGCCGGGAAGTTTGTAGTGCTGCGGCAGGTGCGTGATCTTCGGTGTGCGGCCGAACTCGCCCGCCATCACGATCAGCGTGCTGTCGAGCAAGCCACTTTGGGACAGGTCATCCAACAGCGCGGATAACGCTTTGTCGGTCGGTGGGAAAAGCAAATCCTTCAGATGCGGAAACGCTTCGCCGTGCGTGTCCCAGGTTTCGTTGTTGCCGAGATTCACTTGAATCAGATTCACTCCGACTTCGACCAGCCGCTTGGCCATCAGCAGCGACCAGCCGAACGAGTTGCGGCCGTAACGATCCTGATCGGCGTCCGGAGCTTTCGTCACGTCGAAGGCTTGCCGCATCTTGGCGTCGGTCAGCAACGACAGCACGGTTTGACGATGCCGGTCGAAGCTCGTGGTCGAGCCGCCTCGGTCCAGTTCGATGCGCTGTTGATCAATCAAGTGGACCAAGTCCACGCGGCGGTCCAAACGGCCGAAGCTGACCCCTTCGGGAAGCGAGAGGTTCGGCGCTTCAAACTTGTTCCGACGCGGCATGTTGGGCCGCTCTTGATGATCGAACTCGTATTCCGGGTACGCCCCGTATCCGAGCGAACTGAACGGCGAGAGTTCGATGAACCACGGATCGCGCCGCGCGCCCATGAGCCCCGCGAACTGACCGGGGAGGACTCGTGCGGAGTAATGCACCAAGCGATCTGGCAACACGACGGCCGGAGGCAGATTGTTGCGCGGACGTGTGACCGCTCCGCCAACCGACGCGATGGACGGCCAATCGAGCGGTCCCGGCTTACTGGGATTAAAACCCACCGGCGCGTCCGAGCGACCGGTCAGCATGATGTGATGGCCCAGCGAATGATCGTTCGACGGATGCGTCAGCGAACGGCACAGCGACCACAAGTGACTGCGTTGCGCGAGCTGCGGCAAGTGCTCGCAAATCTGGAGTCCGGGAGTGCGCGTCGAGATCGGTTGGAACTCGCCGCGAATGTTGTCCGGCGCATCGGGCTTCAAATCAAAGCTGTCCTGCTGCGCTAAGCCACCAGATAAAAAGACATAGATGACCGACTTGGCGGTCCCGATCTGCTCATGACCCGGAGCGGCTGCGGTTCGCAGTGCGTCCAGATGATTCGTTCCCAACCCCAACAGCCCGACGGCACCCGCCTGCAAAGCGGTGCGGCGACTGAGTGCGGGATGGCCCCAAGACATTTTCGCGGACATGGGCGACCTCCTGTGTTTCGTTCGTCTCTCTGAGATCGAACGCGGACAGGCCCATAGCTCACCGTTTTCGGTGGCTTTCGGCAAGGACAAACTCCCGACCCCTTCGCGATGGACAAGAAAAAGGTTCTTCCGGGTCTGTCGTGGCTGATGAGACCTGTGTGGCGTTTGGAAGGAGGTTTTCTAAGGCATTGCAGCGGTGTTCAAAGTGCCGCGGAGTTCGCAGCAGCGGATCATTTTCCGCCCTTCATTTTTTGCCAGCTCCGGTGAATGG
>CAMAWN010000029.1 GCA_945861865.1 Candidatus Kuenenia stuttgartensis | reverse complement strand
ACCTGCGGCATCACAAACATCACGGCCAGCGCGAAGACGATCTGGATCAAATGCTGCCGAGGACGCCGGCCACGAATCAGTCGATTGAAGAGATGCGTGTAACGAATTCGCGAGACCATCAAGCACGCGACCGCCAACGTGATGAACGGCAAGACGTTGGTAGTCCATGTGTCGAGCCACGTCGCGAATCGTTCCCAAAGCTTGTCATTAGCCGCGTCTTCCAAATGACGGAATCCAAAGGCCATGATCGGAAAACTTGCCACCGTTCCCGCCGCCGCAGGTGACGGCAGACCGCTGAAGGAATCGTGAGCGTCGTCCTCATCGGTCTCGACATTGAACCGAGCCAATCGCAGCACCGCGCAGACGACATACAATGCCGCGATCAACCAGACGAAACGGAGGTGCAGCAAGTCTCGCGACTGAGAGAACTGCAACATCAAGAATGCCGGAGCCGCTCCGAAGCTGATCGCATCGCACAGCGAATCGAGCTGCGCCCCGAACTCGCTGGTCTGCTTCGTCAGCCTCGCCGCACTGCCGTCGAGGGCATCGAAGACCATCGCCAAAAAAATCAGGCACGATGCGATAAACAACGACACCGTGGGATCGCCGCCGGACCACTTGGCCGCGAACGTGATCGCTCCGAATCCACACACCGCGTTGCCGAGCGTCAGCATTGTCGGCAACACGGCGAAGACTTTTTCGCGACGGCTCATGTTTCAAACTCCGCCAGAATCGAAGTGCCGGCTTTCACTTTGTCGCCGATTTGAACTCGCAGTTTCAATGCCGTCTCACGCGGCAGGACCAGTTCGGTTCGTGAACCCAATTTGATCATCCCGAACTGCTCGCCACGAGCCAGCACGTCTCCCGGCTTCAGCCAGCAGACGATTCGCCGAGCAATTGCCCCCGTAATTTGCCGCACGATGTACCGCCGAAACGGGAACTCCGTTTCCTGCATCCGCACGGCGAGTTGTTCGTTCTCACGAGCCGACTCCGGCCGCAGCGCATTCAAATACTTCCCCGGCCGATACCGCAATCCGATCACTCGGCCAGCCACCGGAGCACGGTTGATGTGGACGTTGAAGATCGACAGGAAAATGCCGATCTGGACGGCTGGCCCGCCGAAGAATTCGTCGTGCTCGATCTCGTCAATCGCCACGATCTTTCCATCGGCCGGAGAAACGATCTGTCCTGGAGCGACCGGGATCGCTCGCGGCGGATTCCGAAAGAACCACACGATCAACAGACCGATGATCGTCAGTGTCGTGGCACCCAGCCAGGCGATGATTCGCGCTGGCGGCGGCAGCTTTGCTGAGCACGGACATGTCAACCAACAGATCAACGCCATCGCCGGACCAAACGTCATCAGCGAGAACACAAACAGCTCGCACAGGCCGGCGCGAGCGAACGGAATCTTGTCGCGCCAGCGGAACGGATCGTCGGCCGGCTCCCAGTGGTAACCGCCTTGATTGCGAAAGAACTTCACATCGCGCGAGTCGAGCACTTCATGTGGGCAGCCGTTGAAGTCCCCTTTGCGAAGCTCCGCCATCCGCCGCACGTAGTCGCGACGAAACGTCTTCAACCACCAACGGCGAACGTGTCCCCACGCCAGTTCGAAATGGCAAATGACTCCGCCGCCCGGCTGAATCCATTTCAGTTGCGGGTCCATCGGTTCCAGCAGAAGCGGCTCGGCGGGATGCAGGCGAGGTGATTGTTCGGAAGGTGCAGTCATGTGGCGGATTGTAGTTGTGCCTCCGACGGCTCGCGACGCAGTTCTTCTCGCGGGATCAGGCTCTTCTGAACCGCCGTTGGTTTAAGCCGACCGTGCCGATCCGACAAATTCTCCGGCGGCTCATGGTGGCGAATGTGCGCGGAGTTCGACAAACTCCCGCCGATTTCGCCGCGTTGTAGCGGTGTCGGCTAGATTCCTTTTCAGGACAACGAACGATGAGTGTGGAAATTGCAGCCGTGCGTGCTCGCGAGATTCTCGACAGCCGCGGCAACCCGACGGTGGAAGTGGACATTGAGACGGAAGACGGACATCGTGGCCGGGCGGCCGTCCCCAGCGGAGCCAGCACCGGCTCGCACGAGGCGGTCGAACTGCGCGACTCGGCCGACAAGAAGCGGTATCTCGGCAAGGGCGTGTTGCAAGCGGTCGAAAACGTCAACGTGAAGATCGCCAACGAACTGCTCGGCCTCGACGTTTGTGATCAGGCGTTGATCGACCATGCGATGCTCGAACTCGACGGTACCGAAAATAAAAGCAAGCTCGGTGCGAACGCGATGCTGGCCTGCTCGCTGGCGGCGGCGGACGCGGCGGCTCAGGTCAGTTTCCTGCCGCTGTTCCGCTACCTCGGCGGCGTCGGAGCGAATCGGCTGCCGGCTCCGATGATGAACATCATCAACGGCGGAGCACACGCCAACAACGGCATCGACTTCCAAGAGTTCATGATCTTCCCGCTCGGCTTCGACACGTTCAGCGATGGGCTGCGAGCCGGCGTCGAAGTTTTTCATCACCTCAAGAAGGTGCTGCACGACAAGCACATGAGCACCGCCGTCGGTGACGAGGGTGGCTTCGCTCCCGACATCAAGACGACGAAAGAAGCCCTCGACACGATCCTGTCGGCGATCGAGAAGGCCGGTTACAAGCCGGGCGAAGAGATCAAGATCGCTCTCGATTGTGCCGCGACCGAGTTCTACAAGAACGGCAAGTACGAGATCGAAGGCAAGCAACTCTCGTCGTCCGAGATGGTCGATTTTCTGGCAGACCTCGTCGATAACTATCCGATCTGCTCCGTCGAGGACGGTTGCTCCGAGGACGACTGGGACGGCTGGAAGTTGCTCACCGACAAGGTCGGAATGCGTTGCCAACTGGTCGGCGACGACCTGTTCGTCACGAACTCGAAGCGACTGGCTCGTGGCATCGAGAGTGGCGTTGCGAACAGCATCCTCGTGAAGGTCAACCAAATCGGCACGCTCACCGAAACCATCGAAGCCGTGCAACTCGCGCATGGCAGCGGCTACACGGCCGTGATGAGTCACCGTTCCGGTGAAACCGAGAACACGTTCATCGCCGATTTGGCGGTGGCACTGGGCACCGGCCAAATCAAGACCGGTTCCGCCAGCCGCACGGATCGAATTTGCAAGTACAACCAATTGCTCCGGATCGAGGAAATCCTCGGCCCGGCCGCCCAATACGGCGGAACGATCTGATCGCGAAACTTGGTTGTGAATCTCAGCGAACTCAGGCCGGAGTTGTAAAAAGCTCCGGCCTGTTTCATTTCATCGGGCATACTTGGGAGCGTGGCGTCTCAGCACCGCACTTCACGAGTTCATAGACCACATGTCCGACACGACTGAACAATCCGACGCTCATGTTCACGCCCCTTGGACCACTTCGTTGGCGTTCTGGCTGGCCTTGTTGGCGGCGATCGGCGTGTATTCGTTGGTGGCGTTGTCACCGAAGCTGCTGAGTTGCATCCAACTGCAACACACCTACAACGCGACGCAGATGCAACTGGTCAGCCTGGAGCATGAAGTCGACGATCTGCATCGGGTGGTCGAATCGCTGGCAAGCGACGCGGATTTCGTGCGCAAGTTAGCCAGCGTCGACTTCGGAGCCCGCCGTGTTGGCGAGGAACGCATCCCGCTTGACGAGCACTTGCAACTTTCGACTCGCGACAACGACCCGGTGTTCGAGATGCCCGCCGAGTCATTGCCCTGGTACGGTTCGGCGGTCTCGCTGTTTGCCGTGAACATTCGTGTGCGGGGGATGATGATGCTGGCGTCGGCTCTGACGTTGGTTCTCGCGTTCATGTTTCTGCAGCCGACCGCAGTGGTCTCGATGGCGAAGGAACATGGCTCGGCGATGGACGTTCCTGGCGGACTCTTGTCTCGGTATCGCCGTTCCACGTGATCGTCACCGCTTTGCGGGATGGCGGCGCTGACGTAGAGTGCCGAACTGTGGGACCGCCGTCCGCGCACTTTCGAGACTGCCATGCCGACTCCGCTTCTGGACCGTGAGGAATACATCGAGCAGACGCACTTCTTCCGCGTCTTCGCGGAACGGCTGCGCGAGAATATTCCGTCGCAAGAGATCCTCACGACGATTCAAGAGGAAATTCTCAGCACGACCAAGCTGCCGATGGCGATTGATTTCTTGCGGAGCGAGATCCTGTTGCAAGGTCGGATCAGCGATGCGATGGCTCGGTTGGAGCATTACTTCGCGCCGTTTCAAGCCTTCATCATGCGGCAGGCGGAAGAGGAAACGAAGTCGCGATTCGATCAGTTCATGGCGCTCGAAATTCTGACACGTGAAGCCGAGTACCGGGCGAACAATCCGACGCCGCAAGGTCTGTTCATTTACCAGTTCGAGTGCCTGTCGCGAAACCGTTTGGGCTACACCGACGGCCTGATCGCGCTCGGCGGCGATCCGTTGTACGACGATGGCTGGCGCGAGTGGTTCGGAGTCTTGCGTCGCGAGCTCGGCACCTCCGAGTTCGCCGATTTGCTGTATTTCCGCTCCGAACAATTCGTCGCCGACCGTCGCCGTGCGAACAACGATCCCGGATTCAACGCGCCGTACCCGACACTCTTCGGCCTGCGTGAAGGCCGCATCGCGAAGGCTCATCGTAAGAAAGACCCGCTCTACATGTTCGCCGCGCTGCAGCGGCAACTTGGCTATCCCGCCGTGCCGCGACTGAAATCGAAGTCCGATCAGACGGTGATTCATCCCGTGCTGGAGCAACGCCTGCAACGCATCGAGCAAACGATGAAGTTGGTCCAAGCAGAACTGAAAGGCGGGCTCGATCTGACGCAGTTCTTCAAGAAACCCGATGAGCCAATGTAGCTCCGTCGGTTGTGGCCGGAGTGATTGGTCGATCGTCTCGGCCTCAATGGACAGGGCGATCGATTACGGTTTTGAGTCGAGCGTTTTCAGGGCGTCGAGGAATTCCGTGCGTTGTCGGATCGGGTTGAGGTCCGTGTCGCTGCGGAGTTGGTTTTTGAACATTGGACCGAACTGTTCGCCAGCGGTGCGACGAGCGAGGTTCAGTAGTTCGACCGCGCTAGCGACGTACTGCTTTGCGAGTTCCTCGCGGCGTTCGGCGGAGAGTCTTGGATCGACCAAGGCTTTGGCAAACGCTTGCGCGTAAGTCGTCGCAGGGTTGAAGAGCAGCGGCCATTCTCGCGGTTCGAAATGGCCGACAGCACCTTTGGCGGCGATTCCGGTTTTCTCAACTTCGAGGACGGCTCCGGCATAATCGCCCAGCAACACCATCGCGTGAGCCAAGCCCCATCGGCTGTCAGGATCCATCGGATTAAGCCGCAGCGATTCCTCGAAGTCTTCTTTCGCGAGTTGCGTCGCTTGCAACAAGTACGCTTTGCCGCGTTGTTTCAGCATATTCGGCGAAGGCTCGTATTGCAGCGACATCGTGTAGTCGTTGATCGCCTCGCGGTACCTTCCGAGCTTGGCGAATGCGAGACCACGAGCACGGTACACGTCGCCGACGGGGCCTTCCTTTTCGAGGAACTCGGTGAACCCCGCGATCGCCTCAGCGAATCGGTTGAGCGACAGGAGCACCTCGGCACGTTGGCGAATGACATTGGTGTCACGCGGATTCTGGGCCAACGACTGCTCGAAAGCTGCGAGTGCTTCGGGGAAGCGTTTCGCTCGTTGATGAATCAATCCAATTTCGCGCAGGCTGGCAGCGCGGAGAAGGGGATTGGGAGATAGCCGGATCGCCCGTTGAAAATCGTCGATTGCCGCCGCAGGATCGCTCAAGGCGACACGGATCATGCCGCGAGCGTGGTAGAGCGACGCCTGTTGAGGGGACAGCGGGATCGCTGTGGTCAACTCCACGAGAGACGTTTGGAACTCGGCCTTCGCGCGGATCACTCCGTCGGGTGTCTCGGAGGTTGCCAGCTCACGACCGAGGATGCGGCTCAGGTCCGCCAAGTCTTCGTGTGGGCCGGCCAGGTCAGGTCGCAGCTCGGCGGCCTTGACAAAGTCGGCTCGTGCGGCGGCGTAGTTTCTTTGCTTCAGGAAGACCACGCCGCGATTCAAGAAGACGTGATACGACTGTGGGTCGAGTTCCAGGGCCTTGTCGAAATCGCGTTGCGCTTGTTCGTACTGCTTCAGTTCGGAGAAGGCGTAACCACGTACGACGTATGGCCAGAACACGTCCGGACGGCGAGCGATACAGGCGGTATAGGCCGCCGTCGCCGCTGCCGCGTCCGCCGAATACAGGTGGCAATAGCCGATCATGTTCAACGACCAGTAGTCGTCGGGATCGACTTGAAGAGCATCTCGATAGTGTGTCAGCGCGGACTTGTAGTCGTGACGCAAGCGGGCTAACTCGCCGAGATAGTAGTGATCGAAACGAGTACGAGCGGGAATCGTCGCCATCTCCTTCAGCACGGCCTGAGCCTCTTCGGTCTTGCCGAGATGATCCAGCAATTCCGCCTTCAGCGCGGCGACCGCCGGAGAAGTGCGTCCCAGACGATCTGCATCACGCAAGCGGTCCAGACCACGTTGAGCCGCAGTCCGAACTTCCGCCGGCTGGTCCTTGATCGCGAGATTGATCTCAGCCTGCGCGACCGTGAACAGCAACTCGAACGCGCCGCCGCGCCACGTCTCGATGGCGTCGGGGCTGAGCAGCGTCAGACGTGGGTCGAGCGTCTCCGGCTGCTCGAAGTCGATGGCGAACAACTCCAATCCAGCGAGTCCCAATTTGTAAGCCTCGATGAGGTCATCCATTGAATCCTGGCCTGAGAGATTGCTGCCATGCACGCGAACTTGCTCGACCGTCGCCGTGAACTTGGCAAGCTGAGCCTTCGCGGCATCGACTTCGGATTGCTCGGCGAGCGATTGATTGACCTCGGCCAACTGCGATTGTGCCTGTCGATACAGGTCCGCGAGCGAGGGCTCCTTCGCCAACAGCGTGACCACCTCGGTCAGCAGCGTGCGGGCTTGAGCGAAATCCTTCGCCGTGTCAGTCGCCTCCAGCGCGTCATCAAGTAGTCGAGCGGCTTTCACACGCAGCTCGGCGATCCGCTCTCGTTCGGCGGCAGCTTGCAGGCGGGCGACGTTGTCGAGGTCGTTCTGGATGTAGTCGCGAAGTTGGGTCAGTTTCGTTTCGGCTTGAACTTGTCCGAGAGCCTCGGTCAGTAGCGAGTTCGCTTTGACGAAGTCTGCTTGTTCGGTCGAAATTTGAGCACCGCGCACTTTGGAATGCGCGGCGAGCCGTAGTCCTTCGATGCGGTAGTACTCGATCCCAGTCCACGCCCCTCCCACGGCGAGGAACACAACAACCGCCACTCCCGCACTGTGGACCAGTGTGCGATGCCGCTTGTGCCAGCGTCGCAGTTTTGTCTGCCAGCGGTCAGGAAAGACGGACACCGGCTCGTCGGCCAGCCAGGCTTCGACATCGGCGGCGAGATCGAGAGACTTAGCGTAGCGGTCGGCCTGAAGTAGCGCCATCGCCTTGCGGCAGATCGCTTCGAGTGGCGGCGGGATCGTTGGGTCGATTTCTCGTGGCCGCGTGATCTGCCCGCTGACGACTTTGACGAGCACGTCTTGAGCTTTGCCCCTCGGAACCGGTGGTTGGTTGGTCAGGAGTTTGTAGAGGATGCCTCCCAGCGAATAGATGTCGGTTCGCGCGTCGAGTTCGTTGATCAATCCGCGCGCCTGTTCGGGAGGCATGTACGCCGGCGTCCCCATGATCTGTCCCATCATGGTTTGGCTGCCGGCGGTGCGAGCGTCCGTTGTGATGACTTGGCGGCGAGAGAAAGTTCCCGATTCGGTTCGACCAGTCTGCGTGCCACCGACCGACGTCGCCGAGGCACGCGTCGCGCCGATGTTTGAAACAGCGGCTCCTGTGGCCCCGTCTTTCGTGGCGGCGACGTTTGTCTCGGAGGTGGGGGATTCCGCAAGCGTGTGGTCATCGGCCGAGGGGTTGGCGTTGTCGAGTTGCCCGCCGGAGTCGGTCACGATTTCTTGTTCGCCCAGCACATCGATCACCTTGGCCAAACCCCAGTCGAGCACCAGCGTCTCACCGAATTGGCCGATCATCACGTTGAGCGGCTTGAGGTCGCGGTGCAGCACTCCCTTGTCGTGAGCAAAACCGACCGCTTGACAGATCGCGATGAACTGTCGCAGCAACCGAGTGAACGCCAACTGCCGCTCGGTACTGCCGCGCGGCAGGAGGTGCATCGCTTCGATCGCCTCTTCCATGTTGCCGCCCTTCAGCAGTTTCATGGCGTAGAACGGAGTCCCGTTTTCCTGATAGCCGACGTCGTAAATCGGCACGATTCCAGGATGTTCGAGTTGACCGGTGATCTGCGCCTCTTCGAGAAAACGCTCGACGATCCGAGGGTTCTTGAGCGCCTTCGGCAGCAGTTCTTTGAACGCGATCTCGCGGTGGATGATGGAGTCTTTGGCTCGCCAGATGTTACCCAAGCCGCCACGCGCGAAGTTGTCGAGCAGCCGATATCGATCTTCCGCTCGCGGCGCGCTGAGCGGTCGCTGAGGCGTCAGCGGTTTCTTCGCCGCATTCGGCAACGGCTGTGGCCAAGCGGCACCGGTCGCTCCCTTGGTCGCAGCCCAGCCTCGCGCCATGGGACTGGATCCCGCAGTCGCCTGGATTCCCGGAGACGTCGCATCTGCGCCGGGAACGGAAGGTTCGACGATGGTGTGGACGTCCGCTTCCGAATGGTTGAGCCTGGGCGTGTTCAGGCCCGGCGAAGAGTCCGCAATTGTCGCATCATGTTCGACGATCTCATTCCGAAGGACGAGCGTGGCTTCCGCGGCTAGTGGTGGCGAATCAACGATTGTCGCTTCGTCCGATTCGTTCGGCTCGACCAGCGTGTGATCGGGAAGCGTTCCAGAGCTTGCCGCTTGAGTGACTTCGACCCGCGTCACATCGTCGCGGGATTCCGTGGCGGATGCGTCTCGCATCCGACCGACGCGAGACGCGTCGGCCACGTCGCCGGCACCAGAGGGGTGAGGCACTGACATGGCTGTCTCCTTCTTGCCGAGTCTACTCGCGGTTTGTGAACGGATTCTGCAACGCCTCGCCGGACATGAAGTGCAATCGCGTGGCGCGGAGAATCTTCCAGTCTCCCTTTTCCCGTTGCCACGTCAGTTCCCAGCGAGTTGGCTGGTGGACGCCGACATCGGCAGAGCTTCCCGCTCGGACAGTGGCGGAGGCTCGAAACTGCGTGACCGCTCGCGAGTCGTTGTTGCTCATCGTCGTCCGCACGTCCGAGATTCGCACCGCTTCGGGGAGATCGACGAGCTTCAGCGCGGCTTCAGCCATTCGTCTCGTGCCATCCGCCGATGCCGAGATGTGACTCAGCGAAGCCGGTTCCGGCCCGGGGACCACCAAATTCACCAAGCCTTGCCGCATCGAGTCCTGTTGAAACGCCGCCGCGAAATCCAGCAGACGCTGCTCGACTCGCTCACGCTCGGTGACGATCTGCTGCTCGACGACAAACACGACCCCGCACAACGCGAGGCACAAGGCGACTCCCGCCAAGAACACTGCCTTCCGCTGCGACAACCCGCCCAGAAACAGCAACACGCCGACGACACACAATCCGATGATCGGCGGCCAAGGTGTTTCCGTGAACCACATGATGGGATTTTCGATTGGGGATTTTTGGTTGGCGCTACTGCGAGTTCAGTGGCTGTCCGACTCGCAAATAAGTGAAGAGGTTGCGGACCTGTTCTTCGGTGAGATTGTTGAGCAACCCCTCCGGCATCAGCGATTTCTTCTGCGGGACAGTTTCTTCGATGTTGTCGCGGTTGATCGAGATATTCTGGCCATCGATGCCTCGCACGACCAAGACGCGAGCGTCTTGGTCGGCGCGGAAACCGGTGATCGTGCGGCCGTCATTGGTGACGACGACGATCGCTTCAAAGCCCTCGCGGATTTCGGCGCTGGGGTTGATGACGTTCGTGAGGATGTGCTGCACGTCGTCTCGTTTGAACGTCGTCAGATCGGGGCCGATACGGCCACCCTCGCCGAACAGCAGGTGACACTTGCCGCACGACTGCATGAAAATCTTCTTGCCCTCGAACGGCTCGCCCCCTTCGGATTTGGCGACCGACGCGAATCGAGCGATCAATTCCTGCATCTCGGTCGTGCTGGCTCCTTCGAGCTTCGGCCAGTGCTTCTTGACCAGTGCGGCCAGCTTGTCGTCTTTGAGAAACGTCAGCTTGCGAACGACGTCCATCGGCAGCACGTCGGGCTTGAGCTTGCCGCCGTCGATCGCTTCCACGAGTTGCCGTGCCCAAACCGGACGGCTGGTGAGCAACGTCAGCGCGACCGATTGCACGTCGTCGTGCAGGCTGGTGAAGACGGTCAACACTTCCGAGCCGATCGCTTTGTCTTTGTAGCCGAGCAATGCGGTCAGCACGGCCGATCGGACGTCATTGTCCGCCGCCGTCTTCGCCATCGAGATCAGCACATTGACCGAACCGCTCGGCTGAATGTCGCCGAGCGTTTGCACGAGTTCGATGCGTCGCGTCTTCGCCTCTTCGGCAGCGGCTTTTTGTTTTGGATCGGGCGGAGCCGCCGGTTCGACGACGACGAGCTTGAGAGCCTCGTCGATGGCAGCTGCGTCCTTCTGACGGACGCGCAGCGCGAGCGATCCGCCACCAGCCTCGGTGATTTCCTTGACGAGTTCGTCCGGCAGTCCGCTGAGCGGCCGGCCCTTGAATGCGGCCTCGAAGCCCTTCAAGAGTTCTTGTCTGTGCTCGGCAGTCGGAGCCTTCGCCAGCAGTTCGGCGGCGACAAGCAGATCGTTGCGTGTGCTGGCCTGAGCGAAGCGTTGCATTGTGCGCGAAACCAGATGTTTCTCGACGAGCGGCCGTTTCCAGACCTCCGGGTTCTTGAACAGGTTGACGATCAAAGCCGAGTTCTTGGTCGCTTTCGATTCCAGCGCCCACCACAACAACAGCGGGATGTGAATGTCGTCGGCGTCCTCGTTGTGCAGCGACAAGGCGTCGATCAGCGGCAACGCTTGATCGGCCGGCAGGCGTTTGGCGGTCGAGGCGAGTTGGCTGCGGACTCGAACGTAAGTTTCGGATTTCGCAACATCGACCAGCTTGCGAGCCAGCGGAATTGATGTGCGTGTTTCACCAAATCGATGCCCCATCAGATGTGCGTCCTGCACCTGTCGCGGTCCGGGCACGGCGCGGCCGGTGGCGTTCGCAGCGGCGGCCAGGTCGAGCGGCATGTCACCGCTCAGCCGTACCGTCCATTCGCGGACGAGCGGCTCTTTGTGAGCGAGGCACATCTGCGCGAACGCGTCGTCGAGTCCGCCGAGCTGATAAGCCGCCCACAGGCATTCGAGCGCGAACGGACCGGTGCTCGATTCGATGTTCTTTTTCAGCAACGGCAGAACCGTGCGATCGCGACGCTGTCCGATCAGCCGCAGCGCGGTTTGACGCTGCCACTTATTTGACTGCTGAAGATGCTCGACCAGTTCGGGCGTCGTCTTTTTGCCGAGGTCCGCTGACTTCGTTGGCGATGAATTCTTTGCCGACAGCCGGTAGATGCGGCCATTGTCCTTGTCGATCAAACCTTGGAAGTGTTGCCGGTGCGCGATCTGCGGTTCGTACATGTCGGCGACGTAGATCGCTCCATCGGGGCCGGCTTTGATCTCGACCGGACGAAAGCGCGGATCGGTCGAAGTGATCGCGTAGCCGAGATCCTTCGTCTTGAACGACGAGCGGTCGTTTGAAATGTCCGCCTCGACGACTCGGCCTTGCAGTGGCTCGACGCCGAACAGGTGACCTCGATGCGCGTTGGGCAGCGCGGCTCCGGCATCGATGACGAAATTGTGCGTGAACCGCGGCACGTTCGCGTGTCCCATCGCAGCGAAGTAGCCGTTGGCATACGGGTTCGACAGCGGCCCGTGCTTGTTGAAGCCCTTCTGGTAGTAGCCGCCCTGCGTGTAGTGAAAGCCGCGCGTGTCGCCGCCGTTGTGGCCGGAGAAGACTCGGCCTTCGGCGTCGATCTCGCAGCCGAAGCTGTTGCCGCCACCCTCGGAGTAGATTTCAAAGCGGCGCGTCGCCGGATGATATCGCCAGATGAGCTGCCCCATCGAATGCACCGGCTGCTTGTCGAGCCCCGGCCGCATGACCACGCTGCTCGTCGTGCTCCCTTGGCAGCCGTAGAGCCAACCGTCCGGTCCCCACCGCAGCGAGTTCGCGACCGAGTGCGTGTCCTCCAGGCCGAAGCCTTGCAGATGCACGACCGGGTCGCCATCCGGCACGTCGTCGTGATTCTTGTCGGGATAAAAGAGCAAGTACGGCGGGTTCATCACCCACACGCCGTCGCGATCGAGGGCACAACTCGTGGCGATGTTCAGTCCGTCGAGAAACGTCTTGTGCTTGTCGAGCACTCCGTCGCCGTCGGTGTCTTCGTGGATCGTGATCTTGTCGAGCCCCGGCTCACCCTGCGGCGGCGGCGGCGGAACCTTGTCGTAGACCGCTCTCCAGAAGACGTCCTTGCTGACCATCTTCAACCCGGCCGGATACGGATACTGCAAATATTGCACGACCCACAGCCGGCCGCGTTCGTCCCAGGTCATGTGCAGCGGTTGCTTGACGTGCGGCTCGGCGAGCACCAGTTCCAGTTTAAGATCGTCCGGCACCGTGAACGTCTTGATCGCTTCAGTCGGCGGCACGATCGGCGAGTAATCGGCCGGAGCCTTTCCCACCGGAGCACTGGAAGGTGACACCAGGATCTTGCTGAACGACGCTGGAGCCGTCGGCAACTTCGCAGTGTTATTGTCGTCGACGCGAGCCGCGAAGACCGCGTCGTCGCCGAGTCGAAAATCCCATTTGCCCTCCATGCGGATCGTTTGCCCGCCGGCACTGAGGCTGGGAGCCGCTCCTTTGAAGCCTCCCTTGCCGTCGTGGTCGTAGATGCGGATTGCCACGACGTTCGCCTCGCCGTACCGGATGTGTTCCGAGGGGACGACGTATTTCTTCAGCTCCTTCAAACCGCTTTCGTACTTCGGCGGAAACGCTCCCGCGCCGCCGAGCTTCACGCCGTTGAAGTACGCCTCGTGAGCGTTGTCGATCTGCTCGGTCGCGAGTGTGACCTGTGTGGCTTGCCACTCGGCCGGGATCTTGGCCTCGGCTCGATACCACGCGATGCCGTCGAACTTGGCGAGCACGCCGTTCGATTGATCGTCCCACGTCCCCGGCACGGTCAGCTTGTGCCACGCCGTCTTGTACTCGGCGGCCGTCGGCGTCGGATCCGCTGCTCGGACGGCAATTCCCAAGACACAACCGACAACGATCAAAAACCCAACGGATCGCAACATCACAGACTCCTGAGCGGAACGAGGCGGGCGAAATCGCAGGCGAGTCGGAAGAGCGAGGCTCCCGATGGACGGCCACTTTATTGATCGGTGGCGTGACTTGGAAACGTGATGGACTGGTCGTGGTGCAGATTGGCGAGCGTGGGACGTCAGTCCTCCGAGAATTTGCGAGGCTGACTCGGGGGATTCACATCCCCCACTCGCCGATCAGTACCACTTCTGGCGGACTTAGTGGGCGGGTTAGCTCTTCCCATCGCACAAGCTTTTCCTCATTCTTCCGCCTCGTTTCACTGGCCGTTTCAACTTCAAATTTGAAATCTCGAATCTCAAATCACCATGCTCGACAAAGTTCGCATCGCCATCATCGGAGCCGGCGCGGTTTCCGATTATCACCACGTCCCCGGAATTCGGATCGACCAGCGCTGTGAGCTGGTCGCCGTCTGTGATCCGAATGAGCAACTGCTCAATCAGCGGCAGAAGGATTGGGGACCGACGAAAAAGACGACGCAGTTCGAGGAGATTGCCGCCGATCCGGACATCGACGCGGTCATCATTGCCACACCAAATTTCACGCACAAACCGATCGCACTGGCCTGCATCGCCGGCGGCAAGCACGTCATGTGCGAGAAGCCGCTGGGGCTGAACTTCTCTGAGTCCGCCGAAATGTTCCGAGCGGCTCGCGACAAAAACCTGCGGCACATGACGGCGTTCACGTATCGGTTCGCTCCGTCGATGCGTTACGTCCGGCATCTCGTGAAGAGCGGTGCGCTCGGTCAGCCGCGGCATTTTCGCAGTCAGCGGTTTCTCGACTGGCCGGAGACCAGTTGGGGCTGGCGGCAGTACAAGAAACTCGCCGGGGCCGGCGATCTGTTCGACATGACGATTCACCGCATCGACTTCTCAATGGACCTGATGGGGCCGATCAAGACGATCTGCGGTGCGGTCGCTCAGTTCGCCAAACGAGAGAAAACGAACGACGGCCAGGTATGTGCTCCGTCAGAGGTCGATGACTGGTCCTCGTTGATCGGCCTGTTCGCCAACGGAGCGACCGGAGTCTGGGAAGGGAGCACGTTGATGAAAGGGCATCACAACAACGGCTTCGGCTACGAATGGGCGGAGGTGAACGGCAGCGAAGGCTCGGCCGCGTATCAGCTCACCGATCCGAACAACATCGTCCTCGGCAAGCACGGTGGCACGATGCAGAAGCAAGCGGTCCCGCGCGAGTTTTTGGTGATCCCCGGCAGCCCGCGCAACCCGCACGACGGCGTTCCCAGCACGGTCTTTCGCTACGACCTCGTCTGGGAATTCGTCAGCGCGATCACCGAAGGCCGCGACTGCGTCCCCGGCTTCGACCACGGAGCGCTCGCCCAAGCGGTCGCCGACGCGACCCTCGAATCGTTCGAGAAAAAAACCTGGGTCAACATCGACGCGAAGTTATGACGTCGCTCAGCGCAGCCAACATTTTTTCGCAGGCCGCGATGTCGACGTGGAAACAACGGAAATGACTCGCAAGAACCCCGCCATCGACCGTAGCGACGAAGTCGCATTGCGAGAGGACGTCGATGAAGCCATCAAACGCCTCGAAGAACTGCTCGCCGAGACCCCGCGCGACCTCGACGACCAATTTCTGCTCAGCCTGTGCTCGACGAACTCGTGAAACAGTCACCCGGCACGCTCGATCCGCAAGACGCCGTTCTGCGACAAACCCTCGAAGCGGCCCTCGCTCAGTTGCAACTGCCATAGAGTTGAGATATTGCCTCTCGACAATCCCTTTCGGCTGACAGCCGTTGACCGACAGCCGTGATGCCGTTTTTGAACTGTGACAACCGCATGTCCGCCCCCAATGCCACTGACGACGAACTGCTCAGCCAACTGCGTCTGCACTTGGTCAATGGCATCGGGCCGAGACACTCGCAACTTCTGCTCGACCACTTCGGCTCGGCGGCCGGTGTGCTCACCGCGAGCCTTGCTCAACTGGAAGAAGTCGCAGGCATCGGACCGAAGATCGCGATGTCGATCGCCGCCTCGAAACTCGGCCGCGATGCGGAACAGGAACTCGAAGAGGCCCGCAAGCGCGGCGTCAAACTGCTGCGACGCGGTTCGGCCGAGTACCCGAAAGCGATCGAACGCATCTGCGATCCGCCGCTGTTGCTGTACTGCCGTGGCGACATTCAGCCACAGGACGAACTCGCTGTCGCGATTGTCGGCTCGCGACGCTGCACCGTGTACGGCCGGCAGCAGGCGGAGAAATTCGCAAATTCACTAGCTCGTGCGGGCGTCACAATCATCAGCGGATTGGCTCGCGGGATCGATGCAGCGGCGCACCAAGGAGCACTCAGCGGTGGCGGGCGAACCATTGCCGTGATGGGCACCGGCCTCGCGGAAGTTTATCCGCCAGAGCATCGCGAACTTGCTGATCAGGTTGCCGCGCATGGAGCCTTGCTGACCGAGTTCAAGCTGCATCAAACGCCGCACGCGGGACACTTTCCGCAGCGGAACCGCATCATCAGCGGCCTGTCGGTCGCCGTCGTGGTCATCGAAGCCGGCCGCAGCAGCGGCGCGTTGCACACCGCTCGGCATGCGATGGAACAAGGTCGCGAGGTGCTCGCCGTTCCCGGCCGCATTGACAGCCTTGCCAGCGAAGGCTGCCACGATTTGATTCGCGACGGAGTCACGCTGATTCGCCACGTCGATGACATCCTGGCCGCGATCGGCCCGCTCACGAAGCCGATCTCGGTCGCATCCGACAGTGGCGAGACGGTTCACAGCCTGCGCGAACTTTCGCTCAACGAAATCGAACGGCACATCCTCAACCTGATCGGAGCCGATCCGACGCTGCAAGACGAAATCATCGCCCGCAGCCAAATGGAACTGCCGCGAGTCCTCTCGACCCTGACGGTCCTCGAAATGAAACGCCTCATCCGCCGCCAACCGGGTGGTTTCTTCATTCGCTCGCCGTGGTAGCATTCGCCGCCGTCGCTGATTGGCATCGCCGTCTGACAGGAGTTCTCGCATGCGAGCATTTGTGATTTGTGTCCTGCTGTTGATCGCCGTTGCTGCCGAGGCGGCGGATGCTGCGAAAAGTCCGCTCTCGCCCGAAGAGTCGCTCAAGCACTTCGTCCTTGCCGACAAGAATCTGCAAATCGAGATCGTTGCCGCCGAGCCAGAGGTCATCGATCCCGTCGCGATTCAATTCGACGAGTACGGTCGGCTGTGGGTCGTTGAACTGAGCGACTATCCCAACGGTCCCGAACCGGGCAAGCCGCCATTGTCGCGGATCAAACTGCTCGAAGACAAAAATGGCGACGGCCGCTACGAGACCGCTCACATCTTCGCCGACAAGTTGCTGTTCGCGACCGGCGTGCAGCCGTGGGACGGCGGAGTCATCGTGACGCTGGCTGGCGAGGTCGCGTACTTCAAAGACACCGACGGCGATCACAAAGCGGACGTCCGCGAGACGTGGTTCACCGGCTTCGCTCAAGCCAACCCGCAACTGCGAGCCAATCACCCGACGTTCGGCCCCGACGGCTGGATCTACGTCGCCAACGGACTCCGCGGTGGGAACGTGATCGCGGTGAAGAAGGACTGGCCGGTGAAGATCGAAGGGGAGACGGGGAGACGGGGAGAGGGGGAGAAAGACAAATTGCAATCGTCTACCCCTCCCCCTCCGCAGCCCGTCAGCCTCACCGGCCGCGACTTCAAGTTCGATCCGCTCACCGGGCGTTACGAGGCGATCTCGGGCAACGGACAATTCGGGCTGACGTTTGATGCGTGGGGGAATCGGTTCGTGTGCGACAATCGGCATCCGTGCCGGCAGGTGATCTTCGAAGAGGATTTCATCAAGCGTTGTCCGCACGTCGCGTTTCCAGCGGTGGTCCACGACGTGATTCTGCCGGACGACAAGAACCAAGTCTTCCCGCTGACCTCCGCCTGGACGACGAGCAACCTGCACGCCGGGACGTTCACGGCCGCGTGTGGCGTGTGCGTCTACACCGGCGACTGGCTGCCGGAAGAATTTCGCGGCAACGTCTTCGTCTGCGAGCCCACCGGCAACCTCGTACAGCGAGCGGTCCTGGAACCCGACGGCGTGACGTTCAAGTCGCGAAATCCTTACACCGAAGCGCAACGCGACTTCCTCGCCTCGCGCGACGACTGGTTCCGGCCGGTCGATCTGCAAAACGGCCCGGACGGAGCATTGTACGTCGTGGACATGTACCGCGCCGTGATCGAGCACCCCGAATGGGTTCCCGACGAACTCAAACAACGCCCCGACACCTGGCTCGGAAACGACAAGGGACGCATCTATCGCATCAGACCGAAGGGTGAACGGCCGAAGCGTGAGTCAAGTGTCTCCGTCACCAACCTAGATGCGAGCTTCAACTCGACCAACGGCTGGCATCGCGTAACGACTTCGCGAGTCATCCATCAGGGTTATGCAAAATCCGAATCGGCGACATTGGTCCGACCATTATTGGCCGAGTCACGTTGCCTGACACTTCAGGCTCGACTTCTTCGAGATCGCCAGATTGTGGCCGGTCGCGACGTCCTCCTGTGGCTCTCGCCAACGAATGCGCGAGTGCGAGAAGAGGCTACGAGGTTACTTGCGACGACTGAAGATGCCGACATTGATGATGCGACAAAGCTGGGATTACTGCTATCTCTCTTCGGTGACAACGATTCGCGAGTTCGCTGGAGAGCCGCTCAAGGGTTGGCATTCGATGAAATTCAGGACGCCACACTTGTCAAGAAGCTGGTCCGTAGAGCAATCGCCGATGCCGGTGATCCTTGGATGCGTCTTACGATTCTCGGCACATTGCAAAAAAACGCCGTTGCGGTGCTTGATGGCATCCTTGTCTGGATGGATTACTCCGATCAGTCCGACGAAAGAACACAGTTGGGGCGAGTCATTCTCGTTGGAAGTATTTGTGAGCAAATCCCAACTCTTGCCAACAACGATGCCCAATTGAATTCCCTAGTGGCCGAGACGATTTCTCGACTTGCGGAATTCAGCAATCGTCAAAAGAACTTGGCTCCGGTTCAAGATCCAAGTCTTGTCGTGCCGGCCACTGTGCTGCTGGCCCTTGAGAAGGGACTTCTGCGGAAAGGAAAGACACTTTCGGCGACTCATCCGAGTTTTCCACATCGAGTTCATGAACTCATCGACCTCTTCTTGAAGGACGCTGCCGACGTCGTCCGATACCGAGCCGACTTAGACCACAACGTGGAGTCAGCGCTGTTAGCTACTCGACTTCTCCGTCTCGGAAATCTTCGACAAGTTGGGAAGGCGCTGAAGAATGCTGCCGAGATGAGCACTAATCAATCGCTGCGATTGGCAGCAGTTGAATCGTTTGCCTCATTCCAAACACCCGAAGTCGATGCGTGGCTCGTCGAACGCTATCGCTCTGAAACCCCCGCGATTCGTCGGGCGATCTTGGCGGCGTTGTTCGCGTCGAAGGAGCGGCAACTGCGGTTGCTGGAGACCATCGAGCAAGGGCAGATCGCCGCCACCGAGTTGGGGCCGGTGCAAGTCAATCAAATGACGCAGGCCAAGGACGAGACCCTGCGCGAGCGAGCCAAGACCGTGCTGGCCGCCGCGGCTCCCGCCAGCCGGCACGAGGTGCTCGATGCCTACCGCCCCGCGCTGGCTCTCACCGCCGACCCCAAGCGCGGACGCGAGGTGTTCGTCAAGAATTGCTCGACCTGCCACCGCGTCGACAACGTCGGAGTCAACGTCGCCCCGGACATCTCCGACACACGCACCAAGAAACCCGAACAACTTTTGCTGGACATCCTCGACCCCAACAAAGCCATCGACGCCAACTACTTCGCGTATGCCGTGGCACTCAAAGACGGCACCGTTCAATCCGGAGTCATCACCTCCGAGACCGCAACTTCAATCTCGCTCAAGCAACCCGAAGGCAAAGTTTTGACGTTGCTGCGGACGGATATCGACGAACTCCGCAACACCGGCCTGTCACTGATGCCCGTCGGCGTGGAGAAAAATGTGGACCAGCAAGCGATGGCCGACTTGGTCTTCTGGCTGAAGAACTGGCGGTATCTCGACGGCAAAGTCCCGGCGACGAGCTTGAAGTAACTTTGGATTTTGGGAGTGCGGGGTGTCAGCCCCGCTTTGGATGGACGCAATTGATCGTTGGTCATTGGTCATTGATCATTGGCCGGACCTGTCGGATGACCAATGACCAATGACCAATGCCGAACCCACTTTCGACGACCGCTTGCGGCAGTTATTTGATGAGGCGGAGGATGCCGACTCGGAGCGGTGCCTGTCGTGGGTATCGGCTCTGTTGGCGGAGTCGCACGCGGCGGAGGCGTCGCTGGTCGGGTTGGAACGCTTGCTGCAAGCAGTCCCCGATCGGCGCGAGTTGTTTCGGCAATTGCTGGAATCACCGCGAGCGATCGAAGTGCTGCTGAAAGTCTTCGCGGCCAGTCCGTACTTGACGGAGATCCTGCTGCGAGAGCCGGCGTTGCTCGGACAGTTGACACAACCGCGGTTGCTTGCCGACTTGCGCAGCCGACCGGAATTCTTCGAGTCTGCACTCGCGCGGACGGAGACGGCGACAACGTTCGATGAGCAAGCGAACGCACTGCGTGAGTTTCAGCATGGTGAGTTGCTGCGGATCGGCGTGTGCGACTTTTTGGGTCTGCTCGATCTGCGGTCGGTGACGAACCAGTTGTCGTTGCTGGCCGACGCGGTCGTGCAAGTGGCATTGCGGATGATCGGCGATCCCGTGCCCCTCGGCTTCGCGGTGCTCGCGCTCGGCAAGCTGGGCGGCGAGGAGTTGAATTACAGTTCAGACATCGACCTCGTCTTCGTTTGCGATGGCGATCCGGCGCGGTTTCAGGAGTTGGCTCAGCGACTGACTAAGGTGCTTTCGGACGTGACTTCGCACAGCATCTTGTATCGAGTCGATTTGCGGCTGCGTCCGTGGGGGAACGCTGGCCCGCTGGTTGTGACGGTCGAAACGTATCTCGACTACTTCCGGTCACAGGCTCAGTTGTGGGAGCGGCAGGCGTTGTTGAAAGCTCGCGTGATCGCGGGAGACTTCGCGGTCGGACAGCGATTCTTGGAACAATCGAGGCCGTTGATCTTCAATTCGGCGGCGGAGGACGTGCGGCGCAGCGTGTTGCTCGCGAAGCAACGGATCGAGCATGACCTGCAACGCAAAGGCAAAGGTGCTGGCGAGGTGAAGCTCGGGGCCGGCACGATTCGCGACATCGAGTTCGTCGTGCAATGCTTGCAACTGCAACACGGCCGCGAAGTGCCGGAGGTCCGCAGCATCAACACGCTCGACGGACTCGTGCGACTGGCGGAGTTCGGCTTCGTGTTCGCGGACGAGTACCGCGAATTGACCTCGGCCTACGTCTTGTTCCGCGTCATTGAGCACGGCTTGCAACTGAAACACAGCCGCCAAACGCACTCGCTGCCGACGGAACCGGTTGAGTTGGAATTGCTCGCGCGGCGGCTGGACTTTCCGGATGCCGAACAACTGGCGAAGCACTTTCAACAACACCGTTCGGCCGTGCGACGCATCTTCGAGAAGTATGTCGGAGGCGCGAGCGATTCGCGGACGACAGAGCCGGTTGCGAGTCACGATCACGGCACGGTGCCCACCTCGTCGCGTCCCGCCGCGGATGAGCGGAGGCGTTTGCAGAGTTGGGGGCGGCTGTCCGGCGAGAACCCGTTGATCGTGGATTGGCGGCCGCGTGACGCGGACGTCAGCGAAGTCTCCATCGCTGGCTTCGACCAATTGGGCGACCTGTCGATGATGTGCGGACTGCTGTTCGTGCATGGTTTCGACATCATCGAGGGAGATGTTTTCACGGAAGAGCGAGCCGCTGTTTTGAGTTCCCCGCTGCGGTTCGTGAATTCGTTTGTCATTCGGCAGCGCGTGGTTCTTCCGCAGGCAAGCGGAGGGTGTCTGCATCGCGAACTGTTCGACCTGCTCAAACAAGCTCGCACTGGAAGCCGACGCGAGGCGCAGGCGAAACTCGCGAAACGTGTCTCCGAGGCGCTGCCGACCGCTCGGCCTAGCGGCCCCGTGCAGTCGCCCGTCGAGATCGACTTTGACAACGACTCGCATCCGGAAATGACGCTCATCCGCATCGCTTCGGACGACACGAGCGGATTCTTGTACGAGTTGACGAACTCGCTGGCGCTGTTGGGCATCGACATCCGGCGGATGGAGATTCGCACGGATGGCTCGCGCGTCCGGGACACGCTGCTGGTCACCGACGACTCCGGCCGCAAGCTGCTCGATCCGCAGCGTCAGCAAGTGCTCCGCGCGGCGGTCGTGCTGATTCAGCACTTCACCGATTTGCTGCCGCAGTCACCGAACCCGGAAGCCGCGATGCTGCACTTCCAGGAATTGCTCGAACGCGAACTGGGCGAGCCGGACTGGCTGCAACGGCTCGATTCACTGCAACGCCCGGAGGTGTTGACCGCTCTGGCGAAGTTGCTGGGCGTGAGCGATTTGCTGTGGGAAGATTTTCTGCGGTTGCAGCACGCGAATCTGTTTCCGGTCGTGACCGACATCGTCGGCCTGCGTCTGCGCAAACCGCGTGAGTTGCTGACTGCGGAACTCGCGACTGAGTTGTCCTCTGGCCGCACGTTCGCCGAACGCCGCGACCGGTTGAACGCCTTCAAAGATCGCGAGATGTTCCGCATCGACATGCGGCATGTCACCGGCGTTGTGCCAGAGTTCGCCGAGTTCGCGAGCGAACTCACCGAGCTTGCCGAAGTGGTCATCATCGCCACGTGTGAAATGACCGGACGGGAGGTTGTCGAGCGACAGAAAGTTCGAGACGTTCCGGTCTACTGCGTGGCCGCGCTCGGCAAGCTCGGCGGTCGCGAACTCGGCTTCGCGTCGGACATCGAATTGGTGTTTGTCTTCGACGGCCCCGCTCCGTCGGAATTCTGCGAACGGCTCGTCGAGCTATTTCAGCAAACGATCCAAGCCAAACGCGCCGGCATCTTTCAAATCGATCTGCGTCTGCGACCTCACGGCCGAGCGGGTAACTTGGCCGTGTCGCTCGATGAGTTCACGCGGTACTTCGCAGCTGACGGCCTGGCCTGGCCGTTCGAGCGGCAGTCGCTCATCAAACTACGACCGATTGCGGGAGACGCGAACTTCGGCGAAGCCGTGCTGCGCCGCCGCGATGAATTGTTGTTCGGCCCCGTTCGTTGGGATGTGGCTCCCGTGCTCGCCATGCGCGAACGACAAACGCGGCAGCATGTCCAAGCCGGTACGTTCCACGCGAAGCTCAGCCCCGGTGCGCTGGTCGATGTCGAATACCTCGTGCAACTGTTGCAACTGACGCACGGAGAGCGACACCCCTCGCTGCGTCTCTCCGGCACGCTCGACGCACTGGATGAACTGGCTCGCAAAAACTTGATTCCGGGCACTGCGGCCGAATCGCTCCGCGCGGCCTACCTCTTTTTCCGTCGCTTGATCGATGCCCTGCGCATGGCTCGCGGAACCGCCGACGACCTGACGTTGCCCCCCTCCGAATCCGATGAACTCGCCGGCCTCGCGCGCCGGCTCAACATTTCGTCGATCGACCTGATCCAGTTCACCGAGCAACACGCCGCTGATGTCCGTGCCTGGGGTTGGTCCCTCGGCTGGCCGATCTCACCGGCGTAGCTGATTTGTAGGTTGGGACTCCGTCCCGACCCTGCTCTTGGTCGGGACGGAGTCCCAACCTACTTGGCCCGCTTCGTTGCGAACGAGACTTGCCGAAACTGTGCCGATTGGCACGCGTCGTACACGCGGACGACATCGCCCAGCGGGACCGCGCCTTCGATGTCGAGGATCACGGGAATCTCGGGTGTGGTTTCCGCGAGAGTCAGCAGCGTCTGTCGCAACGAAGGTTCGTCGGAATACTCGCGATCGTTGAGTTCGACGACCGTCACTTCGTCTACGCCTTCGGCCACTCGACGATGCAGTCGCAACCAAACTTCACCGAACGGCCGTTCGACGATGACCGAAGTCGCTGATTCAACCGTTCCGGCTGCCAACTCGGTCGGCAAATGAGACTCCACGATCTGGCCGGCTGACGCGCACACGAAGAAAATCAACAACTGGAAGATGACGTCGATCATCGGTGTCATCGACGTGTTTTCAACTTCGTGGCGGTGAGTGGGGATTCGCATGTGTCGCTCATTCGTGGATGACGGCGAAGCCGAGCTTGCGGATGCCGAGTTTCGCGCAGGTCAGCATCAACGGCTCGATCTCGCTGTACGGCACGCGGGCGTCGGCTCGCAAACGGATCTCAATTTCCGCCGCTTGCTCCGATGTGCGAGCCGCTGCGAGGAATTGTTGTTCGATGGCCGCTCGCTCGGTGCGCTGGTTGCCGAGCAGCCAGACTCGCTCGGCGGTGATCGTGATGACGAAGCGTCGCGGCGATGTGGGCGGCTGATCTCGGGCCATCGTGGCTTTCGGCAACGTGATCTTCTCGTTTGCGTCGCTGCGAACGATGTACGTCGCCGCCAAAAAAAAGATGACGAGCTGAAACACGATGTCGATCAGCGGCGTGATGTCGAAGCTCAATCCAAGTTTTCGTTGGCGAGTCGGAATTCTCATGACGAACCTCGTGAGGCAGGTTTCAACCTGCGCATCCTTCAGTGTTACCGCGTGATTCAAGTGATTGTTGTCACTTCACGGGCAGGTTGAAAACTGCCCCACGAGATCACGCCGAGTCCGGCTTTCGTTCACTCTTCGCGACCAACTTTGCTTGAGACGCGGCGGCCGCTGTGCCGGGATTCTCAAGCTGCATCTCGGTCGCCGGCTTGCCACGCAGGCTAGTGGCGGCTTTGACTCGTTCGGTACGTGGCTCTGCGACAGCGGAGCGTTTGTAGTCCGCGAAGACCGCCTCAGCCGTCAGCGAGCCGTCCGCAACCAACTGATCGATGCGGTTGCGAAAGTGGGCGAACGCCGCCAGCGCGGGGATTGCCACGCAGAGACCTTGCAGCGTCGTGACCAGGGCCTTGTAAATGCCAGGAGCGAGTTCGGACACCTGCGGGTTCGCCTTCTGCTCGAACTCCATAAACGCGAGGATCATGCCCCAGACGGTCCCCAACAGTCCGAGCATCGGCGCGATTGTGCCGATGACCGACAGGTACTCGATCTTGCGATACAGCCGCGCTGATTGTTCGACCGCCGCGTCTTCGAGTGACTTCTCAACGGATTGATAGCCGAGGTCCGTTTCACGCAGTCCCGCCGCCAGCACGTAGGCCAGGAAGCTGGGATGAAACTGGCACTGTTGCCGAGCCTCCTCGAAATGCCGCAACGCCAGATGATGATGAATCGAATCGGCCAGCCCCGGCGGGGTCAGTGCGTTCTGACGCAGACTGATGAGATGCTCGACGATCAACGCGACCATCAGAAAGCTCAGCCCCGTGATGATGTAGCCAATCGTACCACCGGCCTCGAAAAGTTGACCAAGGCTCATCATCTTCGGCCCAGACGAAGCCTCCGGCGCGGGATCAGCCGCCAGCAGCGATTCGCCGGCGAGCAGCAGTGCGAAAGCCATCACAATTCCGATTCGCCGCCACGACATGAATGACTCCGTTCCAACGACCTTCAGCCACGATTGTGGCCAGTGTAGCCAGCTCTCAGGACTCAGCGAAGGCGTCTCGCGTGGGGCAGGTTTTCAACCTGCCTGTCCTGGCCGGGCCGGTTGAAAACCTGCCCCACTCACTCGCCGAACTGCAACTTCAACAGCGCCGCTTTCACGTCCTCCATCGCCAACCGATCTGACTCGATCAGCTTCGACGAGCAGATGAAAACGGGAGCCTCTCGCGATTCGAATCCCAGTGTCG
Organism: Candidatus Kuenenia stuttgartensis; assembly: GCA_945861865.1. GTDB lineage: Bacteria > Planctomycetota > Planctomycetia > Planctomycetales > Planctomycetaceae > SXKJ01. The sequence goes on along the minus strand of CAMAWN010000029.1, from coordinate 16,674 downwards.
GCAGCCGGCCGTGACTGCCGCGAACGATCGCGGCGTCGAGGCCGATGACGTCCATGTAGTACCGAAAGCCGAGCAGTTTCTGCGTCAGCCGTGTGGCAATTCGCAGCTTCGGCCACTTCAAGTCCGGATCGAGAAACAATTCGACCGGGTCGTAACCGGGCTTGCGATGAATATCGACTGTCCGCGCGTAATCGGGAGCCAGTGCGTCATCGAGCCAGAAGTAATAGGTAAACCACGACTCCGGCGCGGCGATGACGACCAGTTCACCGGAGCGTTCGTGGTCGATACCGAACTCGGCTTGAGCGGCACGATCGAGGACACGTTCGATCCCCGGCATCTTTCGCAACAACTCGGCGACCGGAGCGAGGTCTTCAGGGCGACGGACGTAGATGTGAGCGACCTGATGATCGGCGACCGCGAAGGCTCGCGACGCGCCGGCATCGAGAGTTTCCCAACCAAGCTTCTCGCGTCGCGCGACGAGGTAGCCATGTTCTCGCAACACGCGATTGATGTGAACCGGCCGGCTGACCGATGTGATCGCGTACTCGGACAAGACGACGACGTCGGCCCCGCGTGCGCGCGCTGCGTTGATGACTTTTCCAGCTTCGGCATCGACCGCGCGAACGTCTTCGGCGATGCTCGGATCGTTCGGGCCGATCCGTTGCAGGTTGTAGTCCAAGTGCGGCAGGTAGGCGAAAGTCAGCGACGGATTGTGGTCCTGCATGACGGCGACCGTCGCGTCGGCGATCCAGCGAGTACTCGTGATGTCCGCCGCCGGTCCCCAAAACTTGAACAGCGGAAACACTCCCAGCCGTTCTTGCAGCCGGTCCTTCAGGTCGGCCGGTTGGCTGTAGGAGTCCATGACCTTGCGGCCATCGGCGGGATAGCTCGGCCGAGGAGTCACCGACCAGTTCACGTCGGCGTACATGTTGAACCACCAAAACAGCTTCGCGACCGAGTAGCTCGGACCTCGCTTCCGCGCCGCGTCGTACAACCGCTCACCGCGCACGAGTTGATTCGACTGCCGCCAGAACAGAACTTCGGCGAGGTCTCGCCAGTACCAGCCGTTCGCGACGATGCCATGCTCGCGCGGTAGCATTCCAGTCAGCAACGTCGCTTGCGCCGAACAAGTCACGGCCGGCAGGATCGTCCCCATCGGCCGAGAAAACCCGTCCGCCGCGACTCGCGAGATGTTCGGTGTGTTCGGGCCGAGCATTTCGTGCGTGAGACCAACCACATTGATAATGACGAGCGGACGTGTCATGACGGGAGGCTGTCGAATTTCACGCGGCGTTTCAATGTCCGGCCGAGAGTTGTCGGCTTTCGGCGGCCGGCCAGACGTTCAGAATAATGTCGCTTGAACTAACGACACCGGCTGAATCACGCGATCAACCGCAAATGATTCACCGATGACGAACCACGGACTCGGCTCTTGCTGCTCGGCGGCAAAGACGTTCGCCTCCGAACCGAACTGAGCCAGGGCGGTGCGAGCAGTCGCTGCTGCGAGGTCTGCCGAGTTGCACTCGCGACTGATGTGCAGCAGGACGAGTTGCCGCAGCCGATCCACGCTCGATTGCTTGAGCACTTCGCCAACCAACTCGCAGGCTTGCGCGTTCGAGAGATGTCCTTCATCACCGAGAATGCGGTTGACGAGCCACGGTGGCCGACGGCTTTGTCTCAGCGAGTCGGGGTCGTGATTGAACTCCAGCGCCAGCAGTTCAACGTCGATCAATCGCTCCAAGAGGCCACGATCCCAGCAGCCCAAGTCGGCGGCGTAGGCGAATGCCGATTGAGGCGACTCGAAGCGAAATCCAAACGTCGCGCCGCCGTCGTGGCGGACTCGAAACGGACGGCACTGCCAGTTCGCCGAGATCGTGATCGACCGCTCACCGACGAACGGCCGGAACAATCGGCCCCGTTCGAGGTCAGCGAAGTCCGGGCAACCGATGCGGAACGCCGCCGCGTGATCGCGATGACAGAACACCGGCACACGCGATGTCCAACAGCGGCTCAGCGACTTCGGAGTCCAATGGTCGCTGTGCCGATGCGTCACCAGCACGCCACGAATCTGCGACCAATCGGCATCGACCTTCGCCAGCCGCGCATCGAGTTCCTTCGGCTCCAATCCGAGGTCGATCAGCCAGCGTTCTCCGTCGCACTCGACCAGCGCCGAATTCCCAGCGCTGCCACTGGCCAAGATCGTGAGACGTGCTGCCATCAAGTGTCCCTGCCGTCGGTCGATTTTCCAGGCGTCAGTAAATCATCCAGGCCACAAGGGCCTGGGCTACCGCGTTACCGCGCTGTCCAACCGCCATCGACGGTGACCAAGCTGCCGGTCATGTAGCTGGAGGCGTCGCTGGCCAGGAAGATCGCGGCACCTTGGATTTCTTCCATGCGGCCCCAGCGGTTGAAGGCGACAGCACCAACGACGTTTTTCTTCGCGTCTTCGGTCTCGGCGATCGGGACATTCATCGGTGTCAGGAACGGGCCTGGGCAGATTGCGTTGACCGTGATGTTCCATGCGGCAAGCTCCAAGCCGAGCGTCTTCGTCATCTGCACGACGGCCCCTTTGCTGGCGGCGTAGGGCGAACGCAGCGCCAAACCGACCAGTCCAATCGTGCTGGCGATGTTCACGATCTTGCCGTACTTCCGCGACTTCATGTGCGGCACAACCGCTCGCGTGCAGAGCCACACGCCGTCGGTGTTGATGCTGTTGACCTTTTTGAATTGCTCGAGCGTCAACTCTTCGATCGGCCCGCGAATGTTGATGCCTGCGTTGTTGACGAGGATGTCGATCTGCCCGAACTCGGCAAGCGCCCGATCGACCATCGCTTTCGCGGATTCCTCGGACGAGGCATCCGCCGCGATTGCGACCGTCTTGCAGCCGTACTCACGCCGAAGCTGATCGGCGACGGCCTGAGCCTCGTCGATGTTGCGGCTGGTGAGCAGCAAGTTCGCGCCGGCGGAGGCCAACCCTTCGGCCATCGCCTGCCCCAATCCTTTGGAGCCGCCAGTGACGATCGCGGTCTTGCCCGTCAAATCAAACTGCTTGATGCCAGGAAGCATGAATGTGTCCTCAATGGAGTCAGTGGAACGTTCGCAGCCAGTAGCGGGCGACATGCTAGGAACGACGTGATTGTTTTTGTAGGACGGGCACTCTTGCCCGTCTCGGTGCCAAGGGAAAGAAAAAGAAGACGGGCAGGAGTGCCCATCCTCCGATTACACTTCGCCGCCATGCGGAACGCGGCGTATGAGTTTCTGCTGTTCGGACTGAAGCAGGCGCGGGCCTGCATCTTTGCCGGCAGTTTTTTCGGCGTGCTGATTCTCTCGAAGACGCTGCCGCTCGGTTCGCTGCCGAGGTACGACTTCATTCTGCTCGCGGCGCTCGTGCTGCAAGCCGCGCTGCTGGCGAGTCGCGTCGAATCCCTGTCGGAAGCGGTCGTGCTGGGGCTGTTCCACTTCATCGGCTTGATGCTGGAGTTGTTCAAGACGCATCCGGCCATCCACTCGTGGAGCTATCCGGAATTCGGTTACACGAAGCTGAGCACCGTACCACTTTACAGCGGGTTCATGTACGCGGCGGTGGCCAGCTACATGTGCCAGGCGTGGCGTATCTTGGATCTGGAGCTGAAACACTATCCGTCGTACCGCGCGAGCGTCCCGCTGTGCGTGGCGATCTACGTGAACTTCTTCACGAACGCCTTCGTGCGCGACGTACGGCTCGTGTTGATCCCGCTGGTCTTCGTGTTCTTCTGGCGGACGCGGGTCGATTTCACCGTTTGGAAAGCCCGCCGCCGGATGCCGCTGGTGTTGTCGTTCTTCCTGATCGGCTTCTTCATCTGGGTGGCCGAGAACATCGCCACGTTCTTCGGAGCGTGGGTTTATCCGGAGCAAACCACTCGATGGACTGCAGTCTCCGTGCAGAAGATGAGTTCGTGGTTCCTGCTGGTCATCATCAGCTTCGTGATTGTCGCCGATCTGAAGCACTGGCGCGAACGCCGTGTGGCACTGACTGCGGGTCACGTTCCAACGACCGAATGAACCGATCTCAGATCGTCATCGCCAAAAAGCCGCCATCGACGACGATGTTTTCGCCGGTTAGAAAGCTGCCGGCTTTCGGCGAGGCCATCAGTAGGATCGCTCCGGCCAATTCTTCAGGGTTGCCGAAGCGATTCATCGGCGTGTGCCGCATGATGTTCTCGACGCGGTCGGGCGTGAGCACTTTGCGGTTCTGCTCGGCGGGGAAGAAACCGGGCGAGAGAGCGTTGACGCGGATGCCCTTCGTGGCCCACTCGCGAGCCAGATTGAGCGTCAGATTGAGCACCGCCGCCTTCGTCGCCGAGTAGGTGAAGACTCGCGACAGCGGAATCACCGAACTGAGCGACGCGATGTTGATGATCGAACCGCCGCGTCCTTTGTCGAGCAGAAACTTGCCGAAGACCTGGCACGCCAGCCGCAGCGCCCGCACATTGATGTTGAAGATGCGGTCCCATTCTTCGTCGGTGATTTCCAGGAATGGCGTCGGCGAGTTTGTCCCCGCGCCGTTGATCAGCACGTCGCAGTTCCGGCCATGCTTGTCGAGATGCGAGACGATCGCCTCCAGGTCTTCTCGCTTGGTCGAGTCCGCCCGAAAGAACTCGGCACTGCCGCCGGCTTTCTGAATGCTGGCGACACGAGCATTGCCATCGACTTCATCGCGGCCGACAACCAGCACATGCGATCCCGCCCCGGCGAGTGCATCGCAAAACGCTCCACCGAGTGTGCCAGTGCCGCCGATGACGACGGCGGTCAATCCATCGAGGCCGAACAGGGACTGCAAATAGTTTGAGGATGACATGACTCATTTCTCCAGATCAAAAACCGTCATCAGCCGTCAGCGCAAACCAGCCTAGCCAATGAATTCCAGTTCGACGGGCTTCGGGATGATGCGAGCGTCGTAGGCGCGGCGCAGCAACAGCGAAACTGCCTCGCGGCCGCGCGGGCCGAAGTCGAGCGTCCAGTCGTTGACGTACATGCCGACGAATTTGTCCGCTTGGCTGCGGTCGAGATCTCGGCCGTATTGCAGCGCGTGAGCGAGCGCCTCAGCTCGGTGGTCGAGGCCGTACTGAATGCTTTGCTTGAGCAGCACCGTGACCTCTTCCATGCCTTGCTGGCCGAGGTCTTTGCGGATGGCATTGCCTCCCAGCGGCAGCGGCAGGCCGGTGTCGTCGTGCCACCAGCGGCCGAGATCGACGACGAGATGCAGCCCTTGATTTTGGAAGGTGAGCTGCCCCTCGTGGATGATGAGTCCGGCGTCCGCCTTTCCCGCTTCGACGATGTTGAGAATCTCGTCGAACGGATGCACCTCGTAGGTGAACGTGTCGCCGAGAAGCAGCTTGAGTGCGAGAAACGCTGTCGTCAGCGTGCCGGGAACGGCGATCTTTTTGCCTCGCAGATCGCCAATACCCATCGGATGCCGGGTGACAATCATCGGGCCGTAGTTGTCCCCCATGCTCGCTCCGCAGGCACACAGAGCGTACTTGTCGGTGACGTAGGCGTAGCCGTGAAGGCTGACGGCGGTTAGTTCGAGTTCGCCTCGCTGAGACCGATGATTCAGCGTCTCGATGTCCTGCAAGGTGTGCGTGAAGCGATAGTTTCCGGTTGGGATTTTGTCGTTCGCCAACGCGTGAAACATGAAGGCATCATCCGGGTCCGGGCTGTGTCCGACGTTGATCGTAATGGGCATGGGTTGGAGTCGATGGTGAGTGGTTGATGGTTTGAGGCAGTACGAATCGGAGAATAGGCCCCAAGGAAACCGGTCGCAACCACTCGGAGTTAACTGGCAGCGGTGTCGCGGTGGACGAAAGCCGGTCGGCTGACGGTCGTTTCCAGCGACGGTTATACTCCGCCCGCTGTTGAGCCGAGTGAGAAACTTCTGAGCCCCGCATGGGTTGAATGTTCGACGTGACTCCAACGGAAAGTCCGGACGTGGTGACCTCCGATCCCGTACTTTCGCAGTTTCTGCACGACCCAGACGTGCAACTGATGCTGCGCGCGAAACGGGGGGACGACGCGGCGTTTTCGCAGTTGGTCGAGAATTATCAGGATCGGCTGGTGGCCGTGCTGTACCACTTGCTGGGCAATCAAGACGCGGCGGAGGACTTGGGCCAGGAAGTCTTCCTGCGGATTTATCGCAACCGTACGAAGTACGAGGCCAAGGCGAAGTTTTCGACGTGGATGTTTCACATCGCCAACAACTTGGCAAGCAATTGGCGGCGTGACGGTGCTCGGCGTCGCGAAGCGCCGCTGGCCGGCAGCGATTCCGGGCTGCTGGGTGCTCGGCCGCAGGAGCAATTGTTGGCGGAGAAGTCGGCATTGATGCCGGCTCGCGTGTTGGACCGCAACGAATCGCAAATGCTGGTGCGAGCCGCGCTCGAATCGCTCAATGACCGGCAGAAGATGGCGGTGTTGCTGCACAAGTTTGAGCAGATGAGCTACATCGACATCGCGGCCACGATGGACCTGACACCGCAAGCAGTCAAATCGCTGCTGTCGCGCGCGAGAGAGAACCTACGGGCCTATCTGGAGCCATTTTTTTAAGCCGACGGAATCATGTCCGACGAAAATTCTCAATCACCGACTTTCACCGAGAAGCTGGTCGCGTACCTCGACGGCGAGCTACCGGAGGGAGACGCGCGCGAAGTCGAACAAGCGTTGTCGAGTGATTCGGCGATGCGGGCCGAAGTCGAACAGCTCAATCGCGCCTGGGAGTTGCTCGACCTGCTGCCGCGTCCAAATGCTTCCGGAGAATTCAGCAGCCGGACGCTCGCAACTTTGCAGGTCGTCGACGGCACCACGGAGTTAGCGGCGGAGCCGGAGACGGCGGCGACTGTCGCTTTTGAAACCTCATCTCGGCGTCGATTCCCTGTTCCACCGTTGGTGGCTTGGTCGGCGGGACTGGTTTTGGTCAGCGCGTTGGGGTTCGCCGTCGGCCGCATGACCGCTCGGCCCAACAGTGACGTGTGGCTGGACGACCTGACTTTGATTGAGCACATCGACGTTTATCATGAGATCGGCGATGCGGAATTTCTGCGTGGCCTCAAGCAGCGAGGAGTGCTCGATGAACGTCGTCCTCCAGAACCGCGATAATCCAGCCTTGGCTGGCGTGGGATCGCGTGTGGCTGTCGTGGCGGTCACGCTGAGTCTGTCGCTGCTGCCGTGGTTTCTGGCCGCCGATGGCCGTCCGTCGGAGCAGCGTGAGGCGAATCAAAAGCGAATCAACGAGATGACCGAGACGGAACGCCGGCGGCTCGATGAAAACGTTCGGCTGTACCGCGAGATGCCTGCCGCCGAGCGGGACCGCCTGCGTGAACTGCATCAAGTCATCGAGAACGACCCGGAACTCAAGGCCGCGTTCGACGACTACCGGTCTTGGGCGAATTCGCTGTCTCCAGTGGACCGACACGAACTGCGACAGACTCGCGATCCCGAAGCGCGAAGGCGGTTGATCGAGAAACTCCATCGCCGGCCGCCGCCTCGTGACATGCCCGAACCATTCCTCCCCTCGGATCGGCCGCCCAACGGGCCGCCGTTTGGCCAGAACAACAGCGGTCGCCTGCGAATGATCGAGAAACTGTTCGGAGGCATGTCGCTGCCGTTCGGAGACCGCTTCGGATCATGCGTGCCGGAGATGGAAACGATCATCCGCGTTCTGGAGCACGAGTTGCCGTCCGAGACGCACGCTGAACTCAACAAGCTCGATGAGTATTCCCATAAGGTTCGTGTCCTGCGATTGACCCTTGAGCAACATCCGCTCGGTCCGCCGAGCGTTCGCATTTTTGGATCGGGCAGCAGCACCATCGACAAGGTGTTCGCCGCGCTACCGGATGGACCGCTCAAGCAGGTGCCGGTGAATCGGAATCCCAATCCGAATCAATTCGACGCTCGCAGCACGCTGCTGATCATGGTCTTGATGCGTGGCTTAATGACGGAGACGCAGCGGGCGCTCGAAGACCACCGTCCCCGCCCCGATGTCCTCATCGCCTTCCAGAAAAAGCTCGATGAGACCGAACGCACTCGGCTCGACAACTTGAATCGCGAAGATCGTCAACTCGAACTCTTGCAGCTTTACGTCAAAGAACAGGTTCCGGGCATTGCCGAGTTGCAGCAAATTCTAGGCACTCCAGAGATGGAGCGTTTCGTGAAGCAATTGAACAATGGTCCGCGACCCGGCCAGGGACCGCCCGACGTCGATGATCGTCGCGACAAGAAGGGCCGTTTCCCACCACTGGATGGCTCGCGCCGACCGCGTGAGCCAGAGTTTCTGCCACCGAATCGCCCCAATCCCAAAGATTGATCGACCACCATGCCGACGTCATTTTCGCGTTGCGTCCTCGCTGTCTGCACCAGCATTGTGTCGTTGATCGCTCCCGCTGCACGAGCGGAGACTCCGGCCGCGAACACACGCATCGACTTCGCTCGCGACGTGCGGCCGATCCTGTCGAATCACTGCTGGAGTTGTCACGGACCGGACGAGGCGACTCGGCAGGCGAAGCTGCGGCTCGATCGACGAGACTCCGCGATCGCGAAAACGGAATCCGGCAAGATTGCCGTGACGCCCGGAAATCCGAACACCAGCGAACTCCTCTCGCGGATCAACGCTCGCGACGACGATCAACTGATGCCGCCGCCGGATGCCAAAAAACCGCTGACACCCGCTCAAAAGGAGACGCTGCGCCGTTGGATCGAACAGGGGGCCGAGTTCTCGCAGCATTGGGCGTTCGTACCGCCGCAACGGCCAGCGGTGCCGAGAACGAAATCTCAAATTTCAAATCGCAAATTTCAAATCAGAACTCCAATTGATGTCTTCGTGCATGCACGACTGGAAGCCGAAGGACTCGCGCCGTCGCTGGAGGCTCCGAAAGAAACGCTGCTCCGCAGAATCACGTTGGATCTGACGGGCTTGCCGCCATCGCTGACCGACTTGCGAGTGTTCTTGGCGGATGACTCGCCCGATGCGTTTGAGAAAGTCGTCGACCGCTTGCTCGTCTCGCCGCGTCATGCCGAGCGGATGGCGATGCACTGGCTGGATGCGGCTCGATATGCCGACACGAACGGGTACAACAACGATGAAACTCGGTCGATGTGGCCGTGGCGCGATTGGGTCATCGAAGCGTTCGCGAGCGGGATGCCGTATGACCAATTCCTCAGCGAACAACTCGCGGGCGACTTGCTGCCAAACGCGACGCTGGCTCAACGAGTCGCCACTGGGTTCAATCGCAACCATGTGCTGACGACCGAGGGCGGCATCATCGAAGAGGAATATCACGTCGAGTACGTCGCTGACCGCGTCCACACGACAGCGACGGTTGTCATGGGCCTGTCGTTCCAATGTGCTCGGTGCCACGACCACAAGTTCGATCCGCTGACACAGCGCGAGTACTACCAGTTCGCCGCGTTCTTCAACAACGTGCCGGATCGCATCGTCGGCTACAACCAAGGCCGCATGGCCGAACCGCTGCTCAAAGTCCCGTCGCGACAACAGCAGGCGGAGTTGGATCGCTTGCAGCGCCGCAAGGCGGAAATCGAAGCGTTGCTCAAACAGCGAGAAGCCAACATCGCCCCAGAGATCGCACGTTGGGAGAAGTCGCTCACTCCCGACGAAATCGCCAAAGCGGGACCGGCGGGACTGGTCGCTCACTTCCCGCTCGATGAGGCCGACGGCGACCAAGTGAGCAACCTCGTCAACGCGGATCGGCGCGGAACAATTCGCGGCAAAGTTTCTCGCGTCCCCGGAAAATTCGGGGGCGCGCTGGAGTTCGATGGCAAGACATTTGTGCTCGGCGGCGAAGTCGGAGCGTTCGACAGCGACGAGAAATTCTCGCTGACCGCCTGGGTCTGGCCGACTTCGGCTTCACCGACAACAGTGCTGTCAAAGATCGACGAGGCCAACGCCTTTCGCGGCTACGATGTCATTCTGGAAGGGGCCAAAGTGTCCAGCCACTTCGTGCATCACTGGCCGGACAAGGCCTTCAAAGTCGTCACGAAGGAACCGCTGCCGCTCAACGAATGGCATCATGTGGCCGTGACCTACGACGGATCGCGCCGGGCGACAGGCGTGAAGATTTTCGTCGACGGCAAGCCGCGTGAGTTCGACGCGACGACCAACAACAGCCTCGATGGAACGCTGAAAACGGACAAGCCGTTTCACATCGGCCAGCGGAATGCGACTGCTCCGTTTCAAGGCCGCATCGACGACGTACAGCTCTACTCCGTGCCCCTGACCGCCGACGAAGCCGCGGCGCTAGCTGCCGGTCAATCGCTCGGCCGACTGAAGGACATCCTCGCAATCACTTCCAAAGATCGCACCGAATCGCAAACGGTGCTACTGCGGCAGTTCTATCTCGACCGCATCGACATCGAGTCGCGGAACATGCGAGCTCAGATTGCCGACTTGCCGCGTCAACTTGCGGAACTCGACAAGGCCATCCCGGTCACGATGGTCATGCAGGAACAAACGCCGCGCCGCTCGATGTTCCTGCTGCGTCGTGGCCAGTACGACCAGCGCGGCGACGAAGTCACGGCGGGTGTGCCGTCTGTGTTTTCGAGTTTGCCGCAAGAGGCTCCTCCCGATCGGGTGAGCCTGGCTCGTTGGTTGACCAGTCCATCGCATCCGCTGACGGCTCGCGTGGCCGTGAACCGTTGGTGGGAGATGCTCTTTGGCACCGGCTTGGTTGAGACCGCCGAAGACTTCGGCGTGCAAGGCACGCTGCCGAGTCATCCCGAATTGCTCGATTGGCTCGCAACGGAACTGATTCGCACCGGCTGGGACCAGCGTGCGATTCTGAAATTGATCGTCACGAGCGCGGCATATCGGCAGTCGTCTCGCATCACTCCCGAACTGCTGCAGCGTGATCCTCGCAATCGGCTGCTCGCTCGCGGGCCGCGGTATCGTTTGCCGGCGGAGACTGTCCGCGACAATGCGTTGGCCGTCAGCGGCCTGTTGCGCGAACGGCTCGGCGGGCCGAGCGTCAAGCCGTACCAGCCGGACGGGCTGTGGGAAGACGTGTCGGTCGAGCGCCGCGACAAATACGTCGCCGATGCCGGCGACGGCGTGTATCGCCGTGGCATGTACACGTTTTGGAAACGGACCTGCCCGCCTCCTGGCATGATGACCTTCGACGCTCCCGACCGTGAGTTCTGTCTCATTCGCCGAGCACGCACCAACACACCGCTGCAAGCGCTGGTGTTGCTCAATGATCCGACGTTTGTCGAAGCCGCTCGGAACTTGGCTGAGCGAGTGCTGACCGAGGCGAAGACAGACGACGAACGGATCGCCCTCGCGGTTCAGTTGGCTCTGAGCCGCCTGCCAACCGCCGAGGAACGTCGCATTCTCTCGGAAACGCTGCACGCGGCGAGCGACCGATTTCGGACGGATCGCGCCGCCGCTGAGAAGTTGTTGAGTGTCGGCCGTGCGACATCAGGGATGCAGATCGCGCCGGAAGAACTCGCTGCGTGGACGACCGTCATGAGCTTGCTGCTCAACTTGGATGAGGCGATCTCCAAGACGTAGCCCGACCCCTTGTGGGTCGGATGATTTCGTAATTGGTTTGAATCGACCAGGCCACGAGGGCCCGGGCTACAGTTTTCGGGCAATGGTGTCATGCACCCGCACCCGGAGTGAACGACCAACTCGCCGACCTATTCCTCATCCGCCGGTTGCGGCAGTTTGGAAATGTCAGCACCGGCGTTGTTGCCGTCGGTCGCGGCGTTAATGCCCGGATTGGGGGACGGGGATTTGCGATCGAGCGTCAGCGCGTCGAGCGACATCGTGGCCACGTCGCCGCGATCCGCGAGCCAGAAGAGTTTGTCATTGGACGCTCCGACATCGCCAACCGTCTTCCAATCGTCGAAGCCGTCGTAGAAATTCTTTCCACCCGACCAGACGAAAATCTTACGGAAGTCAGCCTCGCTGGTATTGCCGCTCATTGCCACCAGCGGACCGCTGTTGGTCGTCATCAAAATGTTGTTGCGGGCTTCAACCGCGACGGGAGGCAACTCGCGTGGCAGGTCGCCGCTTTCGAGGCGGATGAGGCTTTGACCGACAATGGCGGTCACATGTTCGAGCCGCAGATCCAATCGGGTTTGCTCGGCAGGCTTTTCGGAATGCCCTTCCACTCGGAGCAGCGAGCCGTCCACAGCGATTGCCGTATCTCGCAGCGTCAGATGGCCAGGTTTGGCATTGCGGACACGAATCAAATCACAGTGCCCGCGCACGAAGCACTCGGTCAATTCAATCTCCAACGGATCGCGAGCCACGCCGGTCGTGCTCATCTTCATGTCGGCCAGCATCTGCCCCGCTTCTGTCGAGATATCGAACAACGCGGTCGGTCGTTGTCCGGGGTTGCTCAATGTGATGGCGACATCTTGCAGCCGCAGCTTCTCCGCACGATCAATCGCGAACAGACTGATTCGATCCGCTGCGAAAAACGACGGAACGAAAATCTCAAAGGCCACGTTGTTGATCTGGACAGGACCGCTGCTGACGCCGATCAACCGCAAGTGCGCATCCGCAGCGACGCTGCCGAGAGCGAACTCGACCGTCGGACGAAAGCCGCGTGCGGCTCGAATCGTGATGTTCTTTTTGCTGATCCGCAGCGGCTTCTCGGAACGGCGACCGTTGTACCGCAGTTCGATGACACTGCCGTCGCTCACCGCCGCACAAGCCGCTTCCAGTGTCGGGAATCGTTTTGCGGACGATCCGTCCGAAGCCAGGGTGAAGACGCCATTCGTTTCCTCCGCCGCCGCGGGTTTGTCCGTGGTTGCATCGCTGATGCGCGATCCCTCGGTGTCGGATCTACCGTTGGTCGCACGAGCAACCGCTGATGGTTCACGTCCCGTCGGCTTTTCGTTCGAACTGACAGCGGGAGCTGCTTTGTTGTTGGGTCCGAACAACACCGAATCCGATGGACGAACGACCGAGGTCGGCGGCGGAAATGGGGAACTCTCCAACGGATTCTCAAAGTCCGGCAACAAAGGCATTGGGAAGCGAGACGGTTCACCAATCGCTGTCACCGACTCCGTTGAGTCTTTCGAGACCAACACGGAATCATCATCGCTCAAACGCCTGCTCGATTTCGCCGAACCGGGTTGAAGATCATTCGTCGAAAGTTCTGTCTGCGGGAATGAATCTCTCCGGCCTGTCCCCACAGCTTGACGATCCACGGCATTTGAGTTGGACGCGACCGCCCCAGATGGCGACGCGGCTTGAGTGCCGTTGCTCCAGTCGCCACGGAGATAAGGAAATCGTTCGACACCAACCACGATCACGATCAGCAACGCGACCATCGCAATGACGCCGACGTTTTGCCGCCAGAAGTCGGACATGGAGCGAGTCGATTTCAGCCAGATCAAGCCTTCCTGGCTGATGCCGCGCAGGCCCAGCGAGCCGGCGATCAGCATCAAATCGTGAATCAATTGGTCGGGCGTTTGATAGCGCCGCTTGGGGTCGCTGGCCATCATCTTGCGACAGACCAGAGACAAGTCGTCCGAGACCCGGCGATTCTTTTTCGCCGGATCAGGCGGCTCACCACTTTGATGGTCGAGCAACTTTTTGAGTACGGTCCCGTCGGGATACGGCGGTTCGCCGGTGAGCATGTGATACAGCGTGCAACCCAGGGAATAGATATCGCTGCGGACATCGACGTTACGCGGGTCTTTCGCTTGTTCAGGAGAGATGTAATCGAACGTGCCGAGCGTCGTGCCGGCCATCGTCAGGTCCGGCGCGGATTCAGTGCTCTCTTTGCGAGCCAATCCCAGATCGACCAACTTCGCTCGGCCAGAAGGCGTGATGATGATGTTCGACGGCTTGATGTCGCGATGCACGACGCCATTCGCCGATGTGTGCCGCAACGCCGCCGCAATTTGCAGCACGAAGTTGACCGCTTCGTTGGGGGCGATACGGACTCGTTCGCGAATCAATTCGCGAAGATTGGTGCCGGTGATGAACTCGAAGGCGATGAAATGCAGACCTTGCTCTTCGCCGATGAAATACACTCGAGCGATGTTCTCGTGATCGAGCCGCGCCGCCGCGCGAGCTTCATTCTGAAATCGCTGCACCGCCGTTTCGTCACGCGACAGGCTGGGCGAGAGAATCTTCAGCGCAACGCCTCGCTGCAATCGCGTGTCCATCGCATGGAACACAGCCCCCATGCCTCCCGCACCGATGCGAGCTTCGATCTGAAAGTGCCCCAACTGCAATCCGGCTGGTGCGGGGATCAGCGCCGGGTCTTGATAACCAACCTCCGACGGAAACAATCGCACCCACACCGACGAGTTGGGTAAACCTGGCCCTTCGGGTAACGGCAATGAAGCTCCACGACGCTCAGGATTAATCACGGTCTCTGTTCCGTGCCCGACGCGCGCGGGGCGATAAGCCGTGGTGGGCGGCTGCGACGCGATCGCGGAGTCGGAACGTGCTTGGTCCATGATTTCTCGTGGGATACCGCTGTCAGATAGGGGTGTCGTGACGGAAGTCCGACACTAATCGCTCCGCAAGATCGAAAACTCTTGACGACTAATGCTGTTCGATTCGATGTAACGAAGAGCGGATAACCGCGTATGGCCGAACGGCCGGGAACTACTGCGGACTGATAATCTGAGCGACGGCCTGATTGATTGAGGTGAAGTAGGTCGTCATTTTGTCGCTGACGTCGCCCGCAAAGCGAGCGCTTTCGAGGACATGTGAGGCGTGATTTCGCATCGTGATGTCTTCGACGACCGTCTCGCCCTTCAGTTCCATCTGGACGAGTTTTTTGAGGTCGTGGATTTTCGGCAACAAATGATGTTCGAGATGATCGACCAGCTCTTTGGTGAGCTGTTCGGCGTTCGTGAATTGTTCACGTAGTGTTTGTTGGGAAACCGGTCGCTCCGCCACCGTTTCACTCCTGGATTCGAGGGACTCGATCCGTAGGCCACAAAATTAGAGCCAGTTAGAATGCGAACGGTCAAGGTGTCAGTCAGGATCGCTGACAATTTAGTGGAAATGCCGCAAAGTGGTGCAGACCATCGGTCGGACCAATTTGATCGAGTTGAGAGGCCACCTTCTCCTTCGGAAGTCACGTCGATGCGTATTTTGGTTCTGGCGGACATCCACTCGAATTGGCCGGCACTCGCTGCGGTGCAAGAGCCATTCGATGCGTGTTTGTTCGTTGGCGACCTTGTGGATTACGGAACCGATCCGGTTCCCTGCATCAATTGGATCAGAAAACATGCGGCCGTTTCGGTGCGAGGCGGTGACGAGTCGCCGGCTAGCGCCGTTGCGAACTCCCGCGATCGGCGATGGGTTTGCGCGAAATATCGGTCCAGCGCGTGATGTCGTATTCAAACGGACCATGCGTCGATGAATCGAACGGGCCGTGATGGCGGAGGTAGAACTTGATCCGCTCGATCTTTTTGTCGGCCGGCAATTCGCCGGGATGCTTGGCTCCCGGAGGTCTGCCCCAGATCACGCGCGAACCGCCGCGAGTGCTGAGCTGCAAGTTGAGATCGTCCCACGCCAGTTTCCGATCCGAGTTCGCCGGCACGAGAATCGACTGAAATCCGAATTGCTCCCAAAACGGCTTGAGCTCCACGGCCAGCCGCGCCGCACCGAGCACGCCAACGTCCTTCCAAACGGTCCCTGCTGCGCTGTTCGGCGGCACTGAAACATTTTCGATCACCGGATACTTGGCGATTTCCGTCGGAGCAAAATCCGATGACGGTAGCAGCGTCCCGTCCGCGTCAATCGGGAACAGTCCGATCTTTCCTGCTTGAGTGACGCGGACCATCGCAACCGGTTCACGGTACTCGAGGTCCACACGCATTCGCGCCGGCACAGAGGTACTGACTCGAACGGTTCCTTTCACCCACGGATGCCGTTCGAATGCCGCTGCAACGCGACGCGTGATGTCTTTGTCGAGCAACGAAATTTCGTCAGGCAAGCCGGCTCGTCGCGCCACTTGCGCAGCCAAGTCGTGTGGCACCCAATGCGGTGGAGGAGTGATTTCGATCTGCGAAGTCGCCAACCGGTATTGCCGATCGTTCCGCAGATCTGGCAGCCGCACTCCCAACTTCGGTACGAACACCCAAGCTGCGACTGAGCATGACAGCAACAGCAAGACCATCGGCTGCAACAGCCAATCCAGCAGTTGCACCACCACAGTCGTGGGTCGCTTCGGCGATGAGTCGAAGTCATCAGGCATGTGTGTGGATCTGATTCGGCGACGTGGCCGGCGGCAAGCTGTGTTTGATGGGCGAAACCGGTTCGCGATTCAAGCAGTTGTGAATGGATCGTTCGCAGATCGCTCCCAAGCTGAGTCCAATCCGCGCCGCCGCCTTGGGGACCAAGCTGTGGCTGGTCATGCCGGGGATCGTGTTGACCTCCAGCACCCACGGTTCGTGGAAACGATCGACTCGCAGATCGACGCGAGCCAGCCCGCGACAACCGAGCGCTTCGTACGCGCGGCGGCCGGCGTTCTCGATGGACTTGATGACGCTCGTCGGGAATGCGAAGTCGAACAGGTACTGCGTGCCATCGTCCTCGTACTTGGCCGTGTAGTCGAAGAAGCCTCGGCCGGTTTCGATTTGGATCAGCGGCAACGGTTCGCCGTCGAGCACACCGAGCGTCCACTCGGTCCCGTCGATCGCGACTTCCAA
>CAMAWN010000028.1 GCA_945861865.1 Candidatus Kuenenia stuttgartensis | reverse complement strand
GACCTCGAACTCATCTCGCTGAAGTGTCTGCAAAAGCCAAGCGATCTCCGTTATCCGACGGCCGATGCACTCGCCGATGACCTGCAAGCGTTCTTGGCTCACGAGCGGATCTCCGCGCGGTCGGGGCACTTCTCGCAAATCCTCAGCCGTGCGTTTCGCGAGACGCATCACGCAGTCGTCTTGCAGAACTGGGGCCTGCTCTGGATGTGGCACGCCGCCGTCGTGTTCGCGATGAGCGTACTGACCAACGTGCTGCTGCTCTGCGATGTGAAATCGCGGTGGGTGTATCCCGGCTTGTGGGTCGTGCTTCTGGGCATCTGGGCCGCGTGTTTCTGGAGCTTGCGCCGCCGAGCCGGCCCGATCACCTTTGTCGAACGCCAAATCGCTCACACCTGGGCCGGCAGCATGATCGCCAGTACCGGCCTGTACGTCGTCGAGTGGGCGTTGGACTTGAAAGTGCTGTCGCTCTCACCGGTGCTGGGCCTCATCAGCGGGATGGTCTTCCTGGTCAAAGCCTCGATTCTGTCGGGCCGGTTCTACATCCAGGCAGTTGCGATGTTTCTGACGGGCGTCGTGATGTCTCTGATACCACTGTGGCCGATTCCCGATTTGCGGCTCGCGCTGTTTGGAGTGGTCTCTGGCTTGAGCTTCTTCGTGCCAGGTTGGAAGTATCACCGCCAACGCCGTGAAGCAGAGAGATCGTGATAACCAAACTGCTCCCTAACGGTCGCGGCACGGTTCGCTCAATCGTCTCTCGTTGTCAGTTGCCGCGTGCCGCCCCAGACGTCCCTTGGGAGGCTGAAACTGGGGCCAATGCCGTAACTCGAAGCAGCAACAGCTTGTCCGTCGCGATTTTGTCCAAAATCAGGCCGCGCAACGCTTTTTTGCTTCGATTTTGTCCAAAACCAGGCCGCGCAACACTTTTTTGTCTCGGTTTTGTCCAAAATCGGGTCGCGCAAGGCTTGTTTGCCTTGGTTTTGTCCAAAATCAGGCCGCACAACGCTTGTGGGCCTCGATTTTGTCCCAGACCGGGCCCAAAAACTCCCGTTTGCCGCGTTTTCGGCCCAGATCGGGAGAAAACACGCTCGTTGGCAGCGGGTGGGACGGTAACGCTTCACCGCGCTGCATCGAACTGGGAGTCGTCCAGCGGCAAAGCCCCGCTCGACGCATCCCGGCCTCCCCCTCCTTGCCAACCGAAGTCAACGCCTAGGAAAATTTTCGCACCACTGCCGAAGCCAAAGACCACGGGCAATTCACCACCACCGACGCACGCATCAAGCTCAAATGACTCTCCCCGTCATTGAACCGATCAAAACTCAATTGTCCAACCACTCGTTTTGAAACCACCTTTCAACAAACGGAGAACTCGTCATGAAGGAACACCTCGTCACCGTCATCCTGTCGGTTGCCACGACGTTGGGAGTGATGCAGGTCGGCGCAGACCGGCCGAAGCAACTCGAAGTGGATCGGCTGATCGTCCGCAAGGAATTGATCGTGTCTGACACCGGCCAGCCGTGGGAGGCCGGCTTTGAAGCTCATCAAATCCCGCGCGGCATTTACGCCCGTTCGCTAGGGGACGGGCCGGGCGGACTGTGGGTTCGCAGCCGACTGATCAAAGGGGAGATCGACGATCCCTTTGACGACCGATTTCACGCTCTCGAAAAAGACGGCAGCCGACGCGGTTCACCCGGACACATTTCTTGGAACGTGTGGCTGGACGGAGCCTGGCGGCAAATGGCAATCATCCAGGGCGAGGGACTGGAACTTTCCGAGGTCCCGCAAAAGGAATGGTCGGGACTGACTCATCCCGGCCGAATCCGCTTTCAATCGTTCCGACCTGGCCACGGCGAACCGCTGACCGATGCAGTCATCGGCCAAGGCATGATGTCGCTCGGCGGAGGCGGCTATGGCGGAGGCGGGCTGCCGTATCCCAGCGAGGTTCTGCAACTCTGGGGAGGCGAATTGCGTCAGGCAGAGATTCCCACCCCGACAGCTCCGGTCATCTTGAAGGACGACGGCTCAGGTGAGCATCACTACGCGATCATGGCCATCGGCGTCCAAGGTCGTCGCACGGCCGCCTCGCGAGCCACGAAAGCCAGAGGCCTCGCGCAGCTCCGCTGGGACAGCGTTCCGGGTGCCGACGCCTACGTCATCCTCCGTGACGGCAAAGAAATCGCCGGCCCCTTGCGCATCGAAGGCTCACAGAAGGAGTGGACGGATCGAGCGAAAAATGAAGCGAAGTAGCAACGAAAGGTGGTGCGTCATGCGAACTCTATGCGGGTTGCTCGTGTTTGGATTTCTCCTGCCAGAACCAATCTCTGCGGCCCGATTGTTCCTGCGCGATCAGGAACTGCTGTTTTGCTTTGACGTGCAAGCCAAGAAAGTATTGGCGACCTGCCGTGCCCGATCACGAATACAGAGCCGCGATGTGTTGGCCGCTGCTGATCGGATACGGGCGATTTGAGCTGTCGTAAAAGTGGCCGGCCGGGTCGATTCCCAGAGCGTGGAAGATTGTGGCCGTGACATCCCACGGGCCGTATTTGGTGCTGATCGGATACGCGGCCTGGCGGTCGGTCGCACCGACCGTGGTTCCGCCGCGCACGCCCGCTCCGGCCATGACGATCGAGTACGCCGCCGCCCAATGTTTACGGCCGGCGGAAGCTCCCTTGAACTTCGATTCGACCGCGACCAGCGGCGCGCGGCCGAACTCACCGAGGCAGACGACGAGCGTCGTCTCCAACAGTCCGCGCTGATCGAGATCTTCCAGCAGCGCCGAAAAACTTTGATCGAATCGCGGGAGCAAGCTGCCACCCATCACTTCGAAGATGTCATTGTGAGTGTCCCAGCCGAATTGCTCGGCGTCGTCGGGGTACTTGTCCTGGCCGCGGTTCGAGTGATTCCAAACGACTGTGACCAGCGGCACCTCGGCCTCGATCAGCCGCCGCGCGAGCAGGCACGCCTGCCCCGGTCGGTGCCGGCCGTAGCGGTCGCGGAGCGCGGCAGGTTCCGCGTCCAGATCGAGAGCTTGCCGCGCGGCCGGCCGGTCGAGCATTTCGTAGGCTTGCTGGTAGAGCGTCTGCATGTCGATCGTCGGCTGTGCGGCTTGTGCCTTCGTCGGCTCCAGTTCGCTGAGCAGTTGCCGACGGATCGCTTGCCGCTGTGAAGTCACTTCGTCCAGCCGCTCCAATCCCGGCACCGCCGGCTGATCGGCAGTCATGTCGCCGATGACAAGCGAATCAAATCGCCGGCCCAGCAGTCCCGCGAATTGTCCCGGCCCTGGCTCAAACGGAACGAGCGCCGGACCATTCACGAGCACCGAAGTCCGCAGAAACTTCGATCTCGGCCGCACTTGTTCGAGCACTGACCCGAAGAACGGATGATCGGTCTCACGCGGCGGTGGGTTCGACGACAGCCGCTGGTGATACTGGCCTGTCAGTGTCAGATACAGCGCCGAACCATGATCGAGGTCGTCGTGCGACATCGACTTCACAATCGCATACCGCTGCGCGAGCTTCGCCAGCCGAGGCAGGTGCTCGCACAGAAACGTGCCGGGGACAGACGATTCGATCGCACCGAATTGGCCCCGCACTTCCAACGGCGCATCGGGTCGTGGATCGAACGTTTCGAGCTGGCTCTGCCCGCCGCTGGCGAGGACGACTAAAACCGATTTCGCACGACCGAACCCGGCTCCTCGCGAGCCTTCATCTGCCGGAGCAGACCGCTGACGCAAGACCTCGCCCAAAAAGGCGAGGCCGGCACCGCTGGTCATGTTCAGCCACTCGCGACGACGCATCGACGTTCTCCCGACACGACTACCTTAATCACGAGCGAACTCTCCGCAAGGTCGTCCGCAAGGTAGACCGGTCGCTCCGTGACCGGAATTCGAGTCACGGAGTGACTCGTCTACTTTCCGGCACGCTTGGTCGTTCTTTGGTCACTCGGCCGTAGGCCCAGAGCATCAGTGACTTCAGCCGCCGCTGGCCTTCGAGGAAATAATTCGGCGGCGGCGACGCGAAACCCGATGGCTCGCCGTCTGCGTGATGACCGCCAAGCGGCAAGCAGGAAGTGGCCTCCGAGAATCGGTCTCGCAAATGCCAACGCCGGGACGAATGGACGGCGTCGCGACGATCTCCGTGACGGCCGAGCGTTCCGATCATCGCACGCCAGTCGCGTGCGACACGATCGTTGGGGCCAACGGGAACGGATTGGATATTCGCTCACCGACTCGAAATAATCCGCCGCGAACCGGTCCGTCACTTCCAGGCCGTTTCGGCGTCCGATTCGAGGGACACCTCTGATTTCAACCACTGAGGAACGCATTCATGTCACAGCCGATGGCGACGACCTCTGCGGAGCGACTTTCGGACAACGATGTCCAGGCAATTGATCAACTGCGGGAGGTTTATGCTCGGCTGAAGAAAGAACTCGGCCGAGTGATCGTCGGCCAACAGGACACGATCGAGCGATTGGCGATCTGCTTGTTCGCTCGCGGCCACGGCTTGCTGATGGGTGTGCCGGGACTCGCCAAGACGCTGCTGGTCAGCAAGCTGGCCGAGACGATGTCGCTGAAGTTCAGCCGCATCCAGTTCACTCCCGATTTGATGCCGATGGACATCACTGGCACCGATATTCTGCAAGACACGGCGGGAGGCAAGCGAGATTTCGAATTCGTCCACGGGCCGATCTTCGCGAACATCGTCCTGGCCGATGAGATCAATCGTGCTCCACCGAAGACGCAGGCCGCGATGCTCGAAGCGATGCAGGAGCACAAGGTCACCGTCATCGGCAAGCCGTTCAAACTGGACGCGCCGTTTCTCGTGCTGGCCACGCAGAATCCCGTCGAGCAGGAAGGGACGTATCCGTTGCCCGAAGCACAACTCGACCGATTCATGTTCCTGATTGAACTCGACTATCCGTCCGAAGACGAAGAAGTGCGGATCGCTCGCACAACGACAGGGGACGACTTGCCGGAGTTGAGTCATCTGCTGCACGCGGAAGACATCATTCGGCATCAACAACTCGTGCGGCGTGTGCCGGTGCCGGATCACATTTATCAATTCGCGGCGCGGCTAGTGCGGAAGACTCGGCCGAATGGTGAGACCGCGCCGGGATGGCTCAAGCCGCTGGTCGCCTGGGGGGCCGGGCCGCGAGCGGTGCAGAACTTGATCCTCGGTGCGAAAGCTCGCGCGGCGTTGATGGGGAGCTACATGGTCCGGTTGGAAGACATCCAAGAAGTCGCCTCGCCAGTGCTGACACATCGCATCATCACGACCTTCGCCGCTCAGGCTGAAGGGATCGACGCCAAGAAGATCGTGCGGCGATTGATCGAAGAGACGAACGCCGAGACGTGACGAGGCGACGACATCGCCAGGCCGATCGCCGAATGCCGTAATCCTTTTTTCGTTCGCTTGAAAAAATGAATCACGGCCATCGGCTCACGGCGAACGGCGTTCGGCCAGACTCAACAGGTGGATTGCAACATGATTCAGCGAGCCTTGATTGTCGGACTGTTTTGGGTCGGATGGTTCGGGTTGTCGTCCATTCAGGCCGAAGACGAAATCATCGTGGTGCTGATGCCGGATGAGGTCAAAGCGAAGTTCGCGAAGCTGGACCGCGACAGTGACAGGCGGCTGACTTGGGAGGAATACCGTACCAGCGTTTCGAAAGATCGCGAAGCGGCTGCTCGGCGAGACTTCAAGCTGTTTGATCTCGACGCGGACGGGAACCTAACGGCGGACGAGTACTGGTCGATCCCGTCATCGGTCAGCAAGACGAGCACTCGCGGGCCGCTGCCAGACCCGGTGATCGGAGTGCTGCGAACATTCATCGCGACGCTCGACAAGCACTTCGACGATTGGGATCAGAATCCCGAACGACAAGTGCCGGCCAACACCTTCAAATGGGAAGTTGCCGCGACCATCAAGTTTGATCCCGAACATTTCACCGATGAAGAAGTCGACCCGAATCGGAATGGAGTCACTCGCGAGGAAGCACGTCGTTTCATCGAGATTCATTTCGGAGTGCTGCGGGAGGATGGACGACTCTTGCGCGAACCCAATGGCCGGGTCCGACAGCATCAGAGGTTTCAATCGGCAGACGTCGATCAGGACGGACGGCTCATTCGCCAGGAATTTGTCGAGGGAACCTTTATCCCAGGTGACCTCTCCGTACTCTTCCAGAAGGGTGACGTTGATCGCGACGGCGGGATTTCGTGGGACGAATGGTGCGACACGCTGAATCGTGTGACGGATCCGATCACCGACTTTCTCAAGCTCGACACCAACTTGGATGGCCGAGTGAACCGCGAAGAGATTTTGCAGGGGACTCCGAAGCATCAGCAAGAGACGGCTCAGTTCGTGTTTCCCGGCTTTGATTTCGACCGCGACGGCCAACTGACGCTGAACGAATACCGGCTGACAACGCTCGCGAATCCGGTCGCCAAATGGCACGACGCTTTTCAGGATCATGATGGTGACGATCGCCTGTCGTTTAGCGAGTTCAATCCCGGCACCGACGTGCCGTTGCTGAGGTTCGTCATTTTTCAGCGGCTCGACACGAATCGCGACGGTGTCCTGGACGACCGCGAGTACTCGTTCAAGCACCGCGCGCGGTGCGGTGTCTTCGCTTTGAATGTCGAGACCGGCGCTTGGCGGAAGCTGTTTCAGTTGCGCGATTATCCGTCGATCACCTCGATGGCCGTGTCGCCCGACGGTGAGCGACTCGCGTTCGACGCGCATCGCGAAGGGCAAACTTTCAACGACGACGTCCTGTTGACCGCGAAACTCGACGGCAGCGAACTCCACAATCTCGGCCGAGGTAAACATCCCGGTTGGTCGCCCGACGGCCAAAAGCTAGCGGCGACTCGCAGTCCAAAAGGAGCGCAAGAAGCAATCGCCGTGATGCTGGCCGACGGAACCGAGGAACGGAAGTTGGCAACCGGTCGCGGCCCGCAGTGGTCTCCCGATGGGAAACGCATCGCGTTCTCCGATCCTGCGGCTCTGCAAGTCTTCGATCTCGCGACCGAGAAGACCACGCGGCTGTGCGAGGTTCAAGACCGAGCCTACGACCGCATCTACTTCAAACTGGCGTGGTCGCCGGACGGCAAGCAACTCGCGTTCGTCGGTCACAAGCCCGATGGGACGGAAGAACTGATGAAAGTCTCGGTTGATGAGCAGCCTCCGCAACCGAAGCTGCTTTTCACAAACCGGACTATCGAAGGCTCGATCTCCTGGCATCGCGACGGAGACCGCTTGGTATTCCCGATGCGGAATCAGGAACAAAAACTTTTGCAATTGTTCGAGCTGAATCCGAATGGCGACAAGGCTCCGACACTGGTGAAGGGACAACCTCTCTCCGCCGAAGTCCGCGCCGCGTGTTGGACTGCGGACGGCAAACAGATCATCGTGGTCATAGGGAATTACTGATGTTCGCCGATCGTCAGCCTCGCAGCTTCTTGGACACCGGCGCGTTGTCGCGACTGGCGGCGGTGCCGCTGTGTGCTCGGCGGCCGATGCAGGGGAACGTGTCGGGGCGACACACCAGTCCGCATCGCGGAGCCAGCGTGGAGTTCGCCGAGTACCGAAAATACGTCCCCGGCGATGATTTGCGGCGGCTCGATTGGCGAGCGTACGGACGTTCGGATCGCTTCTACGTCAAAGAGTTCGAGGCGGACACGAACCTGCGGCTGTGCGTGGTGCTCGATACGAGCGGCTCGATGGAGTTCGGATCAACCGGCGTCACGAAGATCGAGTACGCCCGCAAGCTGGCCGGCTCGTTGGCGTACTTGGCTTCGCAACAGGGAGACGCTGTTGGGCTGTCGTGCGTTGCGAACGGGATCGTCCGCAACATCCCGCCGAAACGAGGACCGGCACACTTGATGAACGTCTTCGACATCCTCGAACAGACGCAGCCGAGCGGCGAAACACAGCTTGTCCCGGTGCTGCACGAACTGGCCGAGACGATTCGGCAGCGCGCGTTGATCGTGATTCTGTCCGACTTCTTCGTCGAACCGGAATTGCTGCGCGGCTGTCTGCAACATCTGCGATTCCGCAAGCACGACGTCTCGATGTTGCAGTTGCTCGACCCGCTGGAGTTGAACTTCAACTTCCGCCGCCCGATGCGATTCATCGACATGGAAGGTGGCCCCGCGATCTTCGCCGAGCCGAACGAAATCGCCGACCGCTACCAAAGAGCATTGCAGAAATACGCTGACGAATTGCTGGCGGTGGTGTTGGAATCCGCGGTTGATTTTCATCCGGTGACGCTCGACGAAAGCTTCGAGCAGGTCTTGATGCGATTCCTCGTCGGACGCACGCGAACGAAGGGAGTGCGATGAGCTTCCTCCAACCGCTGTTGCTGGCTGCGCTGCCGCTCATCGCGCTGCCGATTCTGATTCACCTCATCAACCAGCGTCGGTTTCAGACGATCCGCTGGGGAGCGATGATGTTTCTGCTCACCGCGAATCGCATGTCGCGCGGATACGCGAAGCTGCGGCAATGGCTGATCCTGTTGTTTCGCACGTTGGCGATTGCGGGCTTGATCGTCGGCGTCGCTCGGCCGTTGGCGAGCGGCTGGCTGGGACTCACCGCTGGAGGCCGACCCGATACGACGATCATTCTGTTGGACCGCTCGCCGAGCATGAGGCAACAGGGCGAGGGGCAAGTCGGCACGAAGCTCGACACGGGCCGGCATCAATTGGCTCGGTCGCTGAGTCTGCTTGGCTCCGCCAAATGGGTGTTGATCGAGAGCACGACCAACACGCCTCGCGAAATCGAATCGCCCGATGTGTTGCTGAACCTGCCCGCGACCGAACCGGCCAGTTCGTCGGCCGATCTGCCGGCGATGCTGCAAGCGGCTCGCGATTACATCCAGGCGAACAAGTCGGGGCGCACGGAAGTTTGGATTTGCTCGGACATCCGCGCGAACGACTGGAGCGCCGAGAGCGGTCGCTGGGCAACGCTGCGGGATGCGTTTCTCGAACTGACACAGAGCGTGCGGTTTCACTTGCTGGCGTACCCGCAAGCGGCTTCCGGGAACATGTCGCTGCGCGTCACAAACGTGCGCCGGCAACAAGGCAGCGACGGTGCCGAGTTGCTCGTGTCGCTCAAATTGACGCGCGAAGACGGAGGCCAAACTAGCCCGACGCGCCAGCGAGGGGTTGACTCCACCGACGACCCCTCGCTGGCGCTTCGGGCTAGTGTGCCGATTTCGTTTGAGATCGAAGGAGCACGCTCGGAAGTCACGGTCGAAATGTCCGGCGCGCAGTTCGAGTTGAAGGATCATCGCATCCCGATCGAGCGGCAGAAGGATCGTGGCTGGGGAAAGGTCTCGATCCCAGCGGATGCGAACTCGGCGGACAACGATTTCTATTTCGTGTTCGATCAGCCCGCCGTGCGGCAGACGATCATCGTGGCCGACGACGCGAACGCTGCTCGGCCGTTGCAACTGTCGGCGGCGATCTCACCCGACCCGGCACTAAAACTCGCGGCGGAAGTGCTCACGGCCGATCAACTCTCGACCGTCGAGTGGGATCAAGTCTCGCTCGTGTTATGGCAAGCTCCGTTGCCGGATGGTCCAGCCGCGGACGCGATCCAAGCGTTCGTGGATCGCGGCGGGCAGATCGTCTTTTTTCCGACTCAGGGCCTGACCAGCACGGTGTTCGTCGGTGTGTCGTGGCAGTCGTGGATTGAATCGCCTGACGGCATCACGATCGAAACGTGGCGTGGCGATCAAGATTTACTGGCGCACACGCAAAGCGGAGCAGCGTTGCCGGTCGGGCAATTGCAGGTTCGCAAACATTGCGGCCTGACCGGCGAGCACATTCCGCTCGCGACGTTGAAGGGTGGAACACCGTTGCTCGCGCGAGTGACGACGAATCGCGGCGGCGTCTATTTCTGCACGACAACTCCGGCAATGAGCGATTCGTCGTTGGCCGAGAACGGCGTTGTCTTGTATGTGCTTGTGCAACGTGCGCTCGCGCTGGGAGCGGCGGTGCTCGGCAACACTCGGCAACTGGTCTCGGGAGATGTCTCCGGCGAGCAACCGACCGCGTGGCAACAAGTCGCCGGCCCGCCGGAAGCGCTCTCGACGGAGTTCGCGTTTCATGGCGGAGTCTATTCGGCGGGCGAACGGTTGCTGGCGCTCAACCGGGGGAGCGCCGAAGATCAAGCGGCGGTGCTGGCCGACGGGCGAGTCGCCGAGTTGTTTCAAGGGCTGGATTTTGCTCGCGTCGATGACAAGGCCGGCAACCTCGCCGCGCTGATTCAGGAGATTTGGCGTCTGTTTCTCGTCGCGATGATCATTGCGTTGATCGTCGAGGCGGCGTTGTGTTTGCCGAAGAACGTGACTCAGGTTGTGTCCGCTTAAAAACGGTATCACGACGATCCGCCGAATGCCGATGGCCGTTATCCCTTTTTGGTTGCGATGAATTCCACCCGCTCACTCACGTTCTTATGGACTCCCGGTTCGCTGGCCGTGTCGGTGATCGCGGTGTTGGTCGCGGCGGGATTCTGTTGGGCAGCGTGGCGACGATCCAGTTATCGGCCGTCGTTTGGGATGCTCGAAGTCTTGCGGTTGGCAATCGTCGCGCTGGCGGCGGTGATGTTCAATCAGCCGGAATGGGTTGAGGAATTTCGGCCTGACGAAAAACCGTCGATCGCGGTGTTGTGGGATGACTCGACGAGCATGGGGACGAAGGATGTCTCGCCGAGCAGTTCGCCGGGCACGCCGAACTCGACATTGATCGCTCGCAAAGAAGCGATTGCCGGGATGATCGACCCATCGGCGTGGGCGAAGCTTTCCGAGCGGATGAACGTTGTCATTCAACCATTCGCATCGCCGCAGCCGGGACATGGGACTGACCTGCATGACCCGCTCGCTCAGGCTCCAGAGAAGTTCAAGAACTTGCTGGGTGTCGTGCTGATTTCGGACGGAGACTGGAATGAAGGTCCGCCGCCAGTACAGGCCGCCTCGCGATTGAGATTGAAGGGAGTCCCGGTGTTCGCGGTACCCGTCGGGAGTCCGAATCGGCTGCCGGATTTGGAATTGCTCAGCCTCGACGCGCCCACGTTCGGCATCGCGGGAAAGTCAGTGCGGATTCCGTTCGCAATTGAAAGCTCGCTGCCGCGCGAGACGACGATGACGGTGTCGCTCAAGACGTCCGACGGCGAGGAGGTAACGAAAGAGGTTCGCATCGCCGCGATGGGACGGACCAGCGAATGGGTTCTCTGGAAGCCGAAGACGACCGGCGACTTCACGCTGAGCCTCGACGTGCCGAAGCACAGCGACGAGACGTTGATCGACAACAACAAGCTGACCGCTCCGATCGTGATCCGCGAAGAGAAACTGAAAGTGCTGGTCGTCGAATCGTACCCGCGCTGGGAGTACCGCTACCTCCGCAACGCGCTGTCGCGCGATCCGGGAGTCGAAGTCTCGTGCCTGCTGTTTCATCCGGGGCTGAGCAAAGTCGGCGGCGGCAACAAGGATTACATCAAGCAATTCCCGTCGGGCCTCGATGAGCTGTCGAAGTTCGACGTCGTCTTCTTGGGAGACGTTGGCCTCGAAGGGGGACAACTCACGGAAGAGCAATGCCGTTTGCTCAAAGGGTTGGTCGAGCATCAGGCGAGCGGACTCGTCTTCATGCCGGGCATGCAAGGCCGGCAGTTCAGTTTGCTCGACACCGAGTTGGAGGATCTCAATCCGGTGATGCTGGACGAGGGCCAGCCGAGCGGTTGGGGTTCGCGCACGCCGGGGCACTTTGAGCTGACGGAACTCGGACGCCGCAGCTTGCTCACGAAGCTGGCCGATACGACGGATGACAACATGGAAGTCTGGGAAGACCTTCCCGGATTCCAGTGGTACGCACCGGTCGTCCGCGCGAAGGCCGGCAGCGAAGTGCTCGCCGTTCACAAGGACATCACCAACGAGCATGGCCGCTTGCCGTTGCTGGTGACTCGCACGTTTGGCGCTGGCAAAGTCTTGTTCATGGGGACCGACGGTGCCTGGCGCTGGCGCAAAGGAGTCGAAGACAAATATCACTATCGCTTCTGGGGCCAGGTCGTCCGCTGGATGGCGTATCAACGAAACATGGCCAAGGGCGAAACCATGCGGCTGTATTACTCGCCCGATCAACCGCAGATGCGTCAGACACTTGCCCTGCACGCGAACGTGATGGAACGGAGCGGCGAGCCGCTCGCGAAAGGTGACGTCACCGCGCGCATCGTGGCTCCGTCCGGCAAAGCCGAGACCGTGCGGTTCCTTTCTGCCGATGACGAGTGGGGCGTCTTCCACAGCCGCTTCACCGCCGAGGAACCGGGCAAGCACGAAGTCAGGCTGCTCTGCAAACAAACGAACTCGACACTGGAAACGTCGTTCTTCGTGCAAGGCGTCGCCGCCGAACGAGTCGGCAAACCGGCTCGTCCGGAAGTCCTCGAAGAGATCGCTCGCGTGACGCGCGGGAAGGTACTGGAGCCGGCGAAACTTGGAGAAATCGTGCAATCCTTGGCCAATCTTCCGGAACCATTGCCGTCCATCCGCCGCGTCCAACTCTGGAGCCACCCGATTTACGCCGGATTTTTGGTACTGCTGCTGAGCGTATTTTGGGTGGGTCGAAAGATGATTGGGCTGATATGATCCTCCCCCGTCTGACGGGTGCCCGTGACCACTGGGCGGAGAATGAAGTCATGAGTCTTGCTCACCATCGGTTGGCGTTGCCGGAATCGTTGCAGACGCAGTTGCTGGACTTTCGGCGGCGTGTGTGGACGGTCAAGTTGATCGAGGCCGTTTGCGGAGCGGTCATCGGCATCTTGATCGCGTTCCTGGCGACATTTGCGTCGGACCGAGTGTTCGACACGCCGTGGGAAGTCCGGTTGGGAATCTTCGTGGCCGCGATGGTCGGCTGCGGTTTGATTCCGCTCGCACTGCATCGTTGGATTTGGCAGCAGCGGAAGCTGGAGCAACTCGCGCGGCTGCTCAGCCGTAAACATCCGAGCGTTGGCGATCAGTTGCTGGGCATCATCGAGTTGGTTCACAGTGAGAGCGAGCAGGCTCGGTCGCTGACGTTGTGCGAGGCGGCGGTGAAACAAGTCGCCGAGGTTGCGACGAAGCGGGACTTCAGCGATTCGGTGCCGAACCCTAAGCATCGCGGCCGAGGCATCGCGGCGGGCGTCGCCGTGACGATTGCGGTCTCGCTTTTGGCGATTGTCCCGGCGGCGGCGGCGAATGCGTGGGCTCGGTTCCTGATGCCGTGGGGCGACACGCCGAGGTACACATTCACTAAGATTGAGCCGATTCCAAATCATTTGGTGGTTGCTCACGGTGAGCCGCTCACCGTCGAGATTACTCTTGCGAGCAACACTGTGTGGCATCCGTCGCACGGCCAAGTGCAACTCGGTGGACAGCACCCAGTCTCGGCGAGACGGTTCAAAGGAGATCGCTATGGATTTGAACTTCCCGGCCAGATCGATGAGGGATGGTTGAATGTTCGCATCGGCGATCTCTCGCAACGGGTCCGCGTGCAGCCAGTGTTGCGGCCGGAGCTGGCTTCAATCGGTGCTGACATCACGCTGCCAAAGTATCTCGGACGCACGCAGCCACAGCACAAAGACGTGCGTGGCGGCACGATCTCGTTGGTGAAGGGGAGCAGCGCGACATTTACGGTGACCACCAGTCGCGAGCTTGCCGGCGCGGAGCTCGATGGGCAACCGCTGGCCGTCGATTGCAAACAAACCGTCAGCCCTGCGATCAGCATTGAGCAATCTCGCAAAGTCGAATTCACTTGGCGCGACGAGCACAACCTCGTGGGCAAAGAGCCGTTCACGTTGACGATCAACAGCCGCGATGACGAAGCGCCGTCAATCTCGTGCGAAGACTTGCCGAGGCAGCGCGTCGTGCTCGATTCGGAAGCCCTCAATTTCAAGGTCCGCGCTCAGGATGATTTCGGAGTCAAACAAGTCGGCATCGACTGGCAGGGAATCGACACGACCAATTTCAAAGACCCGGCGAAGGGCGAAAGAATTCTTGCGGCAGGGGGCACGGACAAAGAAATGTTCGAGTTAGCCGGCACGTTTTCCGCCTCGTCGCTGGGCATCGAACCACAGCCGATCCAGGTGCGGCTGTTCGTCGAGGATTATTTCCCCGGTCGCGAACGGGGTTATTCGCCGACGTATTTGTTCTACGTGCTCAACGCGGAGCAACACGCGATCTGGGTCACGGAGATGCTCAGCAAATGGCATCGGCAGTCACTGGAAGTCCGCGACAAAGAAATGGCGCTGCATGAAACCAACAAGACGCTGCGAGAACTCTCGCCGAGTGAGTTGGATCAACCGGAGAATCGCAAACGGATTGAATCGCAAGCCGCCGCTGAACGAACGAATGGTCGCCGGCTGTCGAGCCTTGCATTGAACGGCGAAGACTTGGTCAAGCAGGCGATGCGCAATCCGGAGATTGGCGTGGGTCATTTGGAGAAGTGGGCCGAGATGCTCAACATCCTGAAGGACATCTCCGGTAATCGAATGCCGTCGGTGGCCGATTTGCTCAAGCAAGCGGCGCAGGCTCCGAAGACCGCCGCGAACTCGCCGAGCAACAATGCTCCGAAAGCGGGCGAAACGAGAGCCTCCGCCGCCGGGCAGCCGAGCGATCCTGATCCGAACGACAATGACAAAAAACCGCCAACCAAAGTCCCGTCGATCAACGATGTCGAGTCGTCGCACGGTTTCGCGAAGAAAGACGACAAGAACTCGCCGGCGGCTCCGAGCAAATCGGGATCGCCCCGCCTGACACTGCCAACCACGACGCTCATCGGCCCACCGGGCAAGGGAGATGACCAGTGCCCGGCCGATCAGAAAGTCGAAGAGGCCGTCAAAGAGCAACAAGACTTGCTGGCCGAGTTCGAGAAGATCACCGACGAACTCAACAAGGTGCTGGCGAATCTCGAAGGGAGTACGCTGGTCAAGCGGCTCAAGGCCGAGTCGCGGTTGCAGTACAAAATCGGTGGCCGCATCGGCGATCAAGTCGGCGACGCCTTCGGCTTGCCACCGAATGCTGCCAAAGAATCAACCACGAAGCTCTTTACCGAACTGGTGACTCAGGAAGCCAAGAGCAGCCAAACCGTCTCGAACATCATGGACGATCTGCAAGCGTACTTCGAGCGGCGGCGGATGATGTCGTTCAAAGCCGTGCTCGACGACATGCGATCGCAGGATGTCATCGGTGGTCTGCGACAGCTCGGTGATGACCTCAAGAAGGAGAACGGCCTGTCGATGGCGCAGTGTGAGTTTTGGTCCGACGCGATGGATCGCTGGGCGGAGGACTTGGTCGATCCGGCCAAGGGGGGCACCTGACCCGGCGGCAAATCGCGCGGCAGTTTGCCGCCATCCATCGTTCTGGAAGTTCTGCAAATCCTCGAAGGCGAAGTGAATCTGCGAGAAGAAACCCGCGTCGCCGAACAAGCCAAGCCGGCGATCAAGGTCGAAGAGCACACGCAGCAAGCCGAGCAACTCGCTGGCACACAGCACAAGTTGGGCGAGCGTATCGACAACGTCGTCGATCGCATTCGGGCGCTCGACAATGGCGAGAAAGAGTTCGGCAAGGAGATCGCTCTGCTGAGACAAGTGGCCGAAGTCATGCTCGATGCGAAGACGATCCTCGCTCGCTCGGACACCGGCTTGCCCGCGATCGCCGCCGAGACGGAAGCCATCGAGTTGCTGCTGCAATCGAAGCGCATCAATCCCAAAGGTGGTGGCGGTGGGGGCGCGAACCCCGGCGGCGGTGGTGGTGGCACGACCAACGACTCGGCCTTGTCGCTCATCGGCAACGGTGTCAATGAAAAGGAAAACCGCGAAGATCACGGTGTCTCGCAAGCCACGGGCGATTCGGGACCGAAGCTGCCCGAAGAGTTCCGAACCGGCTTGGATGAATACTTCAACCGTTTGGAAAAGAGCGGCAAGAAGTGACCTTTGGAGCGACGAACACCATGAAGTCATTCGCGGTCGTGCTGATCGGAATTCTGTTTGTACCGTTGATCGTCATTGCCGACGACGCGAAGCCCGCCGAAGACAAGCCGGCCGTCGAGAAGAAAGCGGCGGCCAAAGCCGCTGTGGCTCCCGCCGTCGAGGCCAAACAAATTCTGGAAGTCTTCGAAGCGTTCGGAGTGGTGGCCGATGTGTTTGCCGGAGCGGTCGGCGCGGAAGTGGTTGGCGCTGACCCGCTCGAACAGCAATTCCTCCAGCAGTTTCGCCAACTGTCAAAGTCCGAAGTGAACTTTGTCCGCACGGTCTGTCAGCCAAACGCCGAACAGTACAAGAAAATCAAAGCCGCTGGCGATGCCGGCCTGAAAGTCGCCGTCAAGAAGTTCGCCGAGGTTCAAAAGAAGATGCAGCAAGGCGTCCGCGCGGGACAAGAGCCGGAATGGCCCGACCCGCGAAAGTTGATGTCCGACGTGTTGCTCAAGTCGGTCAAGGAAACGATCTCGACCGAACAAGCGAAACGCTACGAAGCGGAACTGGAGAAACGATCCGCCGCCCGCAAGCGTGCCGCATTGCTCAATCTGGTCGCCAAGCTCGATAAGGATTTGGTCCTGACCGCCGACCAACGCGGCCAATTGACCGAAGCGCTGAACTCAAATTGGAAAGACTCTTGGGCTCAGCAACTGGAAGTCTTCATGTACGGCGACACCTACATGCCAGTCCTGCCCGACGCTCAAGTCCTGCCGATTCTGACCGAGAAACAAAAGCAGATTTGGAATGGCATCCCCAAACAACACAACCAGATCTGGGGCTGGGCCGGCGGCGGCTTCGTGCAGGCGGTCGAGATCGAGGACGCCATCGCGGTCGAAGCGGTCAATGCGGATAAAGTCGAGAAGGTGGGTGAGAAGAAGGACGAAAAGCCGTGAGCAATCGACTTGCCGTGTTTCACACGATGCAGGCGGATGACGTTTCCGCGCCTCGCGGCCGACGTTATCCGGACTCGTGTTGGCGAGTGCCCGTGATCATCGCAATGAGCCTGCTTGTCGGCAGTTCAGCGCTGTCGCTTGGTCTTGCGGATAATGACGATGAGGTTGCCGACGAGCCAGCAGAGCCAGCAACCAAGAAATAATCGACGATGCGCAAGTGCCCGGACTTACTGATGACTGCTCGACGCGATGCGACGCAAGTTTGTCGCGCCTGGTGGCCCGCATACATCGCCTTGGCAGGGATGCTTAGTCGCAGCGCGACGGGTTGGGCTCAGGACGAGGACGACGATCTGCCGGCAGTGCCGCAAGCTCAGGTCGCAAACTTTGAGATTCAAGAGAATCAGTTCGACTCGTGGGTCTTTCAGAACTTGCAGACAGTCGCGGCAGCACGCAAGAAATTGGATCAGATGCTGTCACTGCAAATGGACGACGTCGATCGAGCGTGTCAGTTGTCGGAGTCGCAGCGGAAGAAGTTGCAGTTGGCCGGTCGCGGCGACATGCTGCTGTTCTTCGAGCAGGTCGAGGTCGTCCGCAAAAAATTCCTGTTGGTGCGCAGGGACCAGCAGAAGTTCAACGAGATTTGGCAGGACATCTCGCCACTCCAGGTCCGCTTTCAGAGCGGACTGTTTGGTGATGACTCGTTCTATCGCAAGACTCTGCGAAACATGCTCAAGGGGGAGCAACTCTCGAAGTTCTCGCTGGTCGATGGCGAACGCAGAAAGTTTCAGTACCTGGCAAAGGTCGAGTTGGTCGTGGCGATGCTCGAAAACGCTTTGCCGATGCGCGATGAACAGCGGCAGAAGTTCATCAATCTGATTGTCGAACAATCCAAACCGCCCCGCAGCTTCGTCGGCCAGCAGGATTACTACATCGTGATGTGGAACATCTCCAAGATTCCGGAACAGACGCTCAAACCGCTGTTCGCTGACACGGAATGGAAAGTTCTGAATCAACAGTTCGCTCAGGTGCGCGGGTTGGAGCAGTGGTTGAAACAGAGTGGAGCGCTGGCGAAGGACGAGGTGGAGGAATGAGCAAAATTCAGATTTCAAATCTCACCTCTCAAATTCCGAAAATCGTGTTCCTCGGGATTTGTTTTTTTGGATTTATCGCCGTCGCAGCGGCCCAACCGCCCAACGCGAGAATCGGTGAAGTCGTCCCGCGCGACGTGCGTGAGATGTACGACCGGGGCTTGCAGTACCTCGCCTTGACTCAGTCTGAAAATGGCGACTGGTCGGGTGGCGGCGAACAGCCGGGACCGGGCGTCACTGGGTTGGGAGTGATGGTGTTTCTCGCATCGGGAGAAGATCCGAACTTCGGGCTGTACAGCAATCATGTGCGGAAGGCCTGCCGCAATATCATCACGCAGCAGAACGCGAGCACCGGCTACTTGGGCAACAGCATGTATCACCACGGCTTTGGCATGTTGGGCTTGGCCGAGGCCTACGGCGCGGTTGATGACCGAAGTCTGTGGCCAGAAGGGAAAGGGAAGGATCAGCGTTCGGTCGGAGTCGCATTGGAGTTAGCCGTTCGTGCGGCAATCACGTCACAGAAGAAAAATCCGTTGGGAGCGTGGCGTTACTCTCCCGATGCAACTGACGGTGACACCTCGGTCAGTGGAGCGGTACTCGTCGGTTTATTGGCGTCTCGCAACGCCGGCATCGAAGTGCCTGACGAAGTCATCGACAAAGCGATCTCGTACTACACGAAAATGACTGCCGCGTCGGGACAGGTCGCATACTCCGGCGGCATTGGCGGGTTCGATGAATCACTGGCCCGCATCTCGATCGCGACGCTCGTGTATGCGATCGCCCGGCGGAAGGATCTGCCGCAATTCAAAGCGACGCTCGGCTATCTCGTCAACAAGTGGGAATTCACCGGCCCGTCCGGCTTCGGTTGGATGGAGTACCAGCGCTACTACCAGGCTCAGGCATTGTTCCAAGGCGATGTCGAGACTTGGGAGAAATGGAACAAGCTGCTGATCCGCCAATTCAAAGCTCAGCAACTCCCCGACGGCAGCTTCAAAGGCCAATTCGGCCCGGCGACTTCCACCTCGCTGTCATTGTTGGCGCTGGCGCTGAATTACCGATTCTTGCCGATCTACGAACGATAGAACTCTCAGCATGAGATCACTCGCCCTGCTCACCGTGATTCTGTTGACGTGCGTGCCGGTCTTCGGCGCTGACGAGGCCGTGCTGCATTTGACCAACGGCAGCTTCGTGCCCGGTGAGTTGAAAAACTCCGAGCAGCCAACCGTCTTGCGTTGGCAATCGACGCGGTTCACGCAGCCGTTTGAGTTCTCGTTGGGTAGCGTGGCCGCAGTGCAATACACCATCCCGTCCAAGTTGCCGAAGCCGGCGGGCGAGTATTGTCTGGAACTTGCCGCCGGGGATGTGCTCTTCTGTGAATTGCTGGGCCTGACCGATGACGTGGCGGAAGTTGAGGTCGCGCGTTTCGGACGGCTGCACGTCAAACGTGATCAAATCCGGCGGCTGTATCGCTGGAGCAGCGGCGCGGATCTGATCTATCTCGGACCCAACGGATTGACCGAATGGAAAGAAACCTCGACCACGAAGCACTGGCGAGAAGAAGGCGGGCAGCCACTGACGGATCAAGAAGGGGCGAACATTCGCGGCGACTTCGGCTTGCCGGCTCAGGCGATCATCGAGTTTGAACTCGCATGGAAGAGCAAACCGGACTTCGTGTTCGCGTTGGGAGTCAACGACTCCGACGACGAGTCCGTTTTCAAACGCGCGTTTCGCTTCGAGGTCTGGGACAACGAATTGGTCGTGCGCTGCGAACTCGGCCGCGAAGCAGACGTGGACTCCGTTCAGGAAACGTCCGTCGGTGCGGGGCGAGCACACTTCCTGGCGTATCTGGATCAAGAAAAAGGCCGGCTGTTGGTGTATTCGCCCAACGGTATGCCGCGCGGGCAAATCAATGTCACGCCGCGCAAACCGCAGGTGCTTTCGGGCCTGAGACTGACGAACAAGCGCGGTGATGTGCGGCTGGAGCGATTACGAATCAGTCGTTGGAACGGAGTCCCGCCGCGCGAAGTGCAAGCGAACAAGTCGCGACTGCACCGCACGGACGGCTCGATTGTCTACGGCCAACTCTCCGCGTTCGATCCCGATGCGAAGCAATTCACTGTCCGTGACGGCAACGACGAAACAAAGGTCGCGGCCGATCAGATCTCCAGCGTGTTTCTCTCGCCGCCGGACAACGAAATCGCGCGGGCGTTCCGAGTCGTTTATCTTGACGGCACACGGCTGAGCGGCGACCTGACCAGCATCGCCGAGGATCACCTGCGGCTGACGAATCCTGCGATCCAAGAGCCGCTACGTCTGCCGCTGTCGGAACTCCGCTCGTTCGCGGTTCTGAAACGCGAGGACGCACCAGCAACATCAACCGCAGAAGGTCGAGCGGGGCGATTGGAGTTGGATGGTCTGCGTCTGCACGGCCGACTGACGAACGGCCGCGAACAGCCGGACGCGAGTTGCCTCGTGTGGCATCCCGACTTCAGCACAACCGCCAGCCCGTTGCACGCCGGAGTTTCCGGGCGCGTCGTCTATCGCGATCCACCGCCGCCGAAGCCCAAGGTCGTTCAGCAACAGCAGCAACAACCGCAACCTGTCGGGTTCGCGGATGCTTTTTTGAAAGCACTCGCCGGCGGCCCGAATGCTGCCGCACCAACAACGGCCGGCAAACGCACGATGCACCTGCGCAGCGGCGATACGATCCCGTGCGAAGTGACCAAGATCACCGAGGAGGGAATTAACTTCCAAACAACTCTGTCCGACGCGACGTTCGTCTCGCACGACAAGGTCAAAGCAGTGGAACTGTCGGTCGTGGACGGGCCGCCCAAGCTCAACAAGACGAAGCGCGAGAGACTGCTGACACTGCCCCGCCTGCAACGAGATTCTCCGCCAACGCAATTGATCCGCTCCAAGAGCGGAGACTTTCTGCGCGGCCGAGTGATCGACATGGACGATCAGGAACTCCGCCTCGAAGTCCGCATCGAGACGAAGAAGATCCCGCGCGACCGCATCTCGCAGATCATCTGGTTTCATCCCGACGAACTGATTGACTCCTCTGGCGAACGTGGCGGAGTCAGCCTCCCGGTGAATTCGTCGCCGACAAATCCGAGCAGTCCAGGGGCTGACGCCACCCCGCTCGCCAAGAACACGGGGCCGACTCGCGTGCAGGCGTTGCGCAGCGACGGCATCCGGCTGACGTTCTTCCCCGAGCAATTTTCCGACAAGGCCTTGATTGGCAAGAGCGACGTGCTCGGCAATTGCCGAGCGGAAGTGGATCAAATCGATCAACTGCTGATCGGTGCCGAAATCGAAAAATCGGCGGCAGACTTGGCCTATCATCGTTGGAAGTTGCACCACGCGGTCGAACCGAAGATCGCGCAGGATGTCGATGGCTCGAACCCCAACGGCCGCTCGCCGGGCATTGATTCGCCGCTGGTCGGCAAGGCGGCTCCTGATTTTCAATTGGAGTTACTGGGCAGCGGCGGTAAGAAATTTCAATTGGCCGATCAGAAGGGCAAAGTTGTGGTCCTCGACTTTTGGGCGACGTGGTGTGGCCCGTGCCTGCAAACGATGCCGCTGGTCGAAAAAGTGGTTCACGAGTTCGACGGCCAGGGCGTGCAACTGATCGCTGTCAATTTGGAAGAACCGGCCAAGACCATCACCGCGACTCTGGAACGACACAAAATGAACGTCACAGTGGCCCTCGACCAAGACGGCGTCGCCGCGACGAAGTACCAAGCGACCGCGATACCACAAACGGTCATCATCGACCGCGAAGGAAAAGTCGCGCGTCTGTTCGTCGGTGGCGGCCCCAAACTCGCTGGTCAATTGCGCGATGCGCTGCGCAGCGTGCTGACGGATGGCGATGCGGCCAAGCCGATGCCGAAGTAGAACGCACGCCCCTCGTCCGATCGACCAGACATTGGTAGTGTCCTAATGCCGATGCCGGCTCGCCCAACGGCACGGAACATCAATTCACAGGAACACGACATGCCGAAGAATAACGAACCGCTTCGCGGTGTTGACGACGGTGTTTTTCGGAGGCACCGGGACCGCACGGACCATTGGCCACTTCAGTCCCAGGTTCTTCAAGAACCGCCGAACGGGAGTTGGCCCTCTCGATCCCGGTCAGGTCTTTGATCCGCTGGCAGGCTTCCGCGATCGTCCGCGCCGAACGTTGCTCCAACGACTGCCGAATTTGTTCCCGATGCTCCGCCAGTTCGCTCGTCGGCGGGGACTCCCGTTCCGACGTTCGCAGAGCGGCCAAGCCGCCGTCGCGAGACAGGCTGACGTCGCGCTGCACGCTCGACACCGCCAACCCCACGACCTTCGCCGCCTGTTCCCGCTTCAATCCACAATGCCGCCGCCACAAGACCCACAAGCGTCTCCGCACGACAACGTCCGCGTGCGTCTCACGCTCACTTTGAACGATCCCCTGCTCCGCCTCCGTCAACTCGATCCGCAACCATCCCATGATCCGCCTCCTTGCGAAAATCTCCACGGTCATCCTGACCGACAACGCAATCTCTCAAATACTGGACTTCCGGAAAATATCTCATTGGGAACCGCGCGGGGTATAACCATTGAGCTACGGTCCCGCCGGAGATTCATGACCGACACAGCCGCGATCAGTATTCGTTCTCTTCTTCGCTCGATTCCTCGAACGAACGGAAGCTGGATTTCACGACTTGGCGGACTCGGCGAGCGGTCAATTCCTCTTGCAACTTCGCGATTGCGGCGACGACGGTGAGCTTCTCGCGTTGTGCGTCGCCGAGCAGCCGGTCGCGGACATCGACGGTGTCTTCCGCCGCTTCCTTCTCGCCGACGACCAGCATGTACGGGATGAGTTGCAACTGCGCTTCGCGGACCTTCGCATTAACTCGATTGCTGCTGTAGTCGGTCGTCGTTCGGAAGCCGGCTTCGCGGAAGCGGCGTTCGACCGAGGCCGCGTAGTCGTAAGCCTTCTCACTGATCGGTAGCACGCGGACTTGTTCGGGAGCCAGCCACAGCGGAAAGGCTCCGGCGAAGTGTTCGATCAACATGCCGGTGAAGCGTTCCATCGAGCCGAATGGGGCGCGGTGAATCATCACCGGGCGATGCGCCTTGTTGTCTGCGCCGATGTATTCCAGCTTGAAGCGTTCGGGCAGGTTGAAGTCGAGTTGCACGGTGCCGAGCTGCCATTCGCGGCCGATGCAATCGCGGACCATGAAGTCGGTCTTCGGACCGTAGAACGCGGCCTCCCCTTCACACGAGGTGAACGACAGACCCATTTCAGTGAGCACTTTTCGCAGTGTCGCTTCGGCGCGGTCCCAGTTCTCGTCGCTGCCGACGTACTTCGTCTTGTTCTTGGGATCTCGCAGCGACAACTGCACGCGGTAGTCATCGAGACCGACGCTGCCGAGCACGAACTTGACCAGCTCCAGAGTCGATTTGAATTCCTCTTCGACTTGGTCCGGCGTGCAGAACAGGTGCGCGTCGTCTTGCGTGAGGCCCCGGACTCGCAACATGCCGTTGAGTTCGCCGGTCTTCTCGTGGCGATAGACCGTGCCAAACTCAGCCAGCTTCACGGGTAGGTCGCGATAGCTGCGCTGTTGGCTGGCGTACATCTGGACGTGATGCGGACAGTTCATCGGCTTGAGCAGATACCGCTCTTGGTTTTTCTCCCAGACGCGAAGCGTGTCGATCTTGGCATCGACGCTGCCGCTGAGCGGGTATTCGGTCAACGCCGCGCCCATGACCTTAGCCGATTCGAGCAGCTTCTTTTCGTCATCGAGCGAGAAGACTGCGGTTCCCTCTTTGTGTTCGCGAAGTTTGCGAATCCAGAAATCGACGAGTGCTCCGGCATCGTGGCCGAAGATCGGCGAGAACTGAGCGTCGCGGTAGTACGGGAAGTGGCCGCTGGTCTCGTACATTTCCACTCGGCCGATGTGTGGCGAGTACACCGGCGTGTAGCCGCGCTTCAGTAGTTCTTTCTTGATGAAGTCTTCGAGCGTGGCACGGATGGTCGAGCCTTTCGGCAGCCACAGGCACAGCCCCGGCCCGACGTCCTGTGAAATGCTGAATAAGCCGAGTTGCTTGCCGAGCACGCGATGATCGCGCTTCTTGGCTTCGTCCACTTGCTTGATGTACTCGTCGAGATCTTTCTGGCTGAACCACGCGGTGCCGTACAGGCGCTGAAGCTGCTTGTTGTTCGCGTCTCCTTTCCAGTACGAGCCGGCAATCGAGATCAACTTGATTGCCGTAATCCGCCCAGCGTCCGGCACATGCGGCCCGCGACAGAGGTCCAGGAAGTTCCCTTGCCGATAGAAGCTGAGCGAGTCGTGATCGGCGAGGCCGGTTTGAATGTGCTCGCACTTCAGCTTCTGATTGAGATCGCCGCAGAGCTTGAGCGCCTCGTCACGAGTCGCAGCGAACCGCTCGAACGGTTCCGCATCGGCGATGATCTTTTTCATCTCTTCTTCGATGCGTGGGAAGTCGTCCTCGCTGATCTTCGTGTCGAGATCGAAGTCGTAATAAAAGCCGTGGCCAGTCGTCGGTCCGAACGCGAGACCGACACCCGGATACAGCCGCATGACCGCTCGCGCCATGACGTGTGCGGCGGAGTGCCGCATCACGGCCAACGCTTTCGGGTCTTTGTTGGTGATGAGTTTGAGTGGGATCGGTGATCCGGGTGGCAGGTTGGAAACCTGTTCCACGGGCCGCGTCGCATCGACGACCGTGCCGTTGATCTCTGCCGCGAGCGTCGCCGCGGCGAGCCGTTCGCCAATCGTCTTGGCGACATCAATCGCAGTGTAGTTTTCCGGGTACTCCTTCACACTGCCATCGGGAAGCTGGATTTGAAGCATGGGTTTCGTCGGTCCTTCGTTGCGAATGCGTCAGGCGAGACGCCTGAGCCACGTTTGCCTCGGCCGCCGGTACGAAGGGCGAACCGCCTCGGCAATTCGGCGGGAGTGTAGTCGGCCACCGGAAACGGTGTCAGCCTGATTGGCCCGGGACACTCGCGGTTCTTCGGCCGTTTGTGAACGATGACGACCACTCGCTGAAGGAACCTGACATGCGCCGTCTGTTGCTGGTCAGTTTGTGTTGGTGCTCATCGTTCGTGATGGCCGTGGACGCGCCCGCTCAACTGCCGAACACGCAGCCGCTGATGTGGGGCGACGATCTCGACGATCGGATGATAGACGGGCTTTGCACCGTTCAATAACGACACCGCGAGCCGACCATCCCAAGCAAGGTCGTTACTTCTTCCTCGCGATTGCTTCGACGAGAGCTTTGCCCATGTCGGCGGGGCTGCGGCTGACGACGACGCCGGCCGCTTCGAGGGCGGCGATTTTTTCCTCGGCGGTGCCACTGCCGCCGGAGATGATCGCTCCGGCGTGGCCCATGCGCTTGCCCGGCGGAGCAGTCTGGCCGGCAATGAAAGCGGCGACTGGTTTCTTGATGTTCGCCTGGATGAACTCGGCGGCTTTGATTTCCGCGTTGCCGCCGATCTCGCCGATCATCAGCATCGCCTCAGTGTCCGGGTCCGCTTCAAACAGCGTCAGGCAGTCGATGAAGTTGGTGCCGATGATCGGGTCGCCGCCGATGCCAATGGCGGTCGATTGGCCGAGTCCGACATTGCCGAGTTGCCATGCGGCTTCGTAAGTCAGAGTGCCGCTCTTGCTGACGAGGCCGACCGGGCCGGGCTTGTGAATGTAGCCGGGCATGATGCCGATCTTGGCGATGCCGGGCGTGATGATGCCGGGACAGTTCGGGCCGATCAGGCGGCTCTTCGGAAACTTGGTGGCGAGAACATCTGCGGTGCGGACCATGTCGAGCACCGGTACGCCTTCGGTGATCGCGACGATCAACGTGATCCCAGCTGCGGCCGCTTCGAGGATCGCGTCACCGCAACCTCCCGGCGGCACGAAGATCAGCGAGCAATTCGCTCCCGTCTTGCGAACGGCTTCATCGACCGAATCGAAGACCGGGAAGCCATCGATTTCGGTGCCACCCTTACCGGGCGTGACGCCGCCAAAGAATGGAGTGCCGTAAGCTCGGCACTGCTGCGAATGGAACAGGCCCGTCTTGCCGGTAATGCCTTGGCAGATCACACGCGTGTTTTTGTCAACGAGAATGGACATGGTTGAGTAGGGTTCAGGGGTTAGGGGTCGGGGGTTCGGGAAGGCGAAAAGTTAAGCCTTCAGGGTCGCGACAACCTTTTGTGCGGCGTCGGTGAGGTCGGTGGCGGCGATGATCTTACGGCCGCTGTCAGCGAGCATCTTGCGGGCGATGTCCACGTTCGTGCCTTCCAGTCGCACGACCAGCGGGACCGTGAAGCCGACCGTGTCGTACGCGCTGAGCAGCGCGGTCACGATCGTGTCGCACTTCATGATGCCGCCGAAGATGTTGACGAGCACCGCCTTCACGTTCTTGTCGGCGAGGATAATGCTGAACGCTTCGGTGACTTGATCGACTTTGGCTCCGCCGCCGACGTCGAGGAAGTTTGCTGGCTCGCCTCCGTGCAGTTTGATGAGGTCCATCGTGCTCATGGCGAGTCCGGCTCCGTTGACGAGGCAGCCGATGTTGCCGTCGAGTTTGACGTAGCTCAGCCCCGCGTTGCCGGCGCGGACTTCGAATTCATTCTCTTCGCTGAGGTCTCGCAGTTCGGCGAAGTCCTTGTGACGGAACATCGCATTGTCGTCGAATGTCACCTTCGCATCGAGCGCGACCAATTCGCCCTCAGCCGTGACGACCAGCGGGTTGACTTCGGCCATGCTGCAATCGTTGTCCACGAAGAAGCGGCAGAACTTCGGCAGGAAACTTTGAGCACTCGTGACGGCCGAACCACTGAGCCCCAACTGATACGCCAATCGCCGAGCTTGATACGGTTGTAGGCCATACCCGGCGTGGAACGGCTCTTTGAGGATCTTCTCCGGTGAGACTTTCGCGACGTGTTCGATTTCGACGCCACCCTCGGAGGACATGATGACGACGGGGGAACCGGCTTCGCGATCGACGATCACGGCAAGGTACAGCTCGCGAGCGATGTTCAAGCCGCCTTCAACGTAGATCGTATTGACCTGCTTGCCTTCGGGTCCGGTTTGAATCGTGACCAGCGTGTTGCCGAGCATCCGCTGGGCGTTCTCGCGAGCTTCGTCAGCCGACTTGACCAGCTTCACGCCGGGCTGTTCGGGTTGCTCTTTGAAACGTCCCTTGCCGCGGCCGCCGGCGTGGATCTGCGACTTCACCACCGCGATTGGTCCGCCCAGTTGCGTGAACGCGGCAGCGGCTTCCTCGGGAGTGCGGGCGACGATCCCCTTCGGGACGCTGACGCCGGCTTTGGCGAACAATTGCTTGCCTTGGTACTCGTGAATCTTCATCGGTCTGCCTTTGAACTCAGTCGGAGGTTGGTCCGCTTTCGGCGGATTGCCCGACCGGGACGGACAAGAGTGCCTATCCTCCGGTGCGAGGGGGCGGGATGATAACGGTGCCCTTTCCTGACCGTTAGCGAACGGCAGGGCCTCTCCCGCCTCCAGGTATTCCCGCACCGGCTTTGTTACTTTCTTGAGAATTCTCGACTCGGCCGGGAATAAGCCCGGCGACCAGGACTCTTTCTCCGGCACCGTCATGGACTCTTTTGAGCGTCAACAGCGTGTGGCCGAGTTGATCGGACAGCATTACGAGTTGCTGTACCGAGTTTCGTTTCGTTTGACCGGCTCGGTCGCCGACGCGGAAGACCTGACTCAGCAGACGTTCCTGACGGCGCAGCAGAAGCTGGAACAGCTTC
Organism: Candidatus Kuenenia stuttgartensis; assembly: GCA_945861865.1. Lineage (GTDB taxonomy): Bacteria > Planctomycetota > Planctomycetia > Planctomycetales > Planctomycetaceae > SXKJ01. The sequence continues at coordinate 14,189 of CAMAWN010000028.1, read as the reverse complement.
GGCAGACCGAGAGCGCGAAGTCGTGGCTGCTGGCGATCCTGCGGCACCACTTCTTCCGAAATCGAAGCCGAGCGGCCAGGCAATCGGTGCGGTTGGATTCGCTCCCCGAACCGAGTTGCTCGACGCATCCGCCGGACGGCTTCGATTCGGAGGAGTTGCAACTCGCGCTCAACGATCTGCCAGACGAGTTTCGCGTTCCGCTGGTCCTCTTTTACTTCCACGAACTGAGCTACCAGGAGATCGCCGCCGAACTGTCGATTCCGCTGGGGACGGTAATGAGCCGCCTCTCGCGTGGCAAAGAACATCTTCGTCGCCGTCTGTGCCGTGACGCCGACGAAACGAAACCGCCTCAACCGCTGGCCCACCAATTGCCATGACCTCTTCCCAACCCGAACCGCTGACCTGCGAAACCGCTCTCGAACGGCTGGACACCGCATGGCTTGACCCGCTGTCCGAAGAGTCGCTCGATGCCGACTTGCTCGCTGCGCGCGAGCACTTGCAGGAATGCTCCGCCTGCTGGGCGAAGTGGGAAAAGCGACGTGCTGCCGAGCAGCGCATTGCCGAAGTCATGCAGTCGGTTCCTGTCCCGACCGGCTTGCGCGAGCAGTTGCTGGCGCAAACCGATTTGGACGCTGCTAGCCCGCCACGGCGGGTCAGCCACGATCGCAAGCTCCATCGCCGCGCGTGGTGGATTTCGGTCGCGGCAATGTTGCTGGTCAGCTTCGCGGGAGGTTCTTGGTTGTGGCAGACCTTGATGCCGCATCCGGTCTCGATGCAGTTGTTGTGCGATCAAACACCCCTGACCTCGGCCGGGCTGTCGGCACCTGAAAAAGAACGCTCGATGTTGCCACCACTGCCAGCCACTTGGTCGCAAGTCAAAGCCTTGCGAACCGGTCCAGCTTGGTGGTTCAAGCCACTGACTGCGATTGAGCCGGTTGGCTGGTTCGCATTTGAACTACGGACAGGCAAGAACTCGGTGATTCATGGCGTCCTGTTGGCGACTCGACAAGCCAATGTCAGCGACCCGCCCGGCGCATTGATCGCCCGGCCGAGTTGGTTCAAATACACACAGCGCGACGGCAAACCAGTTAGCGTCGCCGGCTGGTCGGAACGGGGCATCGTTTATCTTTGCTTCGTGCCAGGCGAACCGGATGCGCTTGAGCGTGTGCTGCGTGCGACCGCACCAACCTCGGCGTGAAAATGTCGGCGATGACTGAGAGCCTCCCCAGCGGAATGCGCCCCTGCTATACCTCGCGCCGCTCTGCTCAACCTTGAAGGGGACTCTCATGCCGCGCCCGACCGCTTTGCCTGCTTGGAAGGCACTGAAAGAACATCAAACCGAACTGGCTTCGCTGCACATGGCGAAGCTGTTCCGCAAGGACGACGATCGCTTCGAGAAATTCTCGCTGCGGTTCGAGGACATCCTGCTGGACTTCTCGAAGAACCGCATCAAGAAGCCGACGATGAAGCTGCTGCACGAGTTGGCGTTCCAAGCCGATCTGCCCGGCTGGATCGAGCGGATGTTCTCCGGCGATCGGATCAACTGCACCGAGGACCGCGCGGTGCTGCACATCGCCTTGCGGAATCGCTCAAATCGACCAATCGTCGTTGACGGCCAAGACGTGATGCCCGGCGTCAACGCGGTGCTCCAGCACATGCGCGAATGCTCGGACGCGATCCGTTCCGGTGCGTGGCGCGGCTTCACCGACAAGCCGATCACCGACATCGTCAACATCGGCATCGGCGGCAGCGACCTCGGACCGGTGATGGTCACCGAAGCCTTGAAGCCGTACAGCCAACGCGATCTCAAACTGCATTTCGTCTCGAACGTGGACGGCACGCACATCGCCGAAACGCTGCGGACGCTCAACCCCGAGACATCGCTGTTCATCATCGCCTCGAAAACGTTCACGACGCAGGAGACGATGACCAACGCGAACTCGGCGAAGGATTGGTTCCTCAAAGCGGCTGGCGATACGGCTCACGTCGCGAAACACTTCGTGGCCCTCTCGACGAACACGAAGGCGGTCGAAGCGTTCGGCATCGACAAGCACAACATGTTCGAGTTCTGGGACTGGGTCGGCGGCCGGTACTCGCTGTGGAGCGCGATCGGTCTGTCGATCGCGCTGAGCATCGGCATGGACAACTTCGAGGAACTGCTCGCTGGTGCGCACGCGATGGACGAACACTTTCGATCCGCGCCGCTGGAGGAAAATCTCCCCGCGACGCTCGGCCTGCTGGGCCTCTGGAACAACAACTTTTTGGGAGCCGACTCGCATGCGATCCTGCCGTACGACCAGTACCTGCACCGCTTCGCCGCGTACTTCCAGCAAGGGGACATGGAATCCAACGGCAAGAGCGTCGGTCGCGACGGTCAGCCGGTGCGCTGGTCCACCGGCCCGGTCATCTGGGGCGAGCCGGGCACGAACGGCCAGCATGCCTTCTACCAACTGATCCATCAAGGGACGAAGCTGATCCCGTGCGACTTCCTCGCGCCGGTCGAGTCGCACAATCCGCTCGGCGATCATCACGAGATTCTGCTGTCGAACTTCTTCGCGCAGACCGAAGCCCTGATGCGCGGCAAAACCGCCGACGAAGTGCGAGCCGAGTTGAACGCTCAGAAGGAACCGAAACTCTCGGACGAACAGATCGAAGCACTCGTGCCGCACAAAGTGTTTACCGGCAATCGGCCGACGAACTCGATCCTGTTTCAGAAGCTCACGCCCCGCACGCTCGGCAGCCTGATCGCGATGTACGAGCACAAAATCTTCACGCAGGGCATCCTCTGGAACATCAACTCGTTCGACCAATGGGGCGTCGAACTCGGCAAGCAACTCGCGAAAGTCATCCTGCCGGAACTGCGCGGTTCGGAACCGGTCACGACCCACGACAGCAGCACGAACGGGCTGATCAACGAATTCAAGAAGCGACGAACGTAGCCGCATCGCTCCGCGAGACGACTACGTTGGTGGCGCGATCCCAAAGTCGGTGATCGACAACAGCGAGCGGAATGGCAACTGACGTTCCGCGAAATTCTTCGCCCCCCCCTCCATGCGATCGACGATGCCGACGACTTGAACGACCTTGCAGCCGAACTCGACGATGCGATCGACGGATTGCAACGCGCTGCCGCCGGTCGTGACGACGTCGTCGATGATGACCACCTTCATGCCGGGGACGACCGGGCCTTCGACGTACTTGTTCGTGCCGTGACCTTTCGACTCTTTGCGGACCAGAAAGCCGCACATGTCGCGCCCGCGAGCCGCCGCTGCAACGAGCACTCCACCGATGATCGGGTCGGCTCCGATCGACATGCCGCCGATCGCGTCGAACGAGACATCGGCCAGCAGATCGAGCAGCCCTTCGCTGACCAGTCGCAGCCCCGCCGAGTGCAGCGTGATCTGCTTGCCGTCGAGGTAGTAGCTCGATTTCTTGCCGCTGGCGAGCGTGAAGTCGCCGAACTTGAGGGCACGCTGGTGAAACAGGTCAATCAATTGCGGGCGGTCGTACATGGCATCCTTCGGACTAATCGAGGTACACGAACTCGTTGAGATTGAACAGCGCGAGGCAGAGGTCGGCCAGCGCGGAGTCGGAGGTTAGAAACTGTTCGGCGTCGCGAACATCGTCGGCAGTTGGCTGGCGATTGAGAATCTGCCGATAGGCCAACTCAATCGCGGCGCGACGGTCGGAACCAGTTTGTTTCGCGATCCACTCGGCCAGTCGTCGAGCGGCCACGACCGAGTCGTCCGCGTTGAGCAGCAACAACGCCTGCGGAGCGATCGTCGAGACATTGCGGCGCGGACAACTCGCATTGCTATCCGGCTTGTCGAACGCCTCGAAGAGCGGGTATCGCAGATTGCGGCGAGCAAACAAGTACACGCTGCGGCGCCGATGCTGCTCGACTTCCGGCGTGACCGGCCATTGGCTTTTGAGCAACGTCCGCACGAGTTCGTCGGGCAGTGGCGGTCGGAAGCCAGGCCCGCCCGATTGACGATTGAGTTCTCCGCTGGTTGCGAGCAGTGCATCGCGAATCGCTTCGCCATCAAGTCGTCGTCTCGGAAAGGATTGAAGAAGAGGGGAAGAGGAGGAGACCGGGAGAGGGGGAGACGAATCTGCGTTTCGCCCACTCTCCTCCTCACCCACTCTCCCCCTCTCGCTCGCTTGCCGATAAACGCTCGATGTCACGATCAGCCGATGCAGCCGCTTGCGGCTCCAATCGAGTCGCGGCAATTCGGTGGCCAGCCAGTCGAGCAACTCGGGATGCGTGGGCGAGTTTCCCATCACTCCGAAGTCGCTCGACGATGCGACCAAGCCGGTCCCGAAGTGGCCTTGCCAGAGGCGATTGACGAGCACTCGTGTCGCCAACGGGTTGTCGGAACGAGTCAGCCAGTTTGCGAGCGATGTGCGCCGTCCGCTCGTTTTCGCATCATCAGCCGGAGACGCAATGGCATCGCCCGACACGTTCGCGATGCGCGGAAAGGCGGCCTGCAAGATTGGGCCGGGGCGGCGGAAGTCGCCGCGTTCGAACAGGCGGCTGGTCGGTGTCTTGGCCGATTTCTCGCGCATCACTTGGCCGAGTTGCGGATGCGTGTCGAACAGCGGTTCAACATCGAAGAAAGATCGCAGCCGATAAAAGTCGGCTTGGCTGATCGGGTCGTACTTGTGGTCGTGGCACGCCGCGCAGCCCATCTGCAAGCCGAGGAACACCGAGCCGACGGTCCCGGTCATGTCGTTGAGGAACGTGTGCCGCCGCTCGTCTTGCAGGTTGATGTCCGGCATGTCCGGCCCGCAGAAGAGGAAGCCGGTCGCGATCAATGCGGACTCGTCGCCGGGCCGCAGTTCGTCGCCGGCAAGCTGCCAGCCGATGAACTCGTTGAGCGGCACGTCGCGGTTGTGAGCGTCGATCACCCAATCGCGAAACCGCCAGGCGTTCGGCCGCACATGATCGTGCTCGAACCCATCCGTCTCCGCGAAGCGAGCGACATCCAGCCAGTGCTGAGCCCACCGCTCCCCGTAACTCGGCGACGCGAGCAGCCGATCCACCAACCGCTCGTACCAATCGGGCGACTCGTCGGCGAAGGCTTCGTCCTGAAGCTCCAAACTCGGCGGCAGCCCCGTCAGATCAAAGCAGACCCGCCGCAGCAGGGTCGCTCGATCCGCCTCGCCCACCGGAGACAGTTTTTCTTTTTCCAGCCGAGTCAGAATGAACCGATCAATCGCCGTGCGACACCAGTTCGTGTTTTGTACCGCTGGCGGATTCGGTCGGCTGAGCGGCTGAAACGCCCAATGGCCACGATCCGATTCCGTGATCGGCGGCTCGGTGAGCAACTCGTCCGCCGCAGCGACCGCAGCAATCACGATCAGCAGAACGATCGACAATGCACGCATCACTCACTCCCGCAGTTCAAGACTGTCTCACTCCACCGCGAACTCATGCACGGTCACCTGGCGATAGGTTTCGCCGGGCTTGAGGATACAGGAGGGGAACGACGGTTGGTTGGGGGAGTCCGGGAACTTTTGGGTTTCCAGGCAGAAGCCGCCGTGCTTGGCGAAGCCGTTCACGTCGGGCGTGCCGGGCAGATAGTTGCCGGTGTAGAACTGCACGCCGGGCTCGGTGGTGAGGACTCGCATCACGCGGCCGGTCGAAGGTTCGCGGACCTCGGCGGCGAGCACCGGAGCTTTGGTCGAGTCGCCGCCGCCGTTGATGACCCAGCAGTGGTCGTAGCCTTGCGGGTCGTTCGTCAGCTTGCCGAAGTCTTGGCCGATCGGCTTGGCTTTCATGAAGTCCATCGGGCTGTCGTCTTTAACGGCGGTCAGTTTGCCGGTCGGGATCGATTCGTCATCGACGGCGATGTAACTGTCGCAGTTCAGGTGCATGACGTGATCGAGCACCGTGCCGTTTTCTGGTCTCGCACCTTTGAGATTCCAGTAGCCGTGGTTCGTGAGATTCAGCGGCGTGGCTTTGTCGGTCGTCGCGGAGTACTCGATGCGGAGTTCGTTTTTGTCGGTCAGCTTGTAGGTCACGACCGAGGTCAATGTGCCGGGAAAACCTTCGTCGCCGTCGGGACTGACGAGCGTCAGCTTCACACCGGCCCAACCTTCGCCTTGAACCGGCTCGGCGTCCCAGATGTATTTGTCGAACGCCTTCTTGCCGCCGTGCAGATGGTTCGCGCCGTTGTTCGTCGCGAGCGTGTACTCGGTCCCGTCGAGTGTGAATTTTCCTTTGGCGATCCGGTTGCCGTAGCGGCCGCAGGTGACTCCGAAGTACGGCGGGTTCGTCAGGAACTTCGCGTTGTCGGGCGAGAAGCCGCAGACGATGTTGTCGAGCTTGCCAGTTCGATCCGGCGTCTCGACCGATGCGAGCGTGCCGCCCCAGTTGAGCACGACGGCTCGCAAGCCGTTCTTGTTCGTGAGCACGAATTGTTCGAGCGACTTGCCGTCGACTTCGGCGTTGAGTTTTTCACGAGTCACAGCGGCGGTCTTGTTCATGTCGGCTTCTTTGCTGGAAGAATTGGATGCGGGAATGGGAACGGAGATCTCGGTGGGCGGTTGAGCCGGCGGTGACGCGGGCTTCCGTTCGCAACCCGACCCGCAGACGGCGAACAGGCTGAACATTCCGAGCCACAACGGGAATCGAATCATGACAAACTCCGGGAGTGAGGGGCGGCGTACGAGAAGTCGGCACCTGGACCAACGGCCGAGGCCACCCGACGGTGAAGCATTCCACCGGTGTTCCGTGGAAGACCTCAGCAACTCCGGAAATTTATCAATGTTCGCGAAACCTGACACCGCTGCGAGCCTCTGCACGGGCATTGTTTTGAAGGTGCAAACCGCTATTCTCTCAGCCCCTTGAAATGCGTTTTCCGAAGGAGCTGACGATGAGTGCGAAAGCCAAAATTGCCAAGACCGAGGAAGCCGACCAACAGAATCCCACCCTGACCAATGCGCTCGGACAGATCGAAAAAGCCTTCGGAAAAGGCTCAATCATGAAGCTGTCGGACAAGGCGGCCGATCTCAAAATCTCCGGCATCCCGACCGGCGCGTTGTCGCTCGACTTGGCGATGGGGGGCTTCGGATTTCCCTGCGGACGCATCATCGAACTCTTCGGCCCGGAATCCAGCGGCAAGACCACGCTGGCTCTGCACGTCATCGCCAATGCTCAGAGACGAGGCGGTGTTGCCGCCTTCATCGACGCCGAACACGCGCTCGATCCCGCCTGGGCCAAGAAGCTGGGAGTCAATCTCGAAGAGCTGCTCGTCAGTCAGCCGAGTCACGGCGAAGAAGCATTGGCCATCGCGGAGATGCTCATCAAGTCCAACGCGGTTGACTGCATCGTGATCGACTCGGTCGCGGCGCTGGTTCCGAAATCGGAACTCGACGGCGAGATGGGCCAATCGCACGTCGGCCTGCAAGCCCGCATGATGAGCCAAGCCATGCGAAAGTTGACCGGCATCATCTCGAAGGCGAAGACCGTGGTGATCTTCATCAACCAGATTCGCGAGAAGATCGGCGTGATGTTCGGCAGCCCGGAAACGACTCCCGGCGGCCGAGCGTTGAAGTTCTACTCGTCCTGCCGAGTCGACGTCCGCCGCATCGCGACACTGAAAGATGGTGAGACGCCCATCGGCATTCGCATGAAAGCCAAGATCGTCAAGAACAAGGTCGCTCCGCCGTTCCGCGAGACCGAGTTCGACATGCTTGGCTCGGGCGGCATCAGCTACTCCGGCGACTTGCTCGATCTCGCGACTGCGGACGGCTTCATTGAGAAGAGCGGCAGTTGGTTCAACCACGGCAAGACCCGCATCGGCCAAGGCCGCGACAAGGCTCGGCAGTACCTCGACGAGAATCCCGACCTCCTCGTCGAACTCCGCAAGCAAGTGCTCATCAAACGTGGCTACGCCCATGTGCTCGGCGAAGTCGCAGACAAGGCCGAGTCGGCCTAAAGTCGGTCAGCCTTTGACGGCTGATCCGAACGTCGAAGAAAGCTTGTTCCCAAATCAGTCCGCCTCAGAAGGCTGACGTACGATTCGTTCAACGGTGAATCGCCTCATGGTTGCTCCTCGCGTGTGTGTGCTGCGTGCCCCGGGAACGAACTGCGACGTCGAGACGGCCTACGCCTTCGAGACCTGCGGTGCGACCGCCGACCGCGTGCATCTGTTCCAACTGCTGGAGAACCCGAAGTCGCTGGCCGACTATCAAATGCTGTGCGTTCCCGGTGGGTTCAGCTACGGTGACGACATCGGCTCCGGAGTCATCTTCGCCAGCCACCTCCGCAGCCATCTGGCCGAGACGCTCGGCGAGTTCTTGCAACGCGACACGTTGATGCTCGGCATCTGCAACGGATTCCAAGTGCTGCTGAAGGCCGGCATCCTGCCCGGCGGAGCGACGACTTGGCCGCCGCAGCCTGACGTGCCCGCCGACGCGACGCTCACCTGGAACGACAACGGCAAATACACCGCGCTGTGGGTGCGTCTGAAAGTTGGCAGCACGAAGAACGTCTTTCTGCGAGGCATCGACGAACTCGACGTCCCGATCGCGCACGGCGAAGGCAAGCTGGTCGTCCGCGATCCCGCCACGCTCGACCGCTGGCAACAGAACGGCCAATGCGCGCTGACGTACGTTGAGCATCCGGGGACACCAGCCCGACGCGCCAGCGAGGGGTCGGGCGGTAACGGCGAGGGCAACCACTCGCTGGCGCGTCGTGCTAGTGGGGAGACCGAACTGCTGCCGTACCCAATCAATCCGAACGGTTCGATGGCGAATCTCGCGGGGCTGAGCGATCCCAGCGGCCGAGTGCTCGGCCTGATGCCGCACCCCGAACGCTTTCTGTTCGCCACGCAACATCCACACTGGACCCGCCTCGGCCTGCGCGGTGAAGGGGCCGGCATGCGTCTCTTCCGCAACGCCGTCGAATACTTTGGGTAGACCCTGGAGTGCGGTCATGACCACTGCTCGATGGTTGCTGTCGGCTCTCCTCGTTCCGCAGTTTCTCACGAGCCTGTTGTTCGCCGCCCCGCCGGACGATGACGACGAAGAATTCCGGCCGGGACTGGTCGCCGAATATCGCGTGGGCGCGCGGGCGGTCACGCGGATCGACCCGGACGTGGCGTTTGCTTGGGACGAGGCGGCTCCGGATGCGCGGCTTTCGGCCGAGCGGTTTGAGGCGACGTGGCGCGGGTTTTTGCTCGTGCGGCAGGAGGCCCAGCATCGGCTGCACGCCTTCGTGCAAGGGGATGTCACGGTCGAACTCGATGGCCGGCGCGTGCTGCATGGCTCAGCGAAACAGCCGCAGTGGATCAGCGGCGACGAGTTTTCGCCGGGCTTCGGCGAGCGGCCGCTCGTCGTGACGTTCCGCAAAACGGAACCGGCCGCGCAACTGAAACTCTTCTGGTCGTCCGATGCCTTCAGCCTCGAACCGCTGCCGCCAGAGTTGTTGTTTCACGACCAGCCGCGCGACGACCTCGCCCTCATCGAACTCGGCCGCAAGCAATTTGAAGCGTTCCGCTGCGGACGCTGCCATCAACGCGAAGGAGCCGATGCACCGCCGCCGGGGCCGTCGCTGAAACACTTCGCGACGGCCAGCTTTCCCGATGATCTCGTGACGAATCATTTTGGGCTGGGCCCGTTGGACTCAGACCGATCGTTCGCGAGGTTCGGGCTGCACGATCCGTCACATGACGCGGTCGTGGCGTTTCTGTTCGACCAATCGCAGCCGGTGGAGCTTGATAAGCCAAAGTCGGTGAAAGAGGCCGATCTCGAAACCGAACGGCGCAAGGGGGAAGTCTTGCTCCGTTCGACCGGCTGTCTCGCGTGTCATCGAGTCGGCGAGTTGGGTGGCAGCAGTCCGTCGCCGTTGGCGGGGCCGAACCTTAGCGATGTTGGCGAGCGACGGACGTTGCCATGGCTCGTGACGTGGCTCGCGAAGCCGGAGCGATTGAACGCCGAGCACCGGATGCCGGTCTTCAATTTGTCAGACGCGGAGCGAAATCAACTGGCGCTCGCGTTGTGGAATCTCAGGTCGGAGCCCGACACCAAAGACCCGCCGCCGCTGACGCCAGCGGCACTCACGGCTCATTGGAAGACCATGAACAACTTCAAGTCGAACAAAGACCAGACGCACTACAAAGCGTGGGTCGAACGTGGTCGCAAAGTCGTTGTCGAGCGTCGCTGCGCCGCCTGTCATCGCTTCGCCGATGACAAGACTGTGCGCTTCAAGAAGCCGGCGTCCGACTTGTCACAGCCGGTGGCCGATTGGTCGAAGAGCTGTCTCGCCGAGCGTGACTTTGTCGAACGCCCTCGCCCGTATTTCGGAACGAACCTGAATCGCGAAGCGATCAAGGCGTATCTCACCTCGCGCTGGAACGTGAAGGTATCGCCGCTCAGTTCGTTCGCGCGCGGCCAGCGATTGCTCGAACACAAAGGTTGCTTGGCGTGTCACTCGCGCCACGGCCTCGGCGGCTTCGGCAAGATGGCGGCCCAAGTCGCGAAGCTCGACAAGAACTTGAACGGCCAAGCTCCGTCGCTCGTCCCGCCGTCGCTGAATGCCGTCGGCGACAAACTGCTCGACGAAGCCTTAGGCATCGCCGTACGCGGCGAACGCCAGCCGATCCGAATGCCGTGGCTCAAAGTGCGGATGCCGAAGTTCAAGCACTCGCCGGACGAGTTGGCGATGCTGACGCAGTACTTTGTGGAGCATGATCGAATTCCGCTTCGCGAGGAGAGGCGGCGAGACGGCGAGGCGGCGAGGAAAAAAGCAGACGAAACTCGTCAAACGCACCTTGCCGGCCAAGCGCTCACCGGCGTTCGCGGCTGGAGCTGCATCGCGTGTCACAAGATCGGCGACTACGAGCCGAAGCAAGTCGCGCTCGGCGCTCGCGGGTCGGATTTGAAGATGCTCGGCAAACACCTCCGGCCGGAGTTCTTTTTCCGCTGGATCGCCTCACCGCTGCGAGTCATCCCCGGCGTCGAGATGCCGCAATACAACCGCCCGGTCGCAGGAGTGCTCGACGGCGATCTCGCAAAGCAACACGCCGCGCTGTGGCAAGCGCTCAACGACCCGAACTTCCAACCGCCGACGAACCCCGCCAACGTCGAACAACTTTGGGTGGTCAACCCCGGCGAGCAGCCACGCATCGTCCGCGATGTGTTTTCGCTGCCGAAGGAACTCGGCGGCGGCAATGTGCCGCGTTCGTTCGCGGTTGGCTTCGACAACGGCCACTCGTTCTTGTTCGACCTCGACACCGCCTCGATCCGCCAATGGACTTTCGGCGACTTCGCACGCCAACAAACGGTCGGCAAGCGTTGGGTCTGGGAAATGGCTGGCGTAAATGTGGTCAGCCAACTCACTTCAACCCAAGTCCAACTCCGACGTCGCGACCGCACTTCACCCTCACCCAAGGTTTATGGTGAATTGCAGAAGCTGGTGCTGTATGAATCGCAGGACAAAGTTTTGAAGCTGAACTATGTCTTGCACTTCCCCGGCAGTGACGGGAAGGGAGCCGATGGGACTCCGCTGACCATCACCGTTTGGGACCAGTTTCAAAGTCTCTCGGAATCAATCGAGGGGCAACAACGTTCGGGGATTGAGCGGCAGATGCAGTTGATTTGGCCGTCGCGTCAGGCGGCAGAGGAATTCGAGATTTGGATCGACGATCAAGTGGGAAGTCCGAGCATCGGCAATGCGACGATCACTCACGGCCCGCTACGCTTGGAACAAGAAACACTGTCACCCAAGTTCGCCCTCGAACGCCTCACGATTCGATACTCAGTGGCACTCGAACGAACGCTGCTGGCGACCCCCGCCCGCCCGCTCACCGTTGCCGCTAAGTTGAATGTCGTCAGCGTTCCCGGATTCGAAGGAACCCAGTTGCCGATCGACAGCTCGATCATGCCAACCGGATTCGCGTGGCAATTCGACCAAATGGCGATGACATCGCTCAAAGGTCATGTCTTCACTCTGACCGATGCTGATGCCGATGGAATCGAAGATCGTTTGCATTTGGTCGAAGAGGGTCTGACCGCACCCTACGGACTGGTCGGCGCGGGAGGTGGTCCGAATTACCCATTGCAATGGATCGTCGCACACAAGCCCGAATTGGTTTCGCTCCGCGACCGGGACGGTGATGGGCGAGCCGACCATCGGATGGTGCTTGCGAGCGGCTGGGGATTCACCGACGACTATCACGAATGGACGACCAGTCCCGTCTTCGAGCCGTCACGACGCCAACTTTTTGTGGGACTTGCGAGCGACTACACCGACAAAAATCGTCCTGCCAACAAAGCGATCTGGCGCGGCAAAGTGTTGATGGTCAGTCCGTTTTTCAAGACCTCAATCAGTCCCGTCGGCCACTCCTTCCGCTATCCGACTGGCCTCGCGATCAACGAGCGGGACGAAGTGTTTGTCTCGGATCAGCAGGGGGTGCAGAACTGCTTCAACGAGATCAACTATCTCGTCGAGGGGGCGCATTACGGGGTGCCGGCGACTCATGAGGAAGACAAGGACGCGCCGGAGACGAAGGCGGCGATTCAGATTCCGCATCCCTGGACTCGCAGCGTGAATGGGCTGTGTTTCCTCACGGGCAAAGAGGGCTATCCCGATCTGAAAGGGCACGGCATCGGGTGCGAGTACAACGGGCGGTTCCTGATACGCTTCACGACGCAGCGTGTCGGCGATGTGATGCAGGGAGCGGTCTATCCATTCTCGATGACCGATGACGAGTTGGTTCGTGGAATCGACAAAGCCGGCCCGCCGCTTGGAGCGACGAATGCCATCGAAGTCAGCGGCGGGAAACCGGCCGCGCCGCGACAGCGAACCGTGCCGAACTTTGAAGGACCGCTCTGCTGCGGCGTCAGTCCGAAGGGGGAAATCTACATCGGCAGCATCGCCGACAGCGGCTGGGCCGGCGGGCAGAACACCGGCAGCATCGTGAAGCTCAAGGGGAACGGCCAACGTCCCAACGGTATCCGCGAGATTCGAGCGACTCGCGACGGCTTCGACATCGACTTCTTTTCGCCGATTGATCGGGCTCGCGCGACGAACGGCGAAAACTATTCGATCTCTGGCTACACGCGTGTCTGGGGTGGAGCGTATGCGACTCCCGATTCGGATCGGCATCGCTGCCCGGTGCTGGCGGTCGAACTGAGCGACGATGGCCGGACAGCGAAGTTGAAAGTCGATTCGCGAAAGACGCCAAACTACGTTTATGACATCTCGTGTCGTGACGTCGCAGATCCCAACAAGCCGTTCTTCCCGGCGTATGGTTTTTTCACACTCCACAAGATTCCGCGGTAATAACTCGTTGTTCCGGACGGCCGCCGTGAGCCGCGCGCCCGATCCTGCCTCCCGTCGGCTTTCGGCCGGACTGGCTGAACTTGGGTTGGGCTTGGTATCGTGACGGTGGCTCGCAACGGCGGGCGAAACGCATCTGGCATTTCAAGGAGTCACAACGATGAAGTGGTTTCAGACAGTGTGCCTGAGCCTCGGCCTGGCGGCGGTGACAATGGTCGCCGGTGCGGCCGAGCCGAAGGTCGGGGACGAAGCTCCCAATTGGGAGCTGAAGGGGACCGACGGCAAGACGTACAAGCTGTCGGAATTCAAAGGCAAGAAAGCGGTCGTGGTGGCTTGGTATCCCAAAGCCAAGACCGGTGGCTGAACGGCCGAATGCAAGTCGCTCCGTGAGAGCGGCAAAGCCCTGCGTGAATTCAACGTGGCCTATTTCGGAGCCAGTTGCGACACGCCGGAATACAACAAAGAGTTCGCAGACGAGTTGAATCTCGACTTCCCGCTGCTGAGCGATCCGTCTCGCAAGACCGCCAAAGAGTACGGCCTGGTCGCGGACGACAAAGGCTTTCCGAAACGCTGGACCGTGTACGTCGACAAGGACGGGAAGGTGGCGTTCGTCGACAAAGAGGTGAAGGCGGCCGCTCACGCCGACGCGATCGTCAAAAAGTTGGTGGAACTGAAGATCGAGAAGGCCGAGAAGAAGTAGAGTCCGTGTTGGTTGAATGAAGTGCCATCCGGCCGTGCGTGCGGTCGGAGTTTTGTTTGTTTCTCGAAAGAAGGAGACTGCTCAGATGAGACGATTCTGCGCCCCTGTGCTCGCGTTGCTCATCGCAACGGCGAGCCTGATGGCTGCAGAGCTGAAGTCTGGTTTGCAGGTCGGTGATGCCGCAGGCGTGTTCAACGTCCG
>CAMAWN010000027.1 GCA_945861865.1 Candidatus Kuenenia stuttgartensis | reverse complement strand
TTTCGAGTACCGGCTGACGAATCAGAAGCACCTCGTCAACGTCGGCTCGGTCGGACAGCCTCGCAACGGCGTGCCCGATTCGTCGTATGTGATTCTCGACGACGACAAGCTGACTTATCGCCGAGTGAAGTACGACGTCGATACGACGGTCAAGAAAATCTACGACATCCCGGAACTCGACAACTTCCTCGGTGACCGTCTTCGTGATGGCCGCTAGGTCGATCGGTGAACCGGGAATACGATGAGGGGTGCGTCCACGCACCCTTTTGTTTTTTAATTAGACTGCATCAGAATCTGACATGGACCAACAACGCCGCCTGCTGACTTTCACCGTTCTCTCGTTCCTCATCCTGTTCGGCTGGATGAGCGTCGGGCCGAAGCTGTTTCCGGGGATGTTTCCGCCGGCACCGCCGCCTGGGAAGCAGGTCAAGGAACAAGACCCGAAGCCGGACGACGCCGTCGCCGACGACAAAGGCGCGGACGAGAAAAAAGTAGAAAAGGGCGACAAGCCCGATGCAGAAGTCGTCGCCGTCGCTGAAACCAAGTTGCCCGATCATCCCACGAAGGCCGTCGTGATCGGCTCCGACGATCCGAAGACCGGATTCGGTTTGAAGGTCACGCTCAGCAGTGTCGGCGCGGGAATCGTCTCCGCCGAGTTGAACGACCCGCGTTACAAGGCACTCAAACCCTTTCAGCCCGGAGCGGCTGTCCTGCAACTCAGTCTGCTCGGCAATGATTTGACCAACAAGCTGCAACCACTAAAGGCCGCTCCGCCCGTGACGGGGCAGCTCGCGATCGACGACATCGACAAGAAGTTGAGAAAGCTCGATGCCGACGCAAACCTCGCGCGGCTGTGCTGGGAAGTCGTCCCGGAGGACGTCGAAGTCGCTGCTGAAGCGAAGGGAGTTCTGAAGAGCGTCACGTTTGGCATCAAGACGCCGGATGGCCTCTGGGAACTCCGCAAGAAGTACGAAGTCCGCCGTTGGGAGAAGGCAGACGCGAATCGCGATGAAGATCCGACGGGCTATCAGCTCGCGGTGCAGTTGAGTTTCAAGAATCTCTCCTCGAAGGAACTCACCGTCGTCTACGACCTGCAAGGCCCGGCCGGCTTGCCGCTGGAAAACGCCGAGAACGCCAGCAAGTTTCGCGACGTGAAGTTTGGGATTCGCGAACAGGACGGCAGCCTCACCACGAACGCGGTGGCCTCAGCCGCCATCGTCAAAGAACTCGACAACGGCAAGATTCAAGAACTGAAAGCTGGCAACCGCACATTCCAGTACATCGGATTGGACACGCAGTATTTCACCGCGTTGGTCTTCCCGCAGGACGCCGCTCAGAAACAGGCAAGTTATCTCGACTTTGCCAAACCGCAGGTCGTCCAGAAAAATGCCGCTCTGCCCGCCTGGAGCGAAGTCAGCGTGCAACTCCGCTCGGTCGAGCACACTGTGCCGGCCGAAGACGAGATCACTCACGACTACGACTTTTACCTCGGTCCCAAGCGTGTCGCGCTGCTGACACCGCTCGGGGCGGAGAAGGTCATCGAGTTCAGTGGCTTTCTGTTTATTCCGGCGTCGCTGGTGGCTGTCATCGCCAACGGGTTGCTGTGGGTGCTCAACACGTTTCACGGATTCGGCCTGCCGTATGGCATCTGCATCATGCTGCTGACGGTGCTCGTCCGCAGTTGCATGTTCCCCATCAGCCGCAAGCAGGCGGTCAACGCCAAGCGGATGAAAGAAGTTCAGCCGCGGATTGCCGAACTGAAAGCGAAGTACGCCGACGACAAACAGAAATTCGCCGAAGAGCAAATGAAGCTGTTCGCCGAGACGGGCTTCAATCCGCTCAGCGGCTGCCTACCGGTGTTGATGCAACTGCCGATCTTCATCGGGCTGTATCAGGCGTTGAGCACATCCGTTGATCTGCGTCGCGCCCCGTTCCTGTGGTTCGACAACCTCGCCGCGCCGGATGCACTCTTCCAATTGCCCATCGCGGTGCCGTTCCTCGGCAACTGGTTCAATCTGCTGCCGATCATCACGACCAGCCTGTTCCTGTTCCAGCAGAAGATGTTCATGCCGCCGCCGACCGACGAGCAGACTCGGATGCAGGCGAAAGTCTTCTTCTGGATGACGCTGATGATGGGCTTCATGTTCTATCACGTCCCGGCCGGGCTGTGCGTGTACTTCATCGCGTCCAGTGTGTGGAGCATGGGCGAACGCAAACTGCTGGATCGCGTGGTGCCGACGCCTCCGCCGACGAGCAACACGACACTCCTCATCCCGCCGAACGGTGGTCCTGCCAAACCAGCCAACAACTTCTGGAGCCGCATGAAAGACAAACTCGAAAAAATGGGCGAGATGCAGGACGTCAACGGCGTCCCGGTCAGCGGCCAGAAGCGGCAACGGGACAAGGACAAGCGCAAGTCGCGCCCATGAGGTGATTGGCTCATGGACCATCCCACATCGAAGCCGCGTCTCGCGCTGCACTGGCAGATCCTGATCGGGCTGTCGATCGGAGCGACTGCTGGGTTGATCGCTCGGGAAGTCTGGCCGGCAGAGGCAGGCGAGATCGACCCGACGTTGGCATGGCTGACGAAGAACGTCGCCGAAACGCTCGGCCAGATTTTCTTGCGGCTGATCTTCATGGTCGTCGTGCCGCTGGTGTTCTCGGCGTTGACGCTGGGAGTGGCCGGGATCGGCGATGTGCGGCGACTCGGAAAGCTCGGCGTGCGGACACTGGTGATGACGTTGCTGCTTTCGTCCGCATCGGTCGCGATTGGCCTGGGCGCGGCGAACCTCGTGCAACCCGGTGCTCGCTTGCCGGAAGAAAAGCGGATCGAGCTGCGGGCGAAATATGCCGACCAATCTCAAGACGCGGTCAAGAAGGCGGCAAACGCAAAGACGGCTCGCGATTCGCTGCTCGACATCATTCCGCGCAATCCGTTGCAAGAGATGGTCGGCGCACTCGATGGCAGTTCGCCCGGCGGCGGAATGCTGGCGGTGATGTTCTTCGCGTTGGTCTGCGGCGTGGCGATTTCGGTCTCTCCGGAACGGACGGCCCCGCTCGTGGCGGTGCTTGAGGGAATCTACGACATCGCGATGGTCGTCATCGGCTGGGCGATGAAGTTGGCTCCGATCGGTGTCGCCGGGCTGATGTTCTCGCTGACGGCCACGCTTGGCATGGACATTTTGCAGACATTGATCTGGTACGTCGGCGCGGTGCTGGCCGCACTCGCGCTGCACATGTTCGGCGTGTACTCGTTGGTCGTGTGGCTGGTCGCGAAGATGACGCCTCGTCAATTCTTCAGCCGAATCAGCGAAGTGTTGCTGACCGCATTCGCGACATCGTCGTCGAACGCGACGCTGCCGACGTCGCTGCGAGTCGCCGAGGAAAAGCTCGGCGTGAAACGGGAGGTCGCGAACTTCGTGCTGACGGTCGGCTCAACCGCGAATCAAAACGGGACCGCGTTGTACGAGGGAATCACGGTGCTGTTCCTCGCGCAGGTGTTCGGCGTCGAGCTGACGTTCGCTCAGCAAGTTCAAGTCGTGCTGATGTCAGTGCTCGCCGGAGTCGGCACGGCGGGCGTGCCGGGGGGATCGCTGCCGCTGGTGGTGCTCGTGCTCAAATCGGTCGGCGTGCCAGAGCAAGGGATCGGGATTATCCTGGGTGTCGATCGACTACTCGACATGTGCCGCACGACGCTGAACGTCACCGGCGATCTGGCCGTGGCCGTGTGCGTCGATCGTGGCGAGAAATCCCAGGAAGCTGAGTCACCATGCCCGACGTGAACCAGACACCGCTTGTTTTCGGATCGGCCGAACGACTCGCCGCGCTGCGTTTGATCGAAGCGGCGCTGTCGGAAGATTTGGGCGACGCGGCGATGATCGGCGGCACTCCAGTGGATCGACTCGCGGAGGTCTTCTCGGTCACAACGATTGATTCCCTGTTGGACGAGATGCCGGACTCGTTGCCCAGCGAGTTGGATCGTGATCTCACCTGTGCCGCGTTAATTGATCCGGCGGAGACCGCCACGATCAACGTCGTCATGCGACGCGAGGGAGTCTTGGCCGGTGGGCCGGTAGCGGAATTGGTCTTCGGGCGGATCGATCCGACGGTCGCGTGGCAATCACTGGTGGCGGACGGGACGTTCGTGGCAGCGCAAACGATTGTCGCAAGAGCGTCCGGTTCGTTGCGTTCGTTGCTCATCGGCGAGCGAACCGCGTTGAACTTTCTGATGCACTTGTCGGGTGTCGCGACGCAGACTCGAAAGTTCATCGACGCATTGACCGGGACGAAAGCGGTGATCCTCGACACTCGCAAGACGTTGCCCAGTTGGCGAGCGCTCGAAAAGTACGCCGTCCGTTGCGGCGGCGGGACGAATCATCGGATGGGACTGCACGACGGAGTGCTCATCAAGGACAACCACTTGGCGGCTTGGGTGAGGCGGGGCGGAACCAGCACGATCGCGGACGCCGTGCGACAGGCTCGCAGTGTGTCGCCGAGCGGAATCGCGATTGAGGTTGAGGTGGACACGCTCGAACAACTGCGCGATGCGCTGGCGGGGAGTCCGGAAATCGTACTGCTCGACAACATGGGGCCGCCGATGCTGCGCGAGGCGGTGCGGTTGCGGGACGAAATCGTTCCGGCCACACGGCTGGAAGCTTCCGGCGGGATTACGCTCGGCAATGTCCGGGAAATCGCCGAGACCGGCGTGGATCGGATCAGCATCGGTGCGTTGACGCACTCGGCCCCGGCGTTGGACATCGCATTTGACTGGCCGGCGTAGCTCTGTGGGACTGGTTTTCAACCTGCCCGTCGAGTTCCGTGGGACGGTCAGGTTGAAAACCTGCCCCACGAGGGGAAATCTCGCGAAACCTCACCTGGAATTGCGGGTTGAATGCCGTATGCTCACGCCCTGCCGTTGGGCCGAAACAAGTCAACTTCTCGTCAGGAACCACATTATGAAGCGGATCAATTTTTGGGCGCTGCTGGCAACCGGGCTGCTCGGATTGCCGGTGCTCGCGACGTATGCCGAAGACGATGCGAAGAAGCCAGAAGCAAATCAATCGGAGGACTTGTTCAAGAAGTTGGACAAAAACAGTGACGGCAAACTGGTGCCGGATGAGATCCCCGAAGAGCAAGGCCGGTACTTCGATCGGCTCGTGCGGTTGGGAGACAAGGACGACAACGGCGAGTTGTCGAAAGCGGAATTCGATGCTGCCGTGAAGCGCAGCGACGCTCCGGTGCAAGGTGGCGGATTTGATCGCGGAGCCGGTGGCGGCCCCGGTGGTCGGCCGATGATCGACTTCAAGCAGATGCTCGAACGGCACGACAAGAACAAAGACGGCAAGTTGTCCAAGGATGAGATTCCGGAAGATGGTCCGGCCCGTTTTCTTCGCGACATGATGGAGCGACAGGGCAAGGATTCGCTCACTGCCGAAGACTTTGAGCAAGCCCGACAACGGATGGCGGGTGCGCCTGGCGGACGCCCCGGAGCACTGGGCCAAGGCGAGTTCTTGAAGCGGCTCGACAAGAACAACGATGGCAAGCTGCAAAAAGACGAACTGCCGGAAGGGATGCGCGAGCGGCTCGCGAAAGTGTTTGAAAAGCTCGGCAAGAATGAATTGTCGCAAGAAGAGTTTGGTCGCGCGATGGCCGAGCTTGGCCCGCCGCCAGGTGCTCCGGGTGCCGGGAATCCGGGTGGTCGGCCGAATCAAAATCCCGAAGAGCAATTCAAGCGGATGGACGCCAACGGCGACGGCAAAGTGACGCTCGATGAAATTCCGGAACAGTTCCGCGATCGTGCTCGGCCGATGTTTGAACGTGCGAAAAAGGAAGTCCTGACACTGGATGATCTCAAAGCGTTCGCTCAAGTTCGCGAAGGGGAACAGCGCCGCGAAGGTGATCGCAAGCCAGATGGTGAACGTCGTCCCGAAGCGAAGCCGGATGGCCAACGCCCGGACGCTCGGCGTGAAGGTGATCGCAAGCCAGAAGGTGATCGCAAGCCGGAAGCTCGGCGTGAAGGTCAACCGCCGCCACCACGCGATGGCGAGCGTCGTCCCGAAGGTGATCGGCCGCGCGAAGGGGAACGCCGAGACGGTGATCGTCGTCCGGACGGCGACCGGCCGCCGCAAGGAGAAGGTCGTCGAGGCCCGATGCCGCGGTTCTTTGAACTGCTCGACAGCAATCACGACGGACGACTCAGCCGCGACGAACTCAATCGGCTGAAAGAAGTCTTCGGTGAATTAGATCGCAACAAAGACGGCCAGTTAGACCCGCCGGAATTGCTCGGCCTGCCGCAGGGACCGCCAGACGGCCGAGGCCCGCGCGAAGGTGAGCGACGCCCGGACGGCGATCGCCCTCCCGAAGGCCGAGGACAACCACCGCGTGACGGTGAACGCCGTCCCGATGCACGACGCCCCGATGGGGACAAGCCGCGCGATGGTGAACGCAAACCGGAAGCGGATCGTCCGCGAGACGGAGAACGTAAGCCCGAACCGCGTGGAGAAGGTCGCCCGCCGCGTCGCGAAGAAGAAAAAGACAAGCCACGTGACAAGGCCTAGTTCCGACGGTCGAAACTGAACGATCGCAACGAAAAAACTCTCTGACACGGCCCGGCGTTCGATGGACGATCGCCGGGCCGTCTTGTTTGTGTCCGTCGCGGCGGTATGCTCGTTTGGAACGTGACTGAGCGATGAGTCCGATTTCATTTCCGGAACCTGCCATGCCTTCGATCGCCTCGCCGAACACGCCTCCCCGACACGGCAGCGTGTTGCTGGTTGTGCTGGTCGTGATTGCGCTGTTGGCCCTCGGAGCATATTCGTTTTCCGAGTTGATGGTTTCCGAAAGTCACGCGACCGGCGTGTTCGGCCGCGAAGCTCAAGCCCGCGCGTGCGCGGATTCTGGAATCGAATTGGCGGCGGCGGTGCTCGGCCGGCCGACGGATGACGGGAGCTTCGAGAACGTTTTTCACGATCCGCAGCATTACGGCGGCGTGACACTCCGGGAGGCAAACAGTCCGCGCGGACGAGCTCGCTTCAGCTTGATCGCTCCCAATGAAAGTGATCCGAGTGGTACGACGCTCCGCTTCGGATTGATCGACGAATCGTCCAAGCTGAACCTCAACGCGCTGGTGGCCAGCGAGAAGAAGCAGCAATCCAGCAGCACATCGACAACCAGTACCGCGACGAGCGGCACGACTTCGACCGGCGCGAATTCTTCGAGCAGCGGCACATCGGCGACTTCCGGATCGACGACTTCGGGATCGACCACGGGCAGCACTTCCACCTCGTCCTCGGATGGCACGTCGAGCAGCACGGTCTCTGCCACCGATCCAGCAAGTCGGCTGTTGATGATTCCCGGCATGACCTACGAACTGGCCGACGCGATTCTTGATTTCATCGACGATGACGAAATCAGTCGCATCAACGGTTGTGAGTCGGAATACTACAATGGGTTGCCGTCGTCGTACTCGTCGAAGAATAGCCCGCTGGAATCGCTCGACGAGTTGCTGCTGGTGCGCGGCGTGACGTCGGAGTACCTGTACGGCGAAGACTTCAATCGCAACGGACTGCTCGACCCGAACGAAAACGACGGCGAGGTGACTTGGCCGCCTGATAACGCAGACGGCGCGCTGCAATTGGGCTGGTCCGCGTACCTCAGCGTTCACGGCCGCGAGACGAACACCCGCTGGGACGACTCGACGCGAATCAACATCAACAACAACAACCTCGCTGAGTTGTACGACCAGCTTGAAGAGGAGTTTGATGCGACGGTCGCTCAGTTCGTTGTCGCGTACCGAGTCACCGCTCAAGCTCAGTCGGCGATCAATAGCGGGGCTCCGTCCTCTGGCGGTCGGAACGCGGGATCGGGCAATACCAATCCGAGCGGTGGTGGCAGTAATACCTCAACGACGAACCTCAATCAGCAGTACCAAGCACTTCAACAAGCGAGTCAGACTCTCGGCAGCGCTATTGGCGGTGGCGGCAGCGGCACCGTTACTCGCGGTGGCATCGACCTCTCAAAAGTCTCCGGCAAGCAACTTCAATCGTTGTACGAATTGGTCGGTGCGTCGGCTCAAGCGACGGTCAACGGTCAAGTGACCACACTGCAAAGCCCTTGGGCCACGGACGGCAGCAGCATGGTCGGCTATCTGCCGTCGCTGTTCGACACGCTCGCCGTCAACGCCGAACCGTTCACTGACGGTCGCATCAACATCAACGAGGCCCGCTACGAAACTTTGCTCTCCGTTCCTGGCATGACGGAGAGCATCGCCCAGGCGATTCTCGCCAAGCGGCAAGGCGCGGACGGCGGCCCGCTGGTCGATACGACCGGCGCACGAGCAACCGCCGGCTGGCTGGTCATCGAGAACCTCGTCGATCTGCCGACCATGCAGCAACTCGACAAGTACGTCACCGCTCGCGGCGGCATCTATCGAGTGAACTCGGTCGGCTATTTTGACGAGGCCGGCCCGTTCATGCGGTTGGAAGCGGTCATCGACACCACGCAATCCAAGAAGCCGCCGGTCGTCTTGTTCCTCAAAGACCTGACCGAACTCGGCCGAGGCTACCCGCAGCAATTGTTGCTGGGCACGCCGTAACGCCTCGGCTCACTCTTGCCGAGCCTTGTCCGGTTCGCAATTCTTCGCACGCCCCAGCGGCGAGCGACATTTTCCCAGCGACGGATCGAGACGATTCATGGCGGAGCAGAAAGCAAAGTACTCCAGCGACGACATCGAAATCCTGGAAGGTCTGGAAGCCGTGCGGCGGCGGCCGGCCATGTACATCGGCGGCGTCGATGCCCGCGGGCTGCATCATCTGATTTGGGAAATCGTCGATAACGCGGTCGATGAGCATCTCGCTGGCGAGTGCGACCGGATCGACGTGACGCTGCACAAAGACGGCTGCTCGATGTCGGTGCAGGACAACGGGCGAGGCATCCCCGTTGAAAAACACTCGAAGACGAAGACCTCCACACTGGAAGTCGTGCTGACGATTCTGCACGCCGGCGGAAAATTCTCGAACAAGAATTACGCGCGATCAGGCGGCTTGCACGGTGTCGGTTCGTCGGTCGTCAACGCGCTCTCCAAAGAAATGATCGCGACCGTCCATCGCGACGGCCACGAGTACCAGCAGACTTATCGACGCGGGAAACCTCAAGGACCGGTCGCGAAGATTCGGCCGTTTCGAGGACGCGGAACGACCATCTTCTTTCGGCCCGATGACGAAATCTTCCGCAACATTCGCTTCAACGCCGATGTCATCAAACAGCATCTCGAAGACATCTCGTTCGTCCACGGCGGCCTGCGGATCGTCTTTCACGACGAGGCCAAGAAGGAACAACAAGAATACTTCCACCCGGAAGGGATCGTCGCGTATCTGCAAAAGGTCGTGAAGGACGACCAACGCAAACAAATCCACGAGCAGCTCTTCACGATCGACAAGGAACTGGGCAACCACAAATTGCAGTTGGCGCTCGCCTGGACCGAGTCGACCGACGAGCGCGTGATGAGCTACGTCAACGGCATCCGCACGCATGCGGGGGGCACGCACGAAATCGGCTTTCGTTCGGGAGTTGTCAAGGCGGTCAAAAACTACATCGAGATGCACGACATCAAGCTGAAAGGCATCACGCTGACGGCCGAAGACATTCGCGAGGGACTCGTCGCGATCGCTTCCGTCTTCCTGTCCGAACCGATGTTTCAAGGACAAACGAAGGACAAGCTCAACAACCCAGAGATGACCAGCGCGGTCGAAGGACTCGTCCGCCCCGGCGTCGAGACGTGGCTGAACAACAACCCGTCGATCGCCGATGCGGTCGTCGGCCGCATCGTGCTCGCCGCGCGTGCCCGGCAAGCCAGCCGCGAGGCCGCGACGGAAGTGCGTCGCAAAACACCGGGTGGGCGCAAGACGAATCTCCCCGGAAAATTGCTCGACTGCCGCAACGGAAAGCCGGAGGACTCCGAACTGTTCATCGTCGAAGGTCTCTCCGCCGGTGGCACCGCCGCGATGGGTCGTGATAGCAAGACTCAGGCGGTCCTGCCGCTCAAAGGCAAAGTGCTCAACACCGAGTCGCTCGCGACCAGCAAGATTCTCGGCAACCAGGAAATTCACGATCTCGTCGAAACGCTGGGCACTGGCATCGGCCCCGGATTCGACATGCACAAACTGCGTTATCACCGCATCATTCTGCTGATGGACGCCGACAGCGACGGCTACCACATCAGCACGCTGCTCTTGGCGTTCTTCTTCCGCCACATGCCGCAGCTCATTCGCGGCGAGAAGCTGTACCTCGCGCAGCCGCCGCTGTACCGGATCGCTGTCGGCCAGGAATCGCACTACGCCCGCGACGACGCGCACCGCGAAGAAATCATCGCCACGTTCCCGAAGAACCGAAACTTCGAGATCAGCCGCTTCAAAGGCTTGGGCGAGATGACCGCGTCACAGCTCAAGGAAACCACGCTCAACCCGAAGACCCGCATCCTGCTGCGTGTGGACATCGAGAGCCAACTTGACGCCGACAAGACCTTCACCGAACTGCTCGGCAAAGACGCCAGCGAGCGCTACCGCATCATTATGGACGAAGCCAGCCAAGTGGATGACTTGGACATCTGAGTCGGCAGAATGTTAAGCCTTGCTAACAGGGAAGACTGTGAGTGTCACGAAAGCTCAACGGTCTTCGGGGAGCCGGACAGGCACTCGGCAACAGATTGGATGAAAACGACAGACTCACGGGATTCTCGTTGAAGTCCGGTCGCGCCGACGCCAGCATGTCGCCCCATGTTGACCATCACCAATGCGCTGCTGCCGAACAACACTTTGAGTTACCTCGCCTTCCGGATCGCGTGTCTCGACACGCTCGAACGGATTGTGCTGGCCAGGCAATTTGGCCCCGAAGCGGCCGAGGGCTTTGGCTATCTGACCGAGGTTCCGTTCTTGCGAGCGGTCCCGCCGCAGGTGCAACTCGATCTGCTTTCGGAAACCTGGCATAAGCATTTGCACCGCGAACGAATCGACGGCGACCTGGTAGACGAGTCGGTGCTCTTCGCGGTGTGCGAGACGGCGGCTCGCGTCGCTGAGCAAGAACCGCAGCAACTCAAATCCTGGGGAGCGTCCGGTCCGCGGCGCATTTCGCTCGCCTCGAATGGGGCTTTGCCGAACAAGCTTCGGCAAGTGCATCTAGCGTTGCCGAACGAGGGGGACTTCTTGCTCATCAGTCAGTTCGAGGACTTGCCGCCGTTTGAAGCGCTGTCACTGAAAGCTCAGTTCGGCTTGGAGCCTCGCAAGTGCGACGCCATGCTCGACGTGCTTGGCCGCTGGCATGTTTCTTCCGGTTTTGCGGGACGGCTGACCGGTCTGCTGACCGACCGCGAGATTGCTCAGGCGGTGGCGGTGGTCAGGAGTGCGGTCTCGGTCGGGCTGCCCTCACACCCACAAGCCTGAATTGATATCAGTTCGCTCCAGACGCTACTCGTTTGACACTCGAAAAAGCGGCTGGTTACAAGGGTGTCCGGCTGGCTGTCTGACGAAGTGCTCGCGGTAGGCTCCAGCCGTCTTTGTTGATTCGTTCTTCCTCTCGTTGTCGCACGTCAAGATTCAGCACCAGGAGATTGTCATGGCTCGTCCCGTCACGTTGTTCACCGGTCAGTGGGCAGATTTGAAGCTCGAAGATCTTTGCAAGAAGGCGAAAGACTTTGGCTACGACGGCCTCGAACTCGCCTGCTGGGGCGACCACTTCGAAGTCGATAAGGCACTCTCGGACGACACCTACTGTGCTCGCAAGCGGGACTTGCTGGAGAAGCACGACCTGAAGTTGTTCGCGATCTCGAACCACCTGGTCGGCCAAGCGGTGCTGGACGTGATCGACTCGCGGCACAAGGCGATTCTGCCGCCCTACGTTTGGGGCGACGGCAACCCAGCGAAGGTTCAAGAACGAGCCATCGCCGAAATGAAGAACACCGCGCGAGCCGCTCAGAAGCTGGGTGTCGGCGTCGTCAACGGCTTCACCGGGTCGAGCATTTGGCCGTACATCTACGACTTCCCACCGACGCCGCGTGAGACGATCGAAGCCGGTTTCCAACTACTGGCCGATCGCTGGAATCCGATCCTCGACGTCTTCGATGACTGCGGCGTGAAGTTCGCGCTCGAAGTGCATCCGACGGAGATCGCGTTCGACATCTATTCCGCCGAGTGGGCCTTGAAGGTGCTCGATCGTCGCGAGGCCTTCGGATTCAACTTCGACCCCAGCCACTTGATTTGGCAGGGGGTCGATCCGGTCGAGTTCATTCGCTACTTCCCCGATCGGATTTATCACGTCCACATGAAGGACGCGAGCACGACGCTCAACGGCCGCACCGGCATCAACAGCAGCCACCTGTCGTTTGGCGATCCGCGCCGCGGTTGGGATTTCCGTTCGGTCGGCCGCGGAGCCGTTCGTTTCGAGGAAATCATTCGTGCTCTCAATGCCGTCGGCTACAGCGGCCCGCTCTCCGTCGAGTGGGAAGACTGCGGCATGGACCGTGAACACGGCGCTCGTGAAGCTGCTCAGTTCTGCAAGAACGTGGACTTCACGCCGTCCAACCGCCGGTTCGATTCGGCGTTCGAGAAATAGCCTCAGTAGGTTGGGCACTCTTGCCCGACCATGCGGTTCAAAGGACGGGCAAGAGTGCCTATCCTCCAAGACTCAACAGCCCGTTCGCGAGGAATCGTGACGGGCTGTTTTGCATTCAGGAGACATGTGATGAAACTGAAAGAACTGACCCAGCGCGCCCACAAGCTGGCCGACCACTACTGCATCACGGATGGCAAGAAGTTCCGACTCAAGGACATCGACCCCGGCGACACGGCTTGGCTGAAGGACGAGCATAAGCCGCTCGCGGAGCAGACACTCAAAGAAGGAGTCGAGGCGCTCGCTGAGTTGCAGGAGCGGTTGTACGCGCAAGACCGCCGGTCGGTGTTGTTGATCTTCCAGGCGATGGACGCGGCCGGGAAAGACGGAGCGATCAAGCATGTCATGTCGGGGATCAATCCGCAGGGCTGCCAAGTCTTCTCGTTCAAAGCCCCGACCAGCGAAGACCTCGATCACGATTACCTTTGGCGTTGCCTGAAATGCCTGCCGGAACGCGGGCGCATCGGTATCTTCAATCGTTCGTACTACGAAGAGACGCTGGTGGTGCGAGTCCATCCGGAGTTGCTCGAAAAGCAGAAGTTGCCTCCCGAACTCATCACGAAGCACATTTGGGATGAACGTTTCGAGGACATTCGCAACCTCGAACAGTACCTCTCCCGCAATGGCGTGGTTGTCAGGAAGTTCTTTCTTCATGTCTCGAAGAAGGAGCAGCTCAACCGATTTCTCAGCCGGCTGGATGAACCCTCGAAGAATTGGAAGTTCGCAACCGCCGACGTGGAAGAGCGCGAACATTGGGGCGATTACATGAAGGCGTATGAGGACATGATCCAAAACACGGCAACGAAAGACTCACCGTGGTACGTCGTTCCCGCCGACAACAAATGGTTCACGCGCATCGTGGTCGCCGCGGCCGTCATCGACACGCTTTCTTCGCTTGACCTGCACTTCCCGAAAGTCGATGCCGCCAAACGCCAGGAATTGGCGAGTGTTCGAGACGCTTTGATGAAGTCGAAGTGAAACTGCGCGAGTGATCCCGGCGGTCGCTCCGACGATCAATCATGATTAGACTTCCGCGCATTGCGGCGAGTGCCGTGGTTGTCTTGATTCGATTGGACTCGATGGGGAGGTCTCGACGATGTCTCTCAGTCGGCGCAGGTTCTTGTGTCTTGCATTGGGAAGTGGCGCGGCACTCGCCACCAGCGGCTTCGCTTGGCGCGGGTTCGATCAGCGACCAGTGACGCGACGAGCTTGGGCACTCGGCTCTGACGTCTCGATGACGATCATGGGAACGCCGCGCGACCGCGCGGAGCAGGCACTCGACGCCGCATTCGCGGAACTGGAACTCGTCGAACAAGTGATGAGCCTGTATCGGCCGGACAGTCAGATTTGCTGTCTGAATCGCGACCGACTCCTCGACCGACCGCATCCGTATTTGATCGACGTCCTCGCGATGGCTGAACAGACCGCGCGGCTTTCCGACGGCGCATTCGACGTCACCGTGCAACCGTTGTGGGAGTTGTTTGCCGCGTGTCGAACTCAACGTCGGCTGCCGACCGATGCCGAGATCGCCGGTGCCCGTGCATGCGTCGATTGGCGAGCGATCGAAGTCTCAGACGAGAGCATTCGCCTGCGAGCACCGTTGACCGCGATCACTCTCAACGGCATCGCTCAAGGCTTCGCTGCCGATCGGGCGGTCGCGGCACTGCATCATCACGGCGTCGAACATGCGCTGGTGAATGCTGGCGAAGTCGGCAGTCTCGGCAAGAAGCCGGACGGCAGCGACTGGATGGTCGGAGTGCAGCATCCGCGCGAACCAGACGCCTTCGTTTCGCTTGCCGAGTTGCGTGGGCGTTCGCTCGCGACTTCAGGCGATTATGAAACGACGTTCTCGGCCGACTTCTCGAAGCATCACATCTTCGATCCGCGAACTGGCGAATCGCCGAGCGAATTGGCCAGCGTCAGCATCGTCGCGCCCACCGCGATGCAAGCCGATGCTCTCAGCACGACAGCAATGGTGCTCGGCCCGGCTCGCACGCTGGCTCTGATTGAGACGTTGGCAGACGTCGATGCTCTGCTGGTGCTCAAAGATGGTCGCACGATTCACACGCAGGGTTTTCGCCATGCAGAAAAACGGCACAACGGCTAACGGCATTCGGCCGAAAGCTGTGAGCCGATGGCCGACAGCCGTGATCCCCTTTTTGGAATCTCCAGGCTCACCATGAAAATCCGCTTCCCAATTCTGCTGTCGCTGATTCTGGTCGCGCTCGTCGTTACCGCCACGGCACAGATCAAATCGTCGCGAGCAGAGCTCGACACTCTGATCAACCGCGAAGGCAAAACTCCACCGCCGTGGTTCAAAGACACACCGCTGAATTATCCCAAGTCGCTCGATCTGACTTGGCCGATGAAGCCGCCTCAAGGTTGGGACAACCAAAAGAACGTCGGTCAATTCGTGTGGGATGTCGTGAATCCCAACCCCAGCCGTTGGCGTGAGGGTGTGAAGCTGATGCACCATCTGCTGACATCGCACAAGGACGATCCGGAAAAACGTGAGCGGGCCATGCTGACGCTCTGCCACATGTACCACGACTTGCTGGAGGACTACGCCCGCGCGGCCTTTTGGTATCGAGCCGTCGGTGTTGAGAAAGCCCCGGAGGAATACGCTCGTTCAGCCGTGATTCTCGCCGAGTGTTACTGGCGGCTGGGCTACCGCGACGAAGCATTTGGCTTGCTCTTGAAAGTGCCACCGAGCTTGTCTCAGGCGAAGTTGCTGGGCGACATGGGTGAGACCGATCGAGCGTTGAAAATGGCTCTGGCTGAAGCGGACGACGATCCGCACGGTGATGCGGCTCTGGTCGCCGGTGATGCTTGCCGCCAAGCCGGTCGCTATCAGGATGCGTTGCGGCACTATCAGAAAGTGCTCGACATCGAAGTGCCGGCGAAGAATCCGAATGGACGGTTGCTCAAGAATCACAATCGCGCCGAAGCCAACGTATCGGCGATCAAAGCATTCGAGTTGTTCGATCCAAAGCAAGTCGCCGACGGCAAGCACGTCGCCGCAAGTCAGGGCTACGAGGGGCCGGTCGAAGTCACCGTGACCATGAAGAGCGGACGACTCGAAGCGGTCGCCGTCACCAAGCACCGCGAGAAGCAATTCTATTCGGCCATCAGCGACACGTCCGCGAAGATCCTCAAGAAGCAAAGTGTCAAAGGGGTTGATACCACGAGCAACGCCACGATCACGTCTGAAGCGATCATCAACGCGACCGCGAAAGCGCTGGCCGAGCGCAAGAAGTAACTCATGCGACTCGACCTCTTTCTGCCGTTCGTGAAGAAAAGTAAAGCCGGCGCGGTGCGGCGCTGGTTGAGTCGCATCGGTCCCACGTGGCTCTCGTCGCCGGTGCGGCGAGCGATTCAGGCGGTCTGTTTCGCCGCGTTCCTCGTGCTGTTTTTCTTCGTCTGCTGGCCGTACACGGCTCGACCGGAGGCGGTTTCGGAGCAGTGGCCGTCGCACTACGCGAACGATCTCGCTCGGAAAGAGAAGATCGCCGCCGAGTTCTTCCTGGTGATCGACCCGCTGGTGAGCCTGTCGACCGCGCTCGCGTCGCGAGCGTGGGTCTGGTCGCTGACTTCGGCCGGAATCATCTTGCTGGTCTGCGTCTTCATCCCGCGCGGGTTCTGCGGGTATCTCTGTCCGCTCGGCACGTTGATCGACTTGTTTGATTGGGCGATCGGCTCGCGTGTGAAACGCTTTCAAGTCGCTGACAACGGCTGGTGGGTTCACATCAAGTACTACGTTCTACTGGCGACGCTGGTGGCGGCGGCGTGCGGAGTGCTCGTTTCCGGTTTCGTCGCCGCGATCCCGGTCATCACGCGCGGGCTGTTGTTCGCAATCTCGCCGTGGCAAACCGGATTGCAACGCGGCTGGCATCTTGTGCCGCCAGTCAACGCGGGGCATTTCGTGTCGCTGGCTCTGTTCGCAGCCGTGCTCGGATTGGGATTCCTCAAGCCGCGGTTCTGGTGCCGCTACGTTTGTCCGAGCGGTGCGGTCTTCTCACTCGGCAATTTGTTTCGAGTCACCGAGCGGAAGGTCGAGAACACCTGCATCAACTGCAACAAGTGCATCGAGATTTGCCCGTTCGACGCGATCAAGCCGGACTTTCTCACCCGCACAACGGACTGCACGCTCTGCCAATCGTGTGGAGGCGTCTGTCCGACTCAGGCGATCAAATTCGTCGAGCGTTGGAATTTCGTGCAACTCAAAATGCCGAACGATCCACCGACCGGTGATGGGCCACTCGGCCGGCGCGGATTTCTCGCGGCTGGAATTGGGCTCGCATCAGGAGTGCTCGGCGGTCTCGGCCTCGCTGTCGCGGGGAAAGTTTCGGGCGCGAACCTGGACGACCCGAATGCGTGGCGACCGGTGCGGCCGCCCGGCAGCGTTCCAGAAGACAAATTCTTGCAGATGTGCATTCGCTGCGGCGAGTGCTTCAAGGCTTGTCCGAACGACGTGCTGCAACCGCTGCGGTTTCAGCAAGGACTCGATGGCCTGTGGACTCCGCATGTCGTTGCTGACTGGGCCGGTTGCGAATCGAGCTGCAATGCCTGCGGCCAAGTCTGTCCGACCGGAGCCATCCGCGCGCTGCCTCTCGAAGAGAAGCGAGTCTGCCACATCGGTCTCGCTGTGGTGAATCTGCAAACCTGCCTGCCGTATGCCGGCCGCGAGGCGTGCCAGCTTTGCGTCGATGAATGCCATCACGCCGGCTATCACGCCATCGAATTCACTCGCGTCCGCACTGAAGTCGATGCCGCCGGCGATCCCGTCGAGGATTCAGGCTTCCTCGCACCGGTCGTGCTTCCCGACAAATGTGTCGGTTGTGGCTTGTGTCAGACCCGCTGCTACGGCATCAATGTCGCCGACAAAGGTTTGATTTCCGAATCCGCAATCGTGATCTCCGCCGGAACCGGCAAAGAAGACCGCCTGATGAACGGCTCGTATGTTGCCTTGCGAGAAGCCGAACAAACCCAACGCACCGCCGGAGAACAACGTCAGCCAAACTCTGCCGCAGACGGAGATGGTTATCTGCCCGACTTCCTGAAATGATCAGCAAATTGGTCATTGATCATCTGCAATCGCCAATAACCAACGATCAATCCTGACTTTGTCTTGCTCACCGGCCGCATCATGTCCGTCGTCCCGTTTCAATGTCCGTCGTGCCAAGCTCCGCTGCGGTTGCAGAACCGAGCGTTGTTTGTCGGGCGAGCCTTCGACTGCCCGGACTGCCACGAATCACTGCTGATCGAGGCCGATGGCTCGGCGGGCGTGAAGGCGAAGGTGTTGCCTCGCTCCGACAAGCCCACCCGAAGCGTCCGCGAGGAATCGGGTGCCACCCCTGTCGACGCCCCCTCGCTGGCGCGTCGGGCGAGTTTGAAAACCACGTCGAGCGTCTCCGACCTCGGTGTCGTATTGCAACCTCCGATGTCCGCCTGGGACCGCCTGAGCCGTCGGCCCGCTGTGCTGGGTTGGATCGTCGCTGCGCTGTTTGCTGTGATCCTGCTGATCGTCGTGAACTCCGGTCGCGAGCGAGGACCGTCTGAATCCGTTCCACCGGTCGCGGCCGACTCTCAATCCACTGGGAACGCGTCCGACAACAAATCGCGGCCTTCTCAAACGGACGAACAGAACACCAAGACCGTTACGGAAGCTGATCCGACCATTCCAGAAGAAAACGCGACGAAGGCTGTCACCAAGTTGGAACGACCGCCACCCCCCGAACCGGTTGCCGTCGTCGAACCGCCGCATGACGACAAGCCGGTTCCAATCGGCGAGAAGCCTCCTGCGGAAGAGCCAAAACCTGCGGTCCCGCCGACTCCAGCCGTGTTGTCGCCCGAAGCGGTCGAGGCCAAACTGCAGCAGAGGATCGTGCGTTTCGATCAACCAAAGCCGGTGCCGTTCGTCAAAGTCTTGGACACCGTTGAGGAACTTGCCGGAGTCCCCATCGTCTGGGACTTGGACCGCGTCGATGACGAGCAACTCCAAAAGCCGGTGACGCTCCAATTGAAGCAGACGACGGTGGGGGAGATTCTCGATACGCTGCTCAAACAAGTCGGCTTGGAACGGCGAACCGTCGAAGGCCGCATCGAATTGCATCCGCCGGTTCAAAAAGACTGACGAGAGTTCGGAGTCCTGCTCGTGGAACTGGATGACACGATTTGCTACTGCTTTCACATCTCGAAGCGGAAGATCCTCAACTTCCAGCGGATTCATTCTCTGCGTCGAGCCAGCCAGCTTTCCGAATGCGGTGGAGCCGGCAGCGGCTGCGGCTGGTGCGTGCCGTTTCTCAAACGCTACTTCGAGGAAGCGAGCAACCCGGATGCGATCGACGATTCACTGACTCCCGACGAGTACGCGCAGCAACGAGGTCAGTACATCAAAGCCGGCAAAGGCGTCCCGGCCCCCGGCGCGATCCCGCCGCCAGCAGATTCGTAGGTTGGGCACTCTTGCCCGACCACAGACACGAACGGGCAAGAGTGCCGATCCTACGAACCGGTCTTTTTCGTCGCCGGCTTCGGCGGGTTGAACAGCTTGTCGTTGATCGTCTTGACCTTCTCGCCGACCGGTGCGACCTCGACCTTGCCTTTGAGCGTGAGCGTCTTCGGCGGCTCGCAGCGGTCGTCGCTACAGGCTTGGTACTTGACGAGCAGCTCGAACTCTTCGATTTTTCCGCCGGCGGCTTCTGGAATTTCGATCGTGCCCAACAGAACGACTTGGCCTTCGTAAACCATGATCGGTTCGATGAGGCCCGGAAAATTGAACGTGTGCCCCTTGGGGTACTTCACGCTGAGCAGCTTGCTGCCGTGCTTGGTCTTCATCGTAAACGTGGTCGGCATCTGGAAGTCCGGGTCTGGCGGATTCTGATTGATGTGCCAGCCCTCTTTGATGTCGAGCACCATCGCGACGCGGCACGAGCTTCCGGCCGGGAGACGATCGACACTGAGGTGCGCCTCGGCGGCGAGAATTTCGGTCTTCTTCGGCTTGTCGGCCGGCTCGTTTTTCGGCGACTTGTCAGATTGCGGTGCTGGATTCGTCGGCTCGCGTTTCGGTTTCGCGGCAACGTCGATGACTTCCTCACCGGACGCGGGCTGGATGTTCGGATCAACGCTGCTGCGGGACGCT
Organism: Candidatus Kuenenia stuttgartensis; assembly: GCA_945861865.1. GTDB lineage: Bacteria > Planctomycetota > Planctomycetia > Planctomycetales > Planctomycetaceae > SXKJ01. The sequence goes on along the minus strand of CAMAWN010000027.1, from coordinate 22,221 downwards.
CCGAAGTTGGGCTTGTCGAGAAACTCGAACAGGCCGAGAGCCATGTTTGCGAAGCCGCCCGGCGAGTCCTGCATCGAACCGGCAGCGGCTTTCAGAGTTTGTTCGGCCTTCTCGCGATAGCTCTCGTTCTTGGTCAGGACCGCGAGACGAATGAGGTTGCGGACGGCGGCGCTGTTGCCGGACGGTACGACTGAGTCGTAGCGGTCCTTCGACCGCGCGAGCAGCTCTTCGTGATCGGTAGCGGTGAAGAAGAAGCCGCTGTTCTGTTCGTCCCAGAAGAGTTTCAGTTGATCGTCAGTCAGCCGGCTGGCGGCGTTGAGCCACTTCAGCTCCTTCGTCGCCAAGTGCAACGCGATCAGGCCATCCACGAGGTAGGTGTAATCGTCGAGGTATCCCAAGATCGGACTGGCTGAACCGCGATAGCTACGGCGCAGGCGGCCCTCTTTGTCTCGCAGTTCGGTGACGACGAACATCGCGGCGCGTTCGGCAGCGCTGAGGTAATCGGCTCGATCGAAACGAGCGCCGGCGTTCGACAACGCTCGGATCATCAGACCGTTCCAGCCGGTGAGTACCTTGTCATCGGTCAGCGGCTGAGGCCGACGGTTGCGAGCCGCCAGGAGTTTTTGCTTCGCCGCCGCCAATCGTCGGCCAAGGTCGTCGGGTGACAGCTTCAACTTCGCGGCGATCTGATCGAACGGCTGCGGCTGATGCAACACGTAGCCGACTTCAAACGTGTTTTTCTCCTTCAATCCGTAAGCGAGTTTGAACGTCTCGGCCTCCGAGCCGAGGAGTTGGTCGATCTCGCGTTCGGACCAGACGTAGCTCTTGCCTTCGACGTCCTCGCTGTCGGCGTCGAGGGCCGAGAAAAAGCCGCCGCGTTTGTCGGTCATCTCGCGGAGCACGAAGTCGCAGATTTCCTCGGCGATCAGCTTGTAGGCCGGTTCTTTCGTTTGGCGAAACGCTTCGACGTAGACGTCGGCGAGCTGCGCGTTGTCGTACAGCATCTTCTCGAAGTGCGGCACCTTCCAAGCTCGGTCAGTGCTGTAGCGATGAAAGCCGCCGGCCAGATGATCGCGAATGCCGCCCGCTGCCATCGCGTCGAGCGTGAAGGTGATTTTGGCTCGCAGCGTGTCATCATCGTCACGATTGGCCGCGTACAGCAGCAGTGCAAGTTTGCTCGGCACCGGGAACTTCGGCGCGTTCGCGCGAGCGGGATTGAAGTCGAAGCCACCGAACTTCGCGTCGTGCGTGGTGGCGAGATGCTTCACCGTCGCTGCAGCAAGTTCGACCGTCAGCGGCGTGTCTTGCACGACGAGCTTGGTAGTCATCACTCGGCGAATGTTCGTCGTCAGGACTTCGGCGTTGTTTTCCAGTGACTTGCGGTCGTCTCGCCAGAGATCGGAGATGCGCTTCATCACGGTCGGGAAGCCCATGCGTCCGTCGGAATCATCGGGTGGGAAGTAGGTCCCTCCCGCAATCGGTTTCCCTTCGGCGGTCATGAACATCGACAGCGGCCAGCCGCCGTTCTGATCCGAGCCGCTCAGCCGGAAATAGACCGACAGCGCGGTCATGTAGATGTCATCGACGTCGGGCCGCTCCTCGCGATCGACTTTCACGCAGACGAAGTTGTCGTTCATGGACTTGGCGATCTCGTCGTTCGAGAAGACCAGCCGTTCCATGACGTGACACCAATGGCAACTGGTGTAGCCGATCGACAGGAAGATCAGCTTCTCTTCCTTCTTCGCTTTCTCGAACGCTTCCGGTCCCCACGGGAACCAATCGACCGGGTTGTGGGCGTGCATCAACAGATACGGGCTGGACTCTTTCGCCAGCCGGTTGGCTTTGCCCGCTTTGGGAGTTCCCTTTTTCCCACCGACGGGATCTTCGGCGAACGCGGTGCGAATCGGCGATTTTCCGGGAACCTCGTCGTCGAGTTCGTTCGCGAGCTTGTCCGCGTCGGACCCACCAGCCTGTCGAATCAGCTCATCGACCTGAGCGAGCTCCCGTTCCAACTTCGGATCACGACTGCCATTCGCGCGGCGAGTCGGCTTGCGAGAGGACGACGCAGAAGCGACCGAGCCACTCTTCGACTTTTGCGGCTTGACGACCACTGCACCTTGATCGGCGTCGATGCAACCAGCGGCGAACAGAGCCAGCAGGCAACCAGCGAAAGCTGTTGCCATCGAAACCCGAAACTCGAAACCCGAAATCCGAAAAGGCCGGAATGGTGTTCGTGATGATCGGTAACAACGGTCAGAGCCACTCATGGTCGATCCCCGTTCCTGCGGGTGCAAGCAGCATCCCTTCGGGTTTCGGGCTTCGGATTTCTCGGTGATGTGATGTAACTCAAATCAGTCATTTGGGAACAGGCGTCTTTTCCAAGATTTGGCGGATCACGGACTTCACACGATCGCGTTGGCCCTCGCGGACCAGGCCCTTGCTGATGGCTCGGTGAGCCAAAACCGGGACGGCCAGCCGCTTGATGTCGTCGGGGACCACGAATGCTCGCTGTTCGAGCAAGGCGTAGCTTTGAGCGGCTCGATACAGCGTCAACGCCCCGCGTGTGCTGATGCCCAGCGATAGTTCCGGGTGCGTCCGCGTCGCCTGCACGATCTTCAGCAGGTACTCGTTGATCGAATCATCGACCCGCACGTCGCGAACCGCCTGCTGCAACTCGGCGAGGTGTTCGAGCGTCATGGCCGGCTGCAACGCATCGACCGGCTCGCCCGTCCGATGGCTGGTGAGGATTTCTTTTTCGACCGCGAGTTCGGGATATCCGATGTCGATGCAGAGCATGAACCGATCGAGTTGGTTCTCCGGCAGAGCGAACGTCCCCTCGAACTCGAACGGATTCTGCGTTGCCAATACGAAGAACGGTCGCTTGAGTGCGTAGGTGTGCCCCTCGATCGAGACTTGCAACTCGTTCATCGCTTCCAGTAACGCCGACTGCGTTCGTGGCGTCGTGCGGTTGATCTCGTCGATCAACAGGATGTGCGAAAAGATCGGCCCGTGCCGGAACTCAAACTCGCCCCGATTCGGCAGGTAGATGCTGCTGCCAAGAATGTCGCTGGGGAGCATGTCCGGTGTGCATTGCAGCCGCTTGAAGTCGCAATTGAGGCTCTTGGCCAACGCCTTCGCCAGCGAGGTCTTGCCGACTCCCGGAGCGTCCTCAATCAGGATGTGCCCCTCCGCTAACAGCGCGACAATGGCGAGATGCACCGGCTCCGGCTTCCCCAGCAACGCCTTGGAGACGTTCACTTCGAGGGCTTTGATCCACGCGAAATGTTCGTTCGACACGGAAACTCCAGCGATGAAAGTTGAAGGTTGCGGGAGGAAGGATAAGGGCTTCGCGTCAAGACGGCATCCCTCGCCAATCATCTTTCAGGCTGGCTTCATCCAAGCCGCCGCCGCTCCCAAATCACGAGCGCTCCGAGCACGACTCCCACGATGGCCGCCGTGATGGCACCGGTTGCCAGCTTGTGGGACGAGACGATGATCATCGCCAGCACGCCGCTCAGCAGCGTCAGGTTTAACCAAGTCACGACGCCGAGTCCGCCGGGGAGAAATCGGCGAGCGGTTCCCGCTTTGCCTCGGAATTCATTGAGCGTCACCGCCAACACGACCAGCACACCGACGATCAGCCCTTGAAATTCATCCGGCTGCGTCTTGACGGTCTTGGCCACCGAATCGATGACAACTCGCAGGAACAACGCGCCGAGCGCGATGCCGGGAATCGTGCCGATGCCTCCGGCCAGACTGCATCCGCCGACGACGCTCGCCGCGATCGCGTTGAGTTCGTAGCCGAGTCCCATGGACGCCGGGTTCGCGACACCAACAAAACTCGTGTAAAGAATTCCGGTAATCGCCGCCGTCATCGAACCCCAACAATAGGCCAGCCACTTCAGCCGTTCGGTGCGAATGCCGCTCAGCCGAGCGGCGGTTTCGTTGCCACCCATCGCATACAGGTGCCGGCCGGTGATCGTCTTGCTCAGCAATAACCACGTCGCCGCCGCCAACACGACGAAGATCGCTAACGGCACCCACCACTCCTTGCCAAGCATCCCGAACAGTTTGTCGTAAACGTAAATCTGCGTGTTCGGTTTGCCGGACACCGCGCGCGTGACATCCTGCATCAGCACGCGAGCCAAACTTCTCAGTCCGACCAGCGAGGCCAACGTCGCCACGAACGGCGGCAGGCGGATCACCGTGATCAGCCAGGTGTGCAGACTGCCGATCAAAAACGCCGAGACCATCGTCCCCACGAACGCGACCGCCAACATCCACACCGGCAGATCGTTCGTCAGCGGAGTCCCGCGCGCATCGACCGGAGCCAGCCAGTAAATCAAAGACGCACAGATCGTCCCGCTGAACGCGATCACCGATCCGGCCGAAAGGTCGATCCCGCCAGAGATGATGACGACGGATGCTCCCAGCGCGAGGATGCCCAGCAACGCCGTCTGCCGCAGAATCTCCGTCGCGTTGTACCACGGCTTGTGAAAGTAAGCGTGCTTGTCGTCCAGCCACATCGTCAACAGCACGACCGCCACGACCGCCACCAGCAACGACAACTCCGTCCGATGCTGTCGCAGGAATCGCGAGAACCAAGATGAGTCGCTTGCGTCAGCCATTTGGAGTGCGGCGTGTCGGATGGCCGCCGGCCTTCGTCGTTTTGTTTCAAACTCGGACGGCCGAGGGCGGCCATCCGACTTCGCCTACGAGCCGGTCAGGTTGTATTTCGTCAGCCATTCCTTGAAGGCGTCGAGCTTCAGGAACTCGGTCTTCTTGCCGAACTGCTCCGGCATCAGCGGCGAACCTGCGTTGGGGACGATCACCTTCAGCCCCGTGTCGAACAAGTCGCCATCGTCCGAGCCGTGATTCGGAAACATCTCCTTGACCGTCGCTTCGTCGTTCTTGAGCAATGCCTTCAGAACGCGGACGCCTTGGTAGCCCATCTGGTACGGGTTCTGGACGACCATCGCGTCGAGCATCCCTTCGCCCATGCCGACGATGGCCGGCGGGTCGGCGTCGAAGCCGACCAACTTCAGTTTCTCACGAGCGTTCAACTGCTTGACGATGTCGATCATCGCCGGCGTGTTGTACGACCAGATGCCAGCCAAGATTGCTAAGTCCGCGTTACGATCCAGCGCGTCGCGAACATTCGTCCGTGCGACGGACTCGTCGATTTCGTCGCCCAGGTATTCGGCTTGGAGGAATCGGTCCCCTGCCCCTGCGGCCAATCCGGCCATCCGTTCTTGAGCGTTCGCGGCCTCCTTGACGCCGACAAACGACGCGTACTTGCCTCCGTTCGGCAACAACCCTTTCATCGCTGTGCCCAATTCGTGACCACCCACCACGTTGTCCGTTCCGAGGTAAAATTGGCGGCTGTCACGATTCGCCTCACGATCCACGTCCGAATCAATCGTGACAATTTTGATTCCAGCTTTTTGCAACTTCCTCATCTCTTCAGGGATCACAGCGTTTTTGGCATTCACCACGGAGATCGCAATGGCTGCCACATCGGTCGCGCTCGCGTACTGTCGCAGCTTTTCGATTTGGCCTTCTTCCTTGGTCATGTTCCGATCGACCACAATGCGATAGCCGTCAGCGACACAGTTCAAGTCTTTTTCGGCATCCTTCGCTCCGGCGGCTCCGGCATCCCAAAACGGCGAGTTGCCGTTCGTGAGCACGATGATCCGCTTCAGGTCGAGACTCGGAGCAGCCTCTCCGAGCTGCGGCTTCGGTGACGAACCGCCGCCGGACGGTGCCGACGAATCGCCCCCACAACCAAGCAGCATTCCCAAACACATCGCACTGATCGCAAGCCGTAGCCCGGAACTTTGATCGAATCGCATGACAGGACTCCTGAGTCGAGAAGCTGGAATGGGCCTCACAATATCGGGCCGACAACGCGAATTCAAAGTCGGCTACGTGAGTGCGAATGCGGCCGTCAGCATGCGGCGATAGTCGGCCTCTGAATGAGAGAAGAGTTGCTCGAAGCCGGTCTCGTCGACGACGCCGTGTTGAAAGCGACGCTTCTCAAAGATTGGCATCGTCAGGCCGGTGATCGCCTCGACGCCGCGGCGGACGATCTCGCCTTTGAGGGCGTACAACCGCGAGTGATCCCAGTCGGTCAATTCAATGAACGGGATGCCCTCGGCGACTTCGATGACGTTCGGTAGTGCGTACGGGCTGAAGCCGACGAAGCCGCACGCGCGAGCGGGGGCGGCCGTCCGAATGTGGCCTCGGCTCTGCCCGCCGGAGTACGTCAGCGAATGCTTGATCGCTTCGACGCCCCAGCCTTCTTGATAGAGCATCGTATTGTTGAGCACACTGCGGATCGTCAGTTCCGGGTTGTCTTCGATCGGGTAGTCCTTGAGGTTCTCGTCGCCGCCGTCACCGTCCGTGAGATATTTCCAATCTGGGTACCGACTGCGGATGCCACGACACAGCCCGAGGGCCATCGTCGCCGATTGCACGTCGAGCGGCTTGTAGTCTTCGATGACTCGGATCGTCTCGGCAACGTTGAGTTCGCTGCTTGGCACGTCGATGACTTCGAGGAACAGGCCGAGATCGAGGTCGTCGAGGAATCGGGCGGCTTGCGAGGCGTCCGGACTACGTTCGCTCACGTGCAACGTGAACGCCTTCAATCGTGCCGGTGATTCGCCGCGTCGCAGCAGTAAGTGGTGCAGCACGAGAAACAACGCTCCGCTGTCGATGCCGCCGGAGAACAGCACACCGAGCGGTTCGCGGCGGTCGATGCAGCCCAGCCACTTGTCGCACTCGGCCGCGAGCGTCCCGATGTAGGCCGCGCCGATTTCGTCGAGGTTCGTCGAGAGTCGGTTCCGTTGCGGAGCAAAGAACCGCGTCAGCGTCGGATTCGGATCGGGGCAGCCCAGCAATGCGATCTCGGTCAGATGATGAGCCGGGACCATGCGGGTGTACGACGGATGAAACTGATCGCCGTAGCCTTCGGCTCGCAGCCATGCGGCGATCTCGTCGATCCGCTCGGCGATGATGAGACATGGTCCTTCGGCTCGTTTCGCCAGGAAGTAGCGCAGCGGCCGGCCGATCGACCGCGCCAGCCGCACGAGGTTGCCGCGCTTCGACCACAACGCAAACTGCCCGTCGATCTCGCGCACGCGAGCGGCATCGCCCGACGCGACACGTTCGGTCGCCTCCTCGACGGACATGTTCAGCAAGACATTGCCGGCGGGGTCAAGCAGATCGACGACTCGTTCGACGTAGGCGTGGTGCATGGTGGCTCCTTGGAAAAACCGGCGGCATTTTGTTGGTGCGCGGAGGTGATTACAACTCGCGGCTCAATTCAAGGAGTCGTTTCATGTCGGATTCGTCTCGATCCCGTTCGCCGAAGCTGTGGTGGGTGATCGTCTTCTTTGCAGTTGGTTTCGGTGTGAGTTTCGGAGTGGTTTGGAAGATCCGACACGGCGGCAACGACCGACCGGTTTTGCCGACGGCCAGTGATCCGGCGCGGGCGGTGGAACTCAACAACGAGGGACTCGCGCTGCTGGAGAACGCGGTCAAGTTCGACGAGTTCACGGCGGCGGCTGACAAGTTTCAAGAGTCCGGCAAACTCGCCGCGGACGCGAGCGTTTCGATTCCGAATCGCGCGATCGCTTGCGTGCTGGCACTTTCGGCGGTGGACGCGGAACGGCTGCGCAATCCGGAGATGTTTGAAACCGGAATGGCGCGGGCCGAGGACGCGGTGGCCAAGTTGCTGAGCGAAAGTCCGAATGCTTCGCTCGGTCATTGGCTGGCCGCGAAGTTGTCGGAGCAGCGGATCGAAACGTTGCTGAACGCCGGCCGAGAGCACGAGCTCCCCTGGGAACGAGTCAGGCTGGTCAACGAATTGGAAACGGTGATTCGGCTCTCGAACGAAGACACAGCGATGTTCGCCGAGCTGTATCTGGCGACTCGGAACTTCGACGAACGCGACGCGGCCGACAAGGAATTTCAAAGGCGAGGCGCGGCGGCCTTGCAGCGCGTGGCCGATGCGCAGCCGGACAATCTGTGGGCGTTGATCGAACTGGTCATCGTCCAAGCAACGTCGATCCAGGAATCCGTTGCCGGCGGCCAGCCGGCGGATGCGTCGTCGAGTTCCGCGCTGGCGACAACTCTGAAGCGGTTGCACGAGTGCAGCCCACCGTTCGTCGACCTGATTCAAAAGCTGCTGAACTTCAATCTGCCTGATTCACTCTCGAAGGCCGAAGCTGCGGTCGAGAAACAAGACTGGCCGACCGTGCTGCGGCTCGTGCGGCCGATCGCAAATGTGCTGCGGCCGGAAATCGCCACCAAACTGGACGTGAAGCGCGCGACCAAGCACCCGCTGGATGTCGTCGTCACGGACTACCCGGCCGAGTGGCGAGCGAAATACGCGGCCAAGTTGTCGGAAACGACGACCGTCCGCAAATCATCCGTCGAAGTCTCGTTCGTCGAAGCGGCCGCCGCCGACCAATTGCCGGCACTGGCCGGCATTCGCGACGTGAAGATCGCCGACTTCGATCTCGACGGTCGCTGGGACGTGATCGTGCTGCTCAGCGGCCAAGTCATCGTGTTTGGTCAGCCAGAGAAGTCGGATGGCGATTCGCGCTGGACGACACTGTGCGAAGCGGTCGTGCCGACTGGCATGTCGAAACTGGTCGCCTGCGATCTCGACCGCGACACCGAGGACACACCGGACGATCATCGCTTCATCGGTCAGCCCCCGAAATCAGACGCTGCGTTGCCGACGGGAGCAGCCACTCAGGCGGTCGACGCGGACATCGACCTGCTGGTCTTCGGCGACGAGGGCGTGTTGTTTCTGCGAAACGAATACGACAAGGAATCGAAGACTCGATCGTTGAAGGCTCTCGCCCAAGACTCGGCGTTCGAGTCGCTGCCCAAAGTGCTGGCCATCGCACCCGCAGACATCGACCACGACGGCGATTTGGATTTGATCGTGTCGAGCGGCTCCGGCCTGAGCATCTGGCAAAACAACGACAGCCGCGAGCACACCAAGTTCACCGACATCTCGTCGCGCTCCACGCTCCCGCCGAAAGACCTCAACGCGACCGTATTACTGCCGGTCGATTGGAACTTCGATGTGCAAACCGACGTGCTCGTGGCAGGACTCACTGTTGAGAGGCCGGGCTACTTGGAAAACATTTCGCATGGTCGCTTACGATGGCGGGAGTTTCCGCCCAATTACGGCCGACTGGAGCATTGTTGCTCGTTGCATTTGATGGGCTTGCAGACGAGCCCACTCCATTGGCAATTGCTTGCTGCCGGAGATGATCCAAGGCGACAAGAAAGCTCGACAGCGCCAGACGTTCCCCTCACTAAACTTCAACTACGTCATCCAATTGACAAATCTTCGGTACAGCCGGGCGATGGGACACTCCCGGCAGACTTTGACAACGACGGAAAGAGAGAACTGCTCTCGTGGCTGACAGGAACAAAAGGTATCTGGATCAATGACAAAGAATACCTTCCTTCAAACACGGTGGTCACATGCCGAGTCGCTGACTTCGATGCCGACGGTGACGAAGACGTTTTAGTCCTCACCGATCAACGACCGGTCTGGGTCCGCAACGAAGGGGGCAATCAAAACGGTTGGATTGATCTGTCGCTGCGCGCCGACCCGGATCGCAAGCCGCAGCGCAACAGCGAACGAGTCAACACTCACGGACTCGGCAGCCTGTTGGAACTGCGAGCCGCCGGACTTCCGGAGTTGCCGGGGCGCAAGTCTCACGTCCGGGTCGTCGACGGACAGTCCACGCACTTCGGACTCGGTCCGCTGAAGCAGGCGGATGTCGCTCGCGTCGTCTGGACGAACGGCATTCCGCAGAACGTGCTGCGACCGCCGTCGGGACTGCCAATCGCCGCGCAACAGATTCTGAAAGGCTCGTGCCCGTACATTTACACCTGGGATGGCGAGCAATGGGCGTTCTTCACCGACTGCCTGTGGGCCGCTCCGATCGGCCTGCAACTGGCCGAGGGAGTCATGGCTCCCTGCCGCGAATGGGAATACCTCAAGATCGACGGCGACCGGCTGCGCGAATCGAACGGCGAGTACCGCGTGATGCTCACCGAGGAACTTTGGGAGGCCGCGTATTTCGATCAAGTTCAACTGCTGGCCGTCGATCATCCGGCCGACGTCGAGTTCTTCAGCAACGAGAAAGTCGGCCCGCCGAGCATCTCGGAATTCAAATTGCATCCGGTTCGGAAACGTCACACGCCGGTGGCCGCTCGTGATTCGCGTGGGCGCGACGTGCTGCCCAAGTTGGCTCGTCGCGACGAGCAATACCTGCGTGCCTTCGACAAGATCATCCAGCAAGGCCTGACCGAAGAGCACTTCATCGAATTAGATCTCGGCGACTTGAACAACGCGAAGAACGTGACGCTGTTTCTGACTGGCTGGATCTTCCCGACCGACACGTCGATCAACATCTCGCTGTCGCAGAACCCGGATCGCGAAGCTCCGAAGCCGCCGTCGATTTGGATTCCCGACGCGAATGGCGAGTGGCGAGAAGCGATCCCGTACATCGGCTTCCCCGGCGGCAAAACGAAAACGATCGCCGTCGATGTGACCGAGGCGTTGCGGCGACTCGGAACTCGGAACTCGGAACTCGGAACTTCCCGCCTCCGCATCATCACCAGCATGGAACTTTATTGGGACGAGATGTTCTTCACGGTCGATGAACCACCGCTCGAACACACGCTGACGCCGCTGCCTCTGCTGAGTGCCGACCTGCGATTCCGCGGCTTTTCGGCGCGCCTACCACATCCCGAATTTGGGCCGGAACGCTACGACGCCTCGCAAATCACGACCGAGACGCAGTGGCCGCCAATGGGTGGCAAGTTCACTCGCTTCGGAGACATTACTGAACTGCTCAAAGACTCCGACGATCGGCTGGCGATTCTCGGTGCGGGAGACGCCGTGACAATCCGCTTCCAGGCCGATCAAGCACCGAAACTCCCGCCCGGCTGGAAACGCGACTTCATCATCCACAACATCGGCTGGGACAAAGACGCCGACCTCAACACGATCTACGGACAATTCGTCGAACCACTCCCGTTCCGAGCGATGCGCGGCTACCCCGATCCGACCGGAGCTGAGTTCCCCGACTCACCGATTCACCGCGCCGATCAACGCCGCTTCCAAACACGTGAGCAATCTCGCCAGGCATTCTGGATCGGTCGCTGAAAGTCGACGAATCACAGTGACTGAAGAGTCCGTGATCAACAGTAAGTCATCAATTCACAGCGTTGCCGGTCGGTCAGCGGGATCACCGCCTCTTCGGGCGGCAACTTCGGCACGAGTCGAGCCACGATGACCGACGACAATTCCTTCAGTCCCGTGCGCTGCAATGATGACACACGGATCGCATTCGTCGGCAACACTTCGCCCCAGATGTCTGACAAGTCGACCTTGTGCGCAATGACGATTGCATCGGGCCACTCGGCGAGCAACTGCCAATCGTCCGCATGTGGCGGTTGGCTGACGTCGATCAACAGCAGCCGCACGTCGGCCATCGCGAACGCTTCGCGTGCTCGCGTGATGCCGGCCGCTTCAAGGTCTCTCGCTGAGCCGCGCTGCCCCGCCGTGTCGCTCAGCCGAATGGCCCAACCGTCGAGCACCGTGTTGGCCGTGACCACGTCGCGCGTCGTCCCCGGTTCGTCGAACACGATCGAGCGCTCAAACCCAACCAGCGCATTGATGAGGCTCGACTTGCCAACATTCGGCCGTCCCGCCAACACGACCTCCCAAGGCCGAGTCAGATGCCTTCCGAAGTTCTCCCACGCCAACATCTCGTTTGCCCGTGCGGCCGCAACTTCGCGCTGCCCGCTGGCGACCAGTTCGGTTAACTCCGCGATCGCTCGTTCCATTCGCCCCACCTGAACCGCGATCCAAGCGGCGGCTCGCAGAGTTGTCGCTTGCGACAGCGCGTAGGCGTGTTCGTACTCAGACACTCCACGCTCGGTTTCGAGTTGCCAATACCACTCCGTGACCACGCAGCCAACACTTTCCAAGTCGCTCAGAATCCGCGACACGGCCGCATCGCCGCCGTGGCAGTGAATCTCGCATGTCTTCGAGTTGGTGACGCAGACGACCACGTCCTCTGCCGCATCACGTCCCCACCGGCCGAAATGAATTCGCTGTTGCGGCATCTCTGCTAGCGAGCGGCCACTCGCCGCATGAAAAACGTCGGCGATCCCTTCAGAGAGTTCTGTGAGATCACCTTGCACGCGAATCGTCGCCACAGCCCCTCGGCCGGACGGCGTCCACACAGCAGCGGTGAGCGAGCGGGAAAGCATGACTGCGGATGCTGGAGGATTCCCAGGCCGAGTCAAGGCACATCAACCGGCTTTTGCTCGGAGGCTTGCCCGCGAATCCGTTCGTCGGCAGCGAACAAGGCGGACACACCGCCGCCACGATCCAGACCCTGATCACCAGCCACCCGCCACCACCTCGACCCCTTCGCCGACCTCCACGACCTGCTCCGACGCCGGCCCGTCACCTTGCTCCCTCACCGTTGGCAGCCAAAGTGACACATCACGACCACGTGCTCCGCCGGACGCTTACGTTCAGAAAAGTCACAGGGTTGGTGCAACCGAACTTGCGGAATGAGTTTGTCTGTTCGCCGCCAGCTTCAATCTGGAAGCTCAAGAACGCACACGTTGCCATCCCGATCTGCTCAGTGAATCGTTGGCCAATCCGGACACGCGGAAACTCTTCGAGGACTTTCAAAACAGGAACTTGAAATCTGTCGCGGAATTCTACCCTCAAAAATGTCCGGCGCGCCCCGATTGTGTTTGGTACTTCGCATCGTTCGGTGAAATCATCACGCATGCGAAACCGAAAACCACACCGCCTCAGACTGACAGGCGTCACGCTCTGAGAGCGCTGCGCAATGCGCTGTCGCACGGTCACTATGTCTCCTGGGCAATGGTCTGCCGACTACGAAATCTCCAAGAGTCGATCGGTTAGGTTTGTGGTGCGTTCATTCGTTCGTTTGCCGCGAGAGCAATTGCTCCGTGGACAACGACCTCCTCGTCGAGTGCCGCCGGAACGAGACGAATCCCGTTGGCAAGCGGCGGGAAAACAAACCGCCGCACTTGCCGGCGCAGCGGCTCGAAGAAGAGTTCTTCGCCCATCAGCGAGACGCCGCCGCCGATCACAACGATGTGGGGCGAGAGCAGCGTCACCATCTGCGCGATTCCCCAGCCGAGCGCGACGTGGGCTTGATGCAAAGCCGCTCGCGCGATGTGGTTGCCGGTGGCTGCGGCTTGAGCGATCGTCTTGCCATCGAGTTGTTCAATGTTGCCGAGACAGCGGCCGAGCAGATCGGCGGTGTCCTCGTCGGCGGTTTCCGATTCACGGCCAGCGGGCCAATCGACAGAGATGTCTTGGGGCGCGAATGCTCCGGCGGCGATCAGCGGATGCCGAGGTTCTCCGGTGAGCAGTGCTCGCGCGGCGGCCTCGATGCCCGGTCCGGCGGCGAGCGACTCGACCGTCGCGTGCGGATCGTCGGCCAGCGGTCCGGGGCGCAAGTGGCCGATCTCGGCGATCGCGAGCCGCCCGGCTCCTTGCGATTGCCCGTCGATGACCAATCCGCCGCCGATGCCGGTGCCGACCGTGATGTAGAAAACCGTGCCGTGTCCGCGACCCGCGCCGTAAGTCGCCTCCGCCAGCGCGGCGACGTCGCAGTCGTTGCCCAACCGCACGGGAACGCCGAACACCTCGCGTGTCCAATCGACAATCGGGAAGTCAGTCCAACCCTCGACTTGATGGCTGGTGATGACTCGGCCGGTCATCGAATTCACTGGGCCGCCGAAGCCGTAACCGATCCGCTCGATCGGATACTGATCGCAGAGTTGTCGCCCGGCTTCGAGAATCTGCTCGCGAATCGCAGCGGCTCCACGAGTCCGCTCGACGGTGCGTCGTTCGAGCGCGATGAGCGGCGGCCCGTCGCCGGTACCGACTCCGAGTTGCAATTTTGTGCCGCCGATTTCGATGCCGAGATACATGATGGTCCTCGTGAGGTGAATGCGCCGCGAACTTTACGAGAGCTCTTCGCGTTTGGGAAATCGGACGGCAGCTTCGACGTGCAGGCGGAACTCGGCTTCGGTATTCTGCTCTGCGAACACATGGAAGGAGATCAATCGTGGATTTGGATGCACTGGCTCCGCACTGCGGAGAATGGCTGCGCGGCACCGGACCGGAATCGGACATCATCATGTCGAGCCGCATTCGGCTGGCTCGCAATCTGGCCGACTTTCCGTTTCCCAGCAAAGCGGACGAGACGGCGAAGGCCGAGATTGTCGGACTGATTCGCGGCCGCGTGGCGGCATTGCCGTTGGCGCATGGCTTGGAATTCCTCCCGGTCAGCGAGATGGACTCACTGGATCGGCAATTTCTGGTCGAGCGACAGCTCATCAGCCGCGAGCACTCCGAAGCGGACGGCCCGCGCGGTGTCGCCGTCAGCGACGAGGAGAACATCAGCCTGATGGTTAACGAAGAGGATCACCTGCGGATGCAAGTGATTCACAGCGGTTTCGCGCTCGACGACTGCTGGCGAGAGATCAATCGCATCGATGATTTGCTGAGCCGCGAAGTGACCTTCGCGTTCGACGACCGCTTGGGCTATTTGACCGCATGCCCGACGAACGTCGGTACGGGCATTCGCGTCAGCGTGATGCTGCACCTGCCGGGATTGGTGCTCACGAAGGAGTTGCAAAAAGTCTTCCAGGCGTTGCAGCGTCTGCGGCTGGCGGTGCGCGGCTTGTACGGCGAGGGGAGCCAGGCAATGGGAGACTTCTATCAAGTCTCCAATCAAGTCACGCTCGGCCACAGCGAAGAGTCGCTGATTCAAACGGTGCAGGAAGTCATCCCGTCGATCTTGAAGTACGAGCGCAAGGCTCGCGAGAGTTTACTCAACGACAACCGCGAGGGATTGCACGATCAAATCTCACGCGCGTTCGGCATCCTCAGCAGCGCCCAGACCATCACGTCGGAAGAGACGCTGCATCTGCTGTCGAGCGTGCGGCTGGGGATCAACCTCGGCCTGATCGGCAAGCTGGAAATTCCGACGGTCAACGAACTGCTGATCACGACTCAGCCCGCGCACCTGCAAAAAGTCCGCAAGCGACAGCTCGAATCGGCCGAACGCAACGTCGCTCGTGCCGCGTTGCTGCGGCAACGGCTGGGATCACGGCCGCACGAGCAGAACTAAGCAACGAGGCTCGGCGGCTCGTTGAAGGTCGCATGTCACCGGAACTGGAAACGCTTGATCAACTGCAAGGCGGTAATCTTCTTTTGCCAGTCGTGCGCGGCGTCTTTGTCGAGGAGGACCGCTTTGTCCGTGCTATCGAGGCGATGTTGGAGTCGCGGGAGGTTCGCCTTATCGACGGCGACGGCACGGAAGTGCCTCGTTGGCGATGGCGTGATCGTGTTCGGCCCGTCGGCGTTCGCCAAGAAGGGGACGAAGTCGGTGGGAGTCGCGCGGCAATGGAGCGGTCGATTGGGCAAGGTCGACAACTGCCAGGATCTACCTAGCGTATGAACCTGCCCAAGGTTTGCGTGCGCTGGGTTAAGAGTGGGGCAGATGGTTTGACACGCTTCGATGGACTCGAACAGGCTCGCGCGAGCCTCCGTCCGAGTTTCATAAACTTCGTGATGCACCAGCTCCTTCTTCAAGGTGGCGAAGAAACTCTCGGCCGGTGTGTTGTCCCAGCAGTCACCGCGGCGGCTCATGCGGCATTGGAGGCCGTGAGTCGTCAGCGTCCGTTGATCGTGCTCGCTGGCGTACTGCACGCCCCGATCCGAGTGCGCGATCACGCCGGCATCAGAATGTTCCGAGGACACGGGTAGTTGCCGAGACTCCGCCATCTCCAATACATCGACCACCAGGCGGCTGTCGATCCGCTCCGACATCGACCAGCCCACCACCTTCCGAGTACACAAGTCGATGACCGTCGCCAGGGACAACCAACCTTCCCGTGTGGCGATGTCCGTGATGTCCGCCACCCACTTCTGATGGGCCTTTTCCGCCGTGAAATCCCGAGCCAACACGTTCTTCGCCACGGGATGCGTGTAATTCGAATCGGTCGTCGTCGCACGGAATCACGATCGGCCGCTCGCGGCGATGACGCTCGATGAAGGCATCTCTCATCGCGACTCCTTCGTGAAGAAGGCCGTCGCTTTTTTAAGATCTCACATTCCATCCGCAGCCGTTCGTTCTCGGCCCGCAGGCAACGAACCTCCTCCTCCAACGCCGTCGGCTGAGACTTCCCCGCAAACGCCCGCGAACCTTCCGCCACCAACTGCTCCCGCCACTTCCGCAGCAGGTTCAGGCCAATCTCCAACCGCCGAGCCGTCTCGACCACGCTCAAGCCTTGCCGAGTCAACAACGACACCGCCTTGACCTTGAACTCCTTCGTCAACACTCGACGCTTCAACAGGAACTTCGCTCCTCACGCGTCACAATTCGCGCTGCGTTGCACGCACGCAAAACGTGGGCAAGTCCAGTCATTGGAGCCCTGGGCCTGAAATTGCACGCTCAAGTCGAGTAGGGTCGGCTCCTGCCGACCGCACGTTCGGCGCAGTCTCCTGACTCCGCAGCTTTGAATCTTTGTCCGAAACACTTGTGTTTTTGCACTCGCGTTTTGGTTGCGGCCAAAGTTTGCCTCATGTTGCATCGTTCGGTCGTTCTCGTCGCGCGCGATGCTCCTCAACTCGCCGTTTCAACTCGGCCTCGAAGCCGCGATCGACGGGTTGGTAGTACGTTCGCTCGACGCCGAGGTAATCTTGATCGACCCAGCCTTCCGGCGCGTCGTGAGCGTACTGATAGCCTTCGCCGTGGCCGAGTCGTTTTGCTCCGGGATAGTGGCCGTCGCGAAGATGCGTCGGGACCGGCAGGACTCGCTTCGATCGCACGTCTTCCAGCGCGGCATCGACGGCGACGTAGCTGGCGTTCGACTTCGGAGCGGTCGCGAGGTACGTCACCGCCTGAGCGAGCATGATGCGGCATTCCGGCAGCCCGACGAACTCGGTCGCGTGCGCGGCGGCCATCGCGACGACCAGCGCCTGCGGGTCCGCATTGCCGATGTCCTCCGACGCTGCGATCACGATCCGCCGAGCAATGAACCGCGGCTCTTCGCCCGCTTCGAGCATTCGGGCCAGCCAATAAATTGCCGCGTCGGGATCGCTGCCGCGAATGCTCTTGATGAACGCGCTGGCCGCGTCGTAGTGCTCGTCGTCGCCGTATTGCACGGCTTTCTTTTGGATGGATTCTTGAGCGATCGTCAGATCGACGACATTGTCACTAGCTCGACGCGCCAGCGAGAGGTCAGCGTCGTTGGTTGTTCGGCCACTCGCTGGCGCGTCGTGCTTGTGAGGGGCAACGCTCAGCACGGCGATCTCCAGCGCGTTGAGTGCCCGGCGCGCGTCGCCGTCGCAGACTTCGGCGAGGAATGACAACGCCTCGTCCGTCAGGGTGACTGCGTGTTGGCCGAGGCCACGATCGCGATCGGACAACGCGCGTTGCATCAAGCCCAGCACGTCCTCGCGCGACAGCGACCGAAACTCGAACACCTGACTGCGGCTGACCAGCGGCGAGACCAACGCGAAGAACGGATTCGACGTCGTCGCTCCGATCAATCGCACGACGCCCGATTCGACGTCCGGCAACAGCACGTCTTGCTGCGTCTTGTTGAAGTGATGCAGTTCATCGACGAACAGCAGCGAGCGCTGTCCGCTGGTCTTCAGCCGAGCACGGGCGGCTTCCAAGACTTCGCGCAGTTCCTTCACTCCGGCCGACGCCGCGTTGAGCGACGCGAAGATCGACTTGGTGTGCTTGGCGATAATCTCGGCCAGCGACGTTTTGCCGGTTCCCGGCGGGCCGTAGAAGATCACCGAGCTGACTCGGTCGGCTTGCAACATGCGGCGCAGCAGTTTGCCTTCGCCGAGAAAATGCTGCTGCCCGGTGAACTCGTCGAGCGTCCTCGGCCGCATTCGAGCGGCGAGCGGCTTGGCGGCATCAAGGTGTTGCGCTTCGTGTTGATCGAAGAGGCCGGGCATGGGCAGATGTCCGAGGTCGAAGTTTTAATGACCACGGAATGTCCAGGAACCCAGACTCAATGTCCAACGATTTGCGCTGGCGACTGTTCCGCGCAACAAAAAACCTCCGCCGTAATGCCGGTGGGCTGTGGTGGATTCAATGACCCAGAACCGTAAGGTGGGAGCGGCTGATCCGGTTAATGTGAGCCGCCGCCGAAGCAAGCGGATATACACGCGGCCGAATTCAGTTTGCTCCCGAGGTCATGCTTGTAGGGTCAACCCCAACGATAGCCCTGTCGAACATGGCAGAGGTCCGTGAGCCGAAGCTCAACTGGGGCGAATCTAGCTACGGCCCGACGCCTGAGCAAGCAGTGCGTTTCGAGTTTGCCGAAAGTTCATCATTGGAAGATCTCCCGCGAAGTGTTCTTGCTTTGCGGCGGCTTGATGAAACGCGGTTGTGTCCGAAAGACTCTCCGCTTCGCCGTTGACGTGGTGCAACGCGCCAACTACCACCCGCGAGCGTTGCCGTTGGACATCCTCTGGAAAGATCGACTCATGCCGGAACAGCCTGATGAACTGCAAGACAATCCACTGCTCGTCGCCACAGGGCTTCCGCAATTTGATCGGATCAAGCCGGAGCACATCGTTCCGGCCGTGCGGCATGTGCTCGCTCAGGCCGAGCAGCGACTGACCGACATCGAACGCTCGCTGACGGATCTCGACCGGCCAAACTGGGACGACATTTTCACGCCGCTCGAAGAGTTGGACCGGCCGTTCGATTTCGCGTGGAAGCCGATCGGGCATTTGTTCGGCGTGCTCAACTCGACGGAATTGCGCACCGCGTACGAGACCGTCTTGCCGGAAGTCGTGCGATTCGGACTGCGAGTGTCCCAAAGCCGACCGATTTACGAAGCGATCCAGCGGCTGAAGGGTCAAGCCGGCGAAACGCTCGCGCCGACTCGGCAGAGAATCGTCGACCAGAAGTTGCTATCGGCGAAGCTCTCCGGCATTGCACTGGAAGGAGCATCGCGCGAGCGATTCAACGCCATCGCCGAAGAGCTGTCGCAGCTCAGCACAGACTTCTCGAATCATGTGCTCGACGCGACCAAGGCGTTCGAGTTGATCCTGACTCAGAAGGACGAGGTTGCGGGATTGCCGCCCAGTTTGTTGCAGTTGGCAGCACAGTCGTATCAACAAGCTCAAGCCAAAAAGGCTGCGGAAGGTTCGACCGATTCGCACACAGCCGAATCCGGCCCGTGGCGGATCACGCTCGATGGGCCGATCGTCACGCCGTTCTTGCAGCACTCGCAGCGCCGCGACCTGCGCGAGACGGTCTATCGCGCGTTCATCTCGCGGGCGTCGACCGGCGAGTGGGACAACAGCGAGAGTCTCACGCAGATTCTGAAGTTGCGGCGTGAGAAAGCGGAGTTGCTGGGCTACCACACGTTTGCGGAAGTCAGTCTCGCCGAGAAGATGGCGGCCGGAGTCGCGGCCGTCGAAGAGATGTTCGAGAAGCTGCGGTTGGCGTCGCGCACGCCGGCGGAATCTGAGTTGGCGGAATTGAAAGTGCTCGCAACAGCCGGCGGACAAACCGAAGAGTTCAAACATTGGGACGCCGCCTTCTGGGCCGAGCGATTGCGTGAGCAGCGTTACGATTTCAACGACGAGCAACTGCGGCCGTACTTTCCGCTGCCGCGCGTGCTCGACGGTTTGTTCGCACTGCTGACGAAGCTGCTGGGCATCACGATTCACGAGGCGGACCACGAGGCTCCGGCGTGGCATCCCGACGTGCGGTTCTTTCGCGTGTGCGATGCCGAGACGAATCAGCCGCTCGCGGCGTTTTATCTCGATCCGTTCTCGCGACCGGAGAACAAACGCGGCGGAGCATGGATGGACACTTGCTTGCCGCGCCGTCGATTCCGAGGCCAAGTCGAATTGCCGGTCGCGCATCTGGTCTGCAACGGAACGCCGCCCGTCGGTGACACGCCGTCGTTGATGACGTTCCGCGAAGTCGAAACGCTGTTCCACGAGTTCGGTCACGGCTTGCAGCACATGTTGACGACCGTGGACGAGGCCGACGCCGCCGGGATCAACGGCGTTGAGTGGGACGCGGTCGAGCTTCCCAGCCAATTCATGGAGAATTGGTGTTATCACCGCCCAACGATTCGCGGTCTCTCCGGCCACTACCAAACGGGCGAACCGTTGCCCGACGAGTTGTTCGACAAACTGACTGCCGCAAGAAACTTTCGGGCGGCCAGCATGATGCTCCGCCAATTGCACTTTGGCATGACGGACATGTATCTGCATCACCAGTTCGATCCGTCTTCGAGCGAGTCTCCGTTCGACGTGCAGCGCCGCCTAGCTGAGAAAACTTCGGTGCTGCCACCTCTTCCCGAAGATCGCATGTTGTGCGCGTTCTCTCACATTTTTTCGGGCGGCTACGCGGCCGGTTATTACAGCTACAAGTGGGCCGAGGTGCTCAGCGCGGATGCCTTCGGAGCATTCGAGGAAGCGGGGCTCGACAACGAATCCGCTGTGCATGCCACCGGCCGAAGATTCCGCGACACGGTGCTGTCGCTCGGAGGCAGCCGGCATCCGCTGGAAGTCTTCCGAGCCTTCCGCGGCCGCGATCCCGATCCACTGGCGTTGCTGCGGCAGTGCGGATTGGCCTGAATCATCCAGTGACCACACGGCGAAGTGGGCGTTCTTTGCGACCGCGCCGAGCAACTCGTATCATCCCGCCGATGGCTCGCTCTGGTCCGAGCCGCAGATTCGGTAAGCCGCTGTTGAAGGAGCCTCTGAGATGTTGCGTCAAGCATGCGTGTCCGCGTTCGCGATGGCTGGTTTGATGAGCGTGTTCTGCTCGCTGCCCTTGGCCAGCGCGCAAACCCAGAAATCCAAGATCCTATTTCTCACCGAGAGCAAAGGCTTCAAGCACGGCTCGGTGAACCGTGACGTCAAAGACGGCGCGAAGAAAGACCTCGCGGCTGCGGAAGTCGCGATGACGCAGCTCGGTCAACAGACGGGGCTGTTTTCGATTCATTGCACTCAGGACACGAAGGCCGACTTCACGAAGGAAAACCTGAAGAACTACGACCTCGTGATGTTCTACACGACCGGCGAGCTGCCTATCGCCGATGCCGATCGTGACTACTTCATGAACGAGTGGCTCAAGCAAAAGGGTCACGGCTGGATCGGATTCCATTCGGCGGCCGACACGTTTCGCACCAACAACCCGGCTCACAAGTGGTACTGGGACTTGTCCGGCGGCACGTTCAAAGGGCATCCGTGGAACGCTGGCGAATTGGTGACAATCACCGTCCACGACACGGCTCACTCAGCGATGAAGCCGTTCGGTGGCGAGTTTCAGATCAAGGACGAGATTTACTGGTACGACCATTGGGTGCCGGAAAACGTCCACGTCCTGATGAGCCTGAACATCGCGAAGTGCAAAACCAAAGGACAAGTCACCAAGAAAAAAGAGGGCGACAAGGAAGTCGAGACAGTGCAAGCCGAGCACGTTCCTGTCGCGTGGTGCCGTTCTTGGGGCGACGGCAAAATTTTCTTCAACAACCTCGGCCACAACGAAGCGACGTGGACCGACAAGCGATTCCTCAATTCGACCGAAGCTGCGATTCGCTGGATTCGCAACGAGGTTCCCGGTGACACGAAGCCGAATCCCGACGTCTCGAAGGCGTGGCACGAGAAGTCGGTCAAAGATGGGGCAGCTAAATAGCGTTCACCGCCCCGCCAAGAAGAATAGGCACACTCCGCATGGCCGCCGAGAAAGACCTCGGTCAGCGCAGGCGGAGTGTGCCTATTTCTGAAACTTGAGTGACGTGCTTACGACTTCTTTTCCGCCGGCAGCTCGTCTTTGGGGGCGTTGGTCTTGAGAGCGTTTTCTCGTTGGATGGCCTCGTAGACTTCTTGGCGATGAACGGGAACCTCTTTCGGAGCTTCGATTCCCAAACGGACTTTATCGCCGCGAATGTCCACCACCGTGATGACGATGTGGTCACCAATGATGATGCTCTCGTCGCGTTGTCTCGACAGGACAAGCATCACAGAACTCCTTCTCAGTTCGCCGGTGGCTTTCCGCCGGCCACAATCCGCTCGTGTGGTTTGCCTCGATCAAACACAAAAGCGAATCGAGTGGTCGAAGT
>CAMAWN010000026.1 GCA_945861865.1 Candidatus Kuenenia stuttgartensis | reverse complement strand
CCGACACCGGCGCTCAGCACCAGTCGGTCCTCACGTCAGTCCTCCTCACCTGCGAGCAACTCCTCCGAGATCCCCTCGACTTCCTCGCACAAACACGACGAACCGCTCAACCAATCCCTTTGTTCGCTCCGACGCGGTAAACAATCACAAAAAATCTAACATCCCGTGCGGATTAGGAAACGGGGTGAAGGTCAATCAGTGCAGGAAATGCGTTTCCTGTGCCATGACCTGTTTGATACATTTTACGCTACCCAGCGACTTTTTCTCTTTCATGTCGTCCCAAGCATATTTCCTTCCGGACAAGCTTTCGATAATCACGCCATCGATCCAGTAAGCTTTCGTGAAATAAGACGAGAGTACTGTTCCCCTTCCCTCCGGCAGTCGGAACAGATTCGCCCCATTGGCGTAGTGCTCCGTAGGTGAACGGCAACCTAACGCGTCTGCCATCAATGTGGGCACCACGTCCTGATGCAGAGACAATCGCGATTCGACTGCACCAACGGTTTGCCCCGGCGACTTGACCACCAGCGGGGTCTGTGTCTGCCAGCGGGTGAAATTACTGCCGTGTCCCCAATATCCGAGTCCATTCTCATTGAATTCCTCGGCATGATCGCCGGTAACGATGATCCATGTATTCTCAAATCGTCCGCTTTTCAGCGTATCAAACACCACCTTCAGCAGTGCATCCGAATAATACAGGCTGTTGTGATAGTCGTTCTTGTAGGGCGTGGAATCCGCGAACTTGTTCAGCGCATATCCACCTTCAACCATGGGCAATGGGGAAAACCGGGAATACTCCGGTGGATACAGGTATGGAGAATGGGAGGACGTTAGAAACATGAAGTCGAATCGAGGCGAATGACTTCTGTCAGCTGATGACATGCTCGCAATGTAATTATCGACGACAACACGGTCATTCTTGCTATAGAAATAATCAACAGGTGCAACCCGAGAAAAGAACAGAGAACGCAAAGAAAAACGCTCCAGGTAGCTCGACGTGAAAACGCGAGACCGGTAGCCCTGATCGTGCAGCGTCTCTGTAAATAGACTCGGATTGCTTTTTGGAGTTCCTTTGAATCGATCGTAGTAGCTTGAATGCAGTCCGAACAACAGGCTGAACAAACCGGGCACCGTGGTCGAACCCCCTGATAGATGCTGATCGAAGCGTGTCGCAGTCGAGGCAAATTGACAGAGATTTGGCATGATTTCAGGGCGGAGACTATCTGCTTGCCAGCTTTCGAGCACCAAAACCAGAATCGATGGTGGCGACTTCTGGCTCACGCAAACGAGGGGTTCCAAAGGGTACTGCACGCTGCCACTCTTGGTTCTACCGACATCCAGCCTTTCCCCACTTTTCGCTGGGAATACTGTTGGCCACATCGCGCTGATCCGCGGCCCGTTTCTGTGGCTGCTTACAGGGTAGTAGAGCGGGAACAGTGAATCGATGCTGGTGATCTCTTCCCGGTCATAATGATTAGCCCAGATGTGTATGACGGTGTTGGAAGCGATGGCGGGAATCAGGAAGATCAATAGACCCGAAATCACAAAACGAAGCTTCTTTGGAGTGTAACTCGAAAGTCGATTCAGATAGATGACTAATGCACCCAAGCCCATGGTGCCCAACCCGACCGCGATCAGGAGAAATGTGGGGACGCCTACACCATTGGGATTCGTGACCATCATCTCCACCACGAGCCAGTTGACATGAAAGCCGTAAAGACGGAACGTGGCGTAATCAATCACCAGATAATTCAGCCAAATCCAAGCCACTAGCGGGGCGAGCCAGCGACTCATTGCACTCCAGCGAGACGGAAGTAGCAGCAAATTGACGAGGAACAAACCACCGCCGAAGTAGCCGGCCACGCTTAGCAGATAGATTCTGGACAATTGCGTACTCAAGCTCTGTGCCGACGCAGCGAACAGGCAGAGCAAAACCAAAGACGCCAGAATGATATAAAAAGTAAAATTCAGGTGAGAGCGAACAAAACTTTTCATGACAAAAACTCCTCCATGAGTTTTACGACTTACAAATAGGCTTTAAGAAAGCAGAGCAGAACAATGGTTCTATCAGCCTGTTGAAGAAGTCTGAGTTTGTCGTTTGCGATCGACGTGATCAGGTTGCGAGTGTGGTTGGCGAGAATTTAAGTTTGAACTTCGGAATGTTTGGTTGAGGGTGTCGAGGTCGACCGCGTTCTCGGCCTTGTGCGCCAGGTGCGTCGAGCCATTCTTCATCTGGGTGATGTGGGCGTCCGGATCGCTCGGCGATTGCCAATCGTCGTTGAAACAGGTCTGTTTCCCCGGCTTTGCCCGCTGTTTGTCGAACCGCGTCGCGTCGGCGCGTGATTCGATCTCGATCCCTTCCGTCGCCGCCTGCGTCTTCAAATGAGCCAGCCAATCGTCGCCGCGGTCCTTCCGCACGATCGACTTCATCGCCGCGTTGGCAGCCAGCGTCGTCGAGTCCACGCCCAACGTTTTGCCTTCGAGCAGACCCTGCTCATGCACCAACTGCAGCACGAAAGCGAACGCCTCGCGATAAACTTCCTGCGGTAACCGGGCCGTGATTCGCGTCAAACTCGAATGATCGGGCGTCGCCTCGTGAATCGCGCCGCCGAGAAATTGCTTCCGCGACAAACTGTCGGCACACCGCCACGCGATCCCTCGCTGCGAATCGAGATCCTCGAAGTACCCCACCATCAGTATCCGAAAATACGGTCCCGGTGGGATCGACTCACGCCCCTGCTCGGCGGAATGCGGCCGACAGAGCGTCTCCAACCACACATCAAACCCAGCCTTCGCTGGCACTTGATTCCGCCGTTCATAAAACACATGCCGAGTCGCCTGCGGCAACTCCTGCTCCCGCTCCCACCGACCCATCGCCATGCCCAAGCCTCCTGCTCGCGTTCCCATTCGCGCCGCGGATCAGGGCGCCTCTCCCAAAATATCAATTCCAAACGACCGACTTTTTCAACAAGTTGCTAGGCAGCATACCGTCGTAGCGACTCAACTGTTGTTGTTCTCTTATCGAGTGCCCGGCGACGATGGCCAGCGATCTTTGCGCGAACGGCGTGTGCAATCAGTACAACGAGGGAAGACAGAAAATAGGCTGGGTCAACGACGTAATCCCAAATGTTGGTCGACTCTAACAGTCCAATTTGCCAAGCTGCGGCAGTGAGAAGTAGTACATATCCGAAGGCGCTATTTTTCCAAAGAAATACACTTGTTACGAGCATTAGCAACATGGTCATCCCGTCGGAACTCCAACCGAAGACGTATGGATCAAACGTGCCGAGTCCAATCGCCATTGGATAGAGCGTGATGCCAAACACGGCTCCAGCCACACACACGGTCGTTCGAGTGGAATTGGAAAGAAGTGGTCGTCCGGTGTGAGCAGTCCAGAGAACGCTCAGCAGTAAGACAAACGATGGAATACTGAACCCCGAAGTTATTCCATGTAGAAAACGTCCGAATGGCATTCCTTGGATGGGAATCAGCGTCACTGCCACGCCGATCAGGGGCAACCATCGCGGTCCTTTATCAGCTACACATAATTGTGCGAGCTTGACCAGCAGGCATGCGATCAAACCCCAGAAGATAATTGGATAGCACCATGCGATCATGACCTTGCCTCTAATTCCCGCTCTTGAAGCCAAGCCTCATTGAACGCCAAGTAGCGAATCCGTTCTCGCTTCCACGTGTAAACCAAGTGAATGAAGCCATCGCCACCACGGATCATCGATGGGTAAGAAAACTCCATTCCGTTCTGATTCTCAAGGACGACAATTCGCTGCCAATCTGTCGTACCATCTTTAGACAGTACTAATGTGAGATCCTGTCGTTTTTGGGAATCGTCGTTCAACGCCAATAAGACCGACCCGTTGGAAAGACGAAGTCCGGCGATGCTTGAATTAGGATTCGGTAATCCGGTCATCGTTGGAGGGCTCCAAGTTTGGCCAGCATCGAGCGTTTCCTGCCATTGAGTCCCGCGGCGTTGAAAATCTCGGTGAAATGACACCGCCCTTTGTTGGGTGATCGGAACGATCGTTGGCTGCAATAGCGACGCACCGCCAGTGATGCGTGTCTTTCCCCAAACAACTTTGTTGTGTTTCCAATCAAGCCAAAGGAGCTCAGGAAACTTCACGATTGACTCGTGGTAAATCGGGATGGCGATTCGTCCAGATTGCATCAGCACAGGAGTTGCACGCACTAGCTCACTCAAGTTCGCCAGAGGACTGAGAATCAATCGTTCGCTGTCGCTCCATGTTTCTCCACCATCAAGCGAACACTTCACATTGAGCGAACTTCCCGACCAACCTCCGACCGCGATGCTCACATAGATCAACCAAGTTCGATCTCGATGATCCGTGAAGATGATCGGATTCCCAACTTTCTTGACGTAACGAGACAGCTCGGCAGAAGCCGATTGACGATCGACCAGAGCACGTGGGGACTCCCAATCAGTATTCGTGTCCGAGGGCTTCTTCGGGTTGGCAGAACGAGAAAACCAAATGGAGACGTCTTTTGCTCCTTCTCTTGATCCCGCATACCAGACGGTCGCGAGCCGCCCATCGGCAAGCTGGCAAATGGAGGGGCTGTGAGCGACGCCAAGCGATTCCGCATGGCCGATGAATGCACTGATGAACTGCGGAGCCCCGTCGCGAGGTGCTGGAGGCTCAATGAGGAAAGAATCCTCACCTGTTAGGGCGGTTCGATCCGGACGCGGCCATCCCCATAGAACTCCGGCCGACGCCATCAAGAGAGTCCGGCGCGAGATCGCATTCATAACACCTCTTGTATCCGTGCAAAGCCGATGGGTGCAGTGGCGCGTGATCGATTCGTTACCGCTCGCCCTGACTGGGTGGAAGCGTTTTTAAGCGTACAACGACGACGATTATCGCGTTGCTTCCCACACGCCTTGGTTTTAGGTCAGACGAGTTTTTTTTGTCAACGGCGCTATTTTTGTTTGGCTGGCGCGAATCGGAGTGTGGGACGAGGGTGGCGAAGGGCTGAATCGAGCGGATTCAAGCGTCGGCTTCATCTTCGTGTTGCCAGCCGGTAGCCTTGAAGTTACTCAAACCTCGACGGATTTCGCCGCATGAAACGGATTGCAGTTCTCGGATCGACTGGATCGATTGGCACCAACTGCTTGCAAGTGCTCGACGCGCTGCCGGAGCGACTGTCGCTATTGGGAATCACCGCGCATCGCCGCTGGCGAGAATTGGCCGAACAGACGCAGTCATTTCATCCCCGCTGGGCGGTCGTTACCGACGAGTCGTTAAGCCACGGTGTCGATCGCGCGGCCTTTTCGTCGAAATCAGAACTCCTCTTTGGCGAAAGCGGCACCGAGCGGCTGTGCTCCGCGCCGGAGGTGGATGTCGTCGTCAGCGCGATCGTCGGAGCGGCCGGTCTGCGCGGGACATGGATCGCGCTGGAATGCGGCAAAACGGTGGCCATTGCGAACAAAGAGACGCTCGTCGTCGCCGGGCCGCTTGTCATGGAGTTGGCCAAACGGACGAACGCCACGCTTTTGCCGGTCGATTCCGAGCACTCCGCGATCTTCCAAGCGTTGCAAGCCGGGCGAGCGAACGAAGTCAAACGCATCGTGCTCACGTCGAGCGGCGGGCCGTTTCGTGGCCGAACGCTATTGCAGCTTCAGGACGTCACGCCGTCCGAAGCTCTGGCTCATCCGACGTGGAATATGGGGCCGAAGATCACGATTGACTCGGCCACGATGATGAACAAGGCACTGGAGGTCATCGAAGCCAAATGGTTGTTCGGTCTGCGAGACGATCAGATCGAGGTGGTCGTGCATCCGCAGTCGGTGGTGCATTCGTTCGTCGAGTTTGTGGACGGCAGCGTGATCGCGCAGCTTTCGCCGCCCGATATGCGGCTGCCAATTCAGTACGCTCTGACTTATCCCGATCGCTGCGAGTCGATCGCCGCGAAGCTCGACTGGCAAAAGACATTCGATCTGCACTTCGAACCGCCCGACCTGGATGCCTTTCCCGCTTTGCGGCTGGGATTCGAGGTTGCGTCCCGCGGCGGAACCTGCGGAGCGGTGCTCAACGCGGCGAATGAGGCGGCCGTCGAAAGATTCCTGGCGGGAAGTCTCCGTTTCTGCGACATTCCCCGTGCCTGTCGAGCGGTGCTCGACCAACATCAATTCGACGCCTCGCCGTCTCTGTCGGAATTACTCCGCCTGGATCGCGAGGCTCGCCAGGAGATTGCTCGGTGGACTTGATCGCCGTTGGACTGCTCGCTGCGTTTGATTTTTCCAAACTTGGTGCGACCGCTTTGAGTTGGCTGTGGGTCGCCATCGGTTTAGGACTGGTCATTTTCTTTCACGAACTCGGCCACTTTGCCGTCGCCAAATGGTGCGGCGTGTTTGTGGAACGCTTCAGCATCGGCTTTGGCCCGATCCTGTGGAGTTTCAAAAAGGGAGACACCGAGTACGCGCTCTCGGCGATTCCGTTCGGCGGCTACGTGAAGATGCTCGGCCAGGACGACATCGATCCCAGCCAGCTCAGCAGCGAGGAAATCGCCGAAGACCCTCGGTCCTACTCGGCGAAACCGGTCTGGCAGCGGATGGCGATCATCTCGGCCGGCGTGATCATGAACATTCTCACGGGGCTTGTTTTCTTCGCGATCGCCTTCAAAAGCGGCGTTCAGACGCGGCCCGCTCGGCTGGGGCCGATCGTGGTCGGCAAGCCGGCCTGGAAGGCAGGATTGCAAACCGGCGATCTGCTGACGCGGATCAATGGCCGCGAGTGCTCGGATTTCGGCGACATCATGCGCGGCGTGGCTCTGACCAGCAACGACGTCGAGATCGAAGGGGTCTACCGCAACGGCGAGACCTTCAAAAAAACGCTGACCCCGGACAAGTCCGACACTCGCCGCATGATCGGCGTGGCTCCCCCGTGGGACGTGCAACTCCCGGCGCTCAGACCTGAGGATGGTCAAGGGACGATCGCAGGCACTCCGGCTGCGGAAGTGGGCGGCTTCCGGCCGAAGGATCGCATCGTTGAGGTCGGCGGCAAGCCGGTGAAGAACTTCGCACAATTGCAGACCCTGTTGACGGAACGACGCGACGAAGAACTGGAATTCGTCGTTGAGCGGGAGTCCTCAGGCAAGCCGGAACGTGTCGCGATCAAGGTGGCTCCGAATCGGTTTCGCCGGCTGGGCCTGTCGATGGATATCGAGAAGATCAGCGCTGTCGAAGCCGGCTCGCCAGCCGATCAGGCCCAGTTCAAGCCGGGCGACAAGATCGCCAGAGTGGATGGCAAAGAAGTCGGCAAAGAAATTGACCCGGTCGAGTTGCCCGATTATTTCCAAAGCAAACATGGCCAGATGGTCGCGATCGAATACACACGCGAGGTCGAAGGGACAAAAAAGACACTTGCCGCCGAGCTGATGCCACGCAACCGATCCGGCTGGAATGATCACTTTGAAAACACGGGTTCGCCTCTGTCTGTCCCGTCGATCGGTGTCGCATATCACATCACTTCGCGAGTGCTCAAAGTCGTTTCGGGAAGCCCCGCCGACGGGAAGATCACCGCAGATGAAACCATCACCGCCATCGAACTCTTCTCGCCACCCGGTGCCAAAGCCGAGGGCCTTCACGCTTCGTCTGGCCCCATCAAGTTTGAAGCCACCGAGAAGCAACCGCACATTTGGGCTCAAGCCTTCTGGCTGATGCAGATGGCTCCCACTTTGCACGTCCGTCTCACAGTGGCTAGTAACGACAAGATGCGAACCGTGGAATTGGAGCCAACCCGCAATGTCGACTCGCCTCTGTTCTTCCCCAGACGCGGATTAGTGGTGGAAGACGAGTCGATGATCCAGAAGGCCGGCTCGTTCGGAGAGGCTTTCGGCATGGCGATCGACCACGCGAGCAGCACGGGCACCGAAATCTATCTGACGCTACGCAGCCTCGTTCGACGCGATCTGTCCTTCAAGGAATTGCACGGCCCGATTGGAATCGCCAAAGTCGCTCATCAGTTCGCCAGCCAGGGACTCAGTCCGCTGATGCTGTTCTTGGGATTCTTGAGCGTCAATCTCGCCGTGTTGAACTTCCTGCCAATCCCGGTGCTCGATGGCGGCCACATGGTCTTCTTGTGCTGGGAAGCGGTCACTCGCAAACGTCCAAGCGAAAGGATCTTGATCGGAGCCACCTATGGCGGCATGGCCTTCGTCTTGGGTTTGATGGTCTTGGTGATTTATTTAGACTTGTTTGTCCACACGAGCAAAGGTCCGGTCGGGGTCATCCCTTGGTTCTGATGGAGATGCCGAGACTGTCGGATCTGACTCTCCGTTCCGATTCCTCAAATTCAGTTGACATCATGTCCGGGAAACGAGATAGCGGACGCGAAGCGGTGTCGTGGCTGGCGACCGGAGCCGTTTGCTTTCTCGGCGTCCTCTTCTGCGGCGTCATCCTGCTGACGTTCGCCAAAGAACCGAGCAAGCCGATTCTGGTGATGTCCGGCGTCTTCGTCACCTTGGCGATCATGCTCTATGGGCTGCGTGAGAAGCCGAAAGATTCGATCATCGAGGAAGAAGAGAAATGGTTCGGGCTGTTTCGCAAGCCAAAGGCGATCACGCGGTACAAGCTGACGCGGCACCGTAAGCCGAAGATCGTGCAGTTCGGTACCAACGAACCGCCCACCGCCGAACGCATCCGTGAAATTAAAGAAGTCAGCGACGGCATGAAGAATTGGGCACCGCCAGAAACCGACCCGCAGCACGAAGAGCTGAGATAAGGCGAGCGGCAGGGTGTTAGCCCATTCAGCGCCGCGAGTGGTATCGCTCGCGACCAAGTTCATCACCTTCGAGAATTCGTCTGCTCGTCCGCTTCCGTGCTGTCGAAAGCGATGACTAGAATCGCCGCTGTCCCGCTCTCGTCAAATTCGGGTTCAACGAAAGTGCGGTCATGAATGTCGGCATTGTCAGGCCAGATGTCTCGGAGCTGAATCTCGCGATTCTAGGCCGCTCCGTGCATCCGGAATTGTTTGCGATTTACGAGCGAACTTCCGTGGTTCGAGACGGCTTCCAGATGCACCTTGCGATTTGTGAAGCGGGCCATCTGCTGGAGCTGCGCACGCCTCATCAAACGCTGTGCGAGATTGTTGCCCCCAAGGGCCAATCACTGCCGCACCGCGATCGGCTGTTCGACAAGAAGCTGCGAGGCAGCCGCGATGAATCGCTCTGGCTGCCGGGCGGCATCGGCTATCAAGTCAGCTTTCAGGTCGAGCGGTTGGACCCAGACATCTACCTCCAACTGCACGAAGAATTCTCCATCGACTGCCGCAAGGCGACGCTCGGTCGCATGTTCGACCCGCCAAACCGGCTGGCTCCCGCCGCTGTGAGCTATTTGCAACTGGACCTGTTCCCGCGCAGTTTGCTGATCCATGCGTTTCACACATTCCCGGAAAACTGCGCCGTCGTGAAAACGCAAACGCTGATCGAACTGCCGGAAGCCAAGTAGGCCAGCCTTTCCAGCCTGACCCGAACGAGGGTGACTTCTCGATTCAGATTTGTCAGCCTGGAAAGGCCGACCTACAACTCGCCGCATGACCGCCACTCAACTGCTGCTTGTCCGACATGGCACGACCGATGCCAATGTGCAAAGTCCGTACATCCTCCAAGGCAGCAGCATTGATCTGCCGCTGAACGACAACGGTCGTCGACAGGCGGCCCAGGTCGCTCGATTCTTGGCCGACCATCCAATCACGCACGTCTATTCCAGCCCGCTGCAACGAGCTGCTGAAACTGCCGCGACGATTGCCGAGCGACACGGTCTGAGCGTGAAACAAATCGCCGAGATCACCGAATGCCATGTCGGCGTCTGGGAAGGCAAGGACTGGGACACAATCGCTCGCGAAGCCCCGGAGGCGTACCGGCTGTTCCACGAGGATCCCGCCACGCATCCGTATCTGGGCGGCGAATCGTACTCGGACGTCCTGCGTCGCGCGTGGCCGGCGTTCGAGCGACTGCTGCACCAGCACGTTGGCGAAACGGTCGTCGTGGTGGCTCACAACATTGTGAACCGCACGCTGTGTGCCCACCTGATGGGGTTGGAACTCCGCAAGGCAAAGGGGTTGGCCCAAGACAACTGCTGCGTGAACATCATCCAGCACGCGGCCGGTCAGAGCACGCTGGTCACGATGAACTCGGTGTTCCACCTTCGCGGCTGACCCTTGCCGAAACTTTGCGACTTTGGTCGGATGCATGAGACGCATCCGCCACTTCTCGATTCTAGGAGATCGCCATGAGCTTGTTGACGTGCATCAAAGACATTTGGGAATTCAACCGCTCGCGTACGCTGACGACGCTGGATGACATCGCCAAGCAACCCGATCCGACGGCCGTACTCGGTTGGCGTCCGGGGCCGGGCCGAGCACACATTGCGTGGCAACTGATGCACGTTGGTGTCACGGAAGAGCTGTTCGCGACCGAGCGGTTGTTCGGTTCGACGGCAGGTTTTTCGGACTTGATCCCACGCTTCAAAGGGGGCAGCACGCCGGACGACAACATTCCGACCGCAGATCAGATTCGCGAAGTGCTCAATGCCTCGCGACAACATTTGCTAGAAGGACTCGGTCGCTTGACGGATTCCGACCTCGCTCGTATCCCAGAGTCGGGCCTTCTGAAAGACCGTGGCTGGACGATTGCGAAGGCTC
Source organism: Candidatus Kuenenia stuttgartensis (assembly GCA_945861865.1). Taxonomy (GTDB): domain Bacteria; phylum Planctomycetota; class Planctomycetia; order Planctomycetales; family Planctomycetaceae; genus SXKJ01. The sequence goes on along the minus strand of CAMAWN010000026.1, from coordinate 31,464 downwards.
TGCACGTCATCAATTGGCACGAGGCTCATCATCAAGGCCAAGCTCACATCACGCTGAACCTGTGGAAGAACCACACATGACGCTCTCCGCCGAATATCTCGCTCTCATCGAGCGTGGCCGCAAGGTTTTGCCCGGTGGCGTGTGTTCCAGCACACGTTTCAACCAAGGTTGGGGCGCGCCGGTGTATGCCTCGCGAGCGAAAGGCTCTCGCTTTTGGGACGTCGATGGGCGTGAGTTCCTCGACATGTCGATGAGTCACGGCGCGACATTGCTCGGCCACGCACCGGACTGCTTGCGCGAAGTGTTCGACAAGGTCTGGGAACTCGGCGTGTTGTGCAGTCTCGACGGCCAATACCCAATCGAACTGGCTGAGCAGATTTGCGAAATCGTGCCGTGTGCGGAACGAGTCCGCTTCACGGGATCGGGCAGCGAAGCGACTCTGCACGCGCTGCGGCTCTGCCGAGCGGTCAGCGGTCGTGACAAGATCATTCGCTTTCGCGGGCACTTCCACGGCTACCACGAGTTCACATTCATCGGCGGCCATCCGCCCGCCGACCAACTCGATGCGCAGCCGCCGTATCGCGAAAGCCCCGGCATCCCGATCTCTCTCGCTGAACTGATCATCGTTGCCGAGTACAACGACTTCGACGCGCTCGAACGCTTGGTTAAACAACACAAGCACGAGGCCGGCACGATTCTGATCGAGCCGGTCGATTACAACTGCGGCGCGATCTTACCGGAGCCTGGATTCCTCGAAGGAGCACGCGGCCTAGCCGACGAGCACGGGCTGATTCTCTTCTTCGATGAGATTCAATCCTTCGCCAAAAAGTCTCCCGGCGGAGCGCAGCAAGACTTCGGAGTCACTCCCGACATTTGTACGATTGGCAAGTCGCTCGGAGCGGGCTTGCCACTCTCAGCGATTGCTGGCAAAGCGGAATTGATGAATTGCTTCAAACCAGTCGGCGATGTCGCGCACTCCGGAACGTTCAACGCTCCGCTGCCGAGCATCCTGGCCGGACTCGCCTTCGTGCGGACGATCCGCACGCCACAGTTCTGGCAAACCATCCATTCGCTTTCGACGCAGTTGTCTCGTGGGCTCAACGACATCGCAGATCGCAGCCCGATCGCCTGTCGCTTCCAAGTTCATGGCAGCCGCTTTGGTCTGACCTTTGGCACTCGCGAGCCGGTCAAATGCTATCGCGACAGCCTGTGCCATCGTCGCGAAACGATGCTGGAGTTCTGCCGGCAGACGACGGCTCGCGGCGTCTATTTTCATGACTACGGCGGCGGCCCGTGCCATCACGGTTTTTCGTCAGTTCACACGCCGACAGACATCGACCGCGTCCTGCAAGTCGTCGAAGACTCCCTGAAGGCGATGGGCTGAGGAACTCCTCGTGGGTCAGGGCCGCTGTCGAATGTTGCAACTTGAAAGAGGCTTGTTAGAGTACGCCCCACACATCGAAGTCTCAAAAACGTTTTGGTTTAGGAAAGGTCCAATGCCGCTGACAAAAGAACGAAAAACGGAGCTGATTCGTGGCCACGCGCGATCCGAGGCGGACACAGGCTCCCCGGAAGTTCAGATCGCCATGTTGACCGATCGGATCACTCAACTGACCGATCATTTGAAGGGCCATGTGAAAGATCACTCTGGCCGACGTGGGTTGTTGATGGCGGTTAGCCGCCGTCGCCGCCTGCTGGATTACCTCAAGCGAACCGAAATCGCTCGCTATCAGACGATTCTCGAAAAGCTCGAGTTGCGCAAGTAGCCCCGGCCGACAAGGTGACGTTGTTTTGAAGGCTTCGGCCGGTGCGTCAGTCAGGGGATTGGCGCAGACATGTACGCCAGCCGGCGAATCCGGTTGGGTGCCGGGCCGAGGAAATGCTTGAGACTGCGCGGTGGGTCCACGCGAAACGACGTTCGCCCTTGCTTCGGCCGCCGGCCTAGAAGTTTTGCGTCGCTGTCGTTGCGACGCCGTGGATCACAGTCGTTAGGACGTATCGGCTCGCTGTCGTTTGTCACTCATGGTGAGTGGTCTCGCTGGCTGGCGTCCGTTGAATTGGAAAGAGAACAAAGATGAAAGTCTCAGTCGAACGAGAAATTGGCGGCAGGATTCTGAAGTTGGAAACCGGCGAGTTGGCGAAGCAGGCCCACGGTGCCGTGATCGTGCAATACGGCGAGACCTGGGTGTTCGTCGCCTCGGTCAGTGGCCCGCCGCGATTTGCGGATCAGGATTTCTTTCCGCTGACGGTCGATTACCGCGAGCGTTTCGCCGCCGCTGGCAAGTTCCCCGGTGGATTCCTCAAGCGTGAGTCGCGTCCGTCGACGCGCGAAATCCTGACGGCCCGCCTCACCGACCGTCCGATTCGTCCGCTGTTTCCGGAAGGCTACTACGACGAAGTGCAGATCATGTCGAACGTGTTGTCGTTCGACGGTGTCAATGATCCGGACGTCCTCTCGATCAACGGTGCGAGTGCCGCGCTGATGCTGGCTCCGCTGCCGTTTAACGGTCCGATCGGAGCCGTGCGGATCGGTCAGGTTGATGGTCAATTCGTCGTGATGCCGACGCAGGAACAACTGAAGACGAGCAAGCTCGATCTCATCGTCGCCGGCAGCAAAGACTCCGTGCTGATGATCGAAGGCTTCGGCGATCAAGTGCCGGAAGAGCAGATGCTCGAGGCCATCCTGCTCGCTCAGGGCGAGATCGCGAAGATTTGCGAACTCCAATTGGAACTGTGTGCGAAGGTCGGCAAGGCTCGGACGCCGAGCCCGGTGCCGGTCGAGAACAAGTTCACGGCGTTGCTCAGCGGGGAGTCGTACTCCGCGTTGAAAGTCGCCAAAGCCAATACGAAGAAGGCCGAACGTCACGCCGGCACTGACGCGATCAAGAAGGGACTCAAAGCGAAGTACTTCCCGGAAGGTGGCGAAGCCACGACCGGCACTCCGCGACAGTTTTCGGAGGCGTTCGGGGCGCTCGAATCCAAGGTCGTGCGTGACCTGATCCAAGAAGGGACTCGGCTCGACGGCCGCAAGCCCGATGAAATGCGAACAATCACCTGCTCAGTGGGGGTTGTGCCGCGAATTCACGGCTCGGCCGTATTCACACGCGGCGAGACGCAATCGCTGGCGCAGATCACGCTCGGCACCGGCCGCGACACGCAAAAGGTCGATGGCCCGGTCGAAGAATACGAGAAGCGGTTCATGCTGGACTACAACTTCCCGTCGTACTCGGTGGGCGAGTGCCGTCCGATTCGCGGTCCCGGCCGGCGCGAGATCGGTCACGGCATGTTGGCCGAACGCTCGGTGCATTGGGTTATCCCGCCGGCCGAGAAGTTTCCGTACACGATCCGCACGATCTCGGACATCATGGAATCGAATGGTTCCAGTTCGATGGCGTCGGTGTGCAGTGCGACGCTGGCTTTGATGGACGCTGGCGTGCCAATCACGCAACCAGTCGCTGGCATCTCGATCGGATTGGTTAAGGACGGCGACAAGTACACGTTGCTGACCGACATCATGGGTGACGAGGATCACTTCGGCGACATGGATTTCAAAGTCGCCGGCACGGGCAAGGGGATCACCGGCATTCAGCTCGATCTGAAGATTGCCGGCATCACCGAGCCGATCATTCGCGACACTCTGACTCAAGCGAAGGAAGCTCGCCGAGTTTTGCTCAAGACGATGCTGACCGCGATCGGACGCCCGCGAGCGGACATCTCCGCGACCGCACCGCGGTTGCATCAGATCAAGATCGACCCGGAGAAGATCGGTCTCTTGATCGGTCCCGGCGGCAAGACGATCCGCGCGATTCAAGAAGAATCGAAAACGACGCTCGACGTTGGCGAGGACGGCACGATCACGATCGCCGGCATGAATGCCGCGTGCTTGGAAGCCGCAATTGCTCGCATCGAAGCCCTGACCGCCGAGATCAAGGTCGGCCGCGTCTACACCGGCAAGGTGGCATCGATCAAGGATTTCGGAGCTTTCATCGAGATCGCTCCCGGCAAGGATGGCCTGTGCCACATCAGCGAGTTGGCCGATGGCTACGTCAAGTCGGTGCATGACGTCGTCAAGATCGGCGACATCATCGAAGTGAAGGTCATTGCCGTCGATGACCAGAACCGAGTCAAGCTGTCACGCAAGGCGATCCTCGTGGAGAAGGCCCAAGCGGCTGGTGGCGGCGAGAGCCCGGCAGAATAGTCCTGGCAGATCCAAGTCAAAGAAAACAGACCTCCGAAGTCTTCGCGACTTCGGAGGTCTGCTCGTTTTGTGGGGTGAGAAAATTTACGGACTGGAGAATTCACCCAAGGGCAACCCATCGTCACGGATTTGGAGCCGTTGGTAAGTGCCCCAAAAGTCGCGGTTGTAGAAATCGACGGGATCGGAGGTGCTGTAGATATTTTCGCTGATGAAGCGGACTGATCCATCGGCCATCACGAACTGTGAACCACCTGCATGCTGACTGGAGAACGCCCACCGGGCGATCGGATTCACAGCGACTCAGCCAGGGGCCGCCGAACCCGTTGGTGCGTTGAGCATTTGCCCGGTCTGCATCTGCACGAAGGCACTGCCATACGGCGTTTCGAGTGTCGCTTGGGGGATCATCACATACGGATCACGGAAAATCGCTCCGGCCCAGACCGACGCATCACCCTCTTTGACGAAGCATCGTTCGCCCACCAGAAACGTGTTGGCCGTGCCATCAGTGATTTCGGAAAGGCGAACGTGGCTGTCACCGGTGAAGATTCCGCGGTTGATGAATCCGAAAGGGCCAGGTTTGGATTGCCAGATGCTGGCATTCGGAGCGGACGCTACGTAGTTCGACGTCGCGACCTCCAGCGTATTGAACAGGCGGCGCGAATTCATTGACGTACCCGAGTCTTCCGGGCAAACGAATACCGGCAGCACCCGACGTGCGAGATCGGGGCGATTTGCCAAGAGTTGTCCGAGCGTTTGTTCTTTCGGATTGAGTTCACGGTACAACGGTGACGCTTCGAGATACGGCAGGATTGCGACTCCCCAAGCCCAAGCCAGTTCGGTGGGGGCGGTGCCTCGCAGACCAGCCTCAACGGTTCCCGGAGGAAAAGCATTGTTGGGATCGTGGTAGTTGTGCAGGGCGAGACCGATTTGACGCAGGTTGTTGGAACACTGCGTCCGCCTCGCTGCCGCCCGCGACTTTTGCACGGCGGGCAACAGCAGCGCTACCAGAATCGAAATAATCGCAATCACCACCAACAACTCGATCAGGGTGAAGCCGGGACGATTTCGGAATCGCAGAGGACGTTGCGTCATCCTTCGCTCCTTCTGTGGAAGCCATCAAGCCAAGCGGTGAGTAGCTCACCGATTGAGGTGGGAAATGTCAATTTAAATTTGCATGACGCAGAGAGTACGCTGCGTGTGGGGTTGGCTCATTGGCCGTTCGGTTCGGGAGTCGAGAGTTCATGTCCACCGCCAAGTCATGGTTTGTGCAGACGGGATTTGGCACCCGGTTGGGGCCAATGCCCGCTGATGCTTTGCTGGAACTGGTCCGCACCGGCGCATTGATCAGCACCGACGAAGTACGCGATTCGGTCGACGGCGACTGGCAGCGCGCGGCCGAGATCCCCGGACTTTTCGATGCCGCAACCGCGCCGAATTCGGAAACGGCTACGGCACCATCACCACTTCTGGACGACGTCGTCATTGCCGCGCTAGCAATGCCTGTTTCAGCATCCTCATCGGCAGGGTTGATTCCGCCAAATCCAATGAGGACTGCGAACCACGCTGACATGCCGATCCTTGCAGAGCCAACTGTGGAGTTACCGAGCTCTGCGACCACGACCCGTACTCCGGTGTTGGACGACCCGGCAGTTTTGCCACCCGTTTCTTCCGAGGACGACCTCATCAACGCATGGAGGTTGGAGCGTGGCCGCTCGAAAGAAGAGCTTGGAATGGTGTCACTCGCAGCCGAGGTGACGCAGTCGCAGATCGAAGAGGATCTCGCTTCAGAATTGCCGACCGATCATTTCGACGAAATATCTGCAACGCCCATCGACGCAGTTGTTCGCGAGAACAAGGCATCGCGGTCGTTGTTGCACCGACCAGCATTGCTCGATCAAGTCGCCGGATTGGAAGCTGGTCCTCGGTCACTGGCCGATACGCCTCTTCAAACGTGGAATCGTTGGCGACGCAGCTTGCCAAGCTGGCCGATCGCGGCAGTCCTCGTCATTGTGACCTTGTCGGCTTGGTGGTTGTGGCCGAGTTCGCAGCGGGCCATCTACGACCGGTATGTTGATCTCTGGTCCGAATGGAAAGTCCGGCGAGGCGATTTGAAAGACGATGCGGGTTGGGAACACTTTCTCTTGCATGTGGATGCGGAGTTGAATGCCATCGTGCCGTGGTTGGAAAAAAACACGGAGGCGGGCGACCAAGAAAAGCGACTGCTGTTGTTCATCGGACGCGACTGCCTGAGAAAAATGCGGGTGCAGCCTCGACAACCAGGCACTGCGCAGGAGAAGCATCTGGAATCCATGTTGGCTCAACTTCGTGAGCGTTATGAACCGTCTGCTCCGGCCGCACCGCGCGAGGCATTCATCGGGGCCAAGAGTGTTTCGACCAAGAACGCCACCACGAGGCGTCGTTCGTTGGACGAGGTTCCTGCCGAACAAGATTCAGCAGAATTGAAGCCGAAACCACCAAACTCCACTCCGGCACCCACCAAAGCGGGAACGCGACCCTAGCTCACTCGCCTCGACCGACACTTTGGATCGGCGCGAACGTGCGAACGAGTTGCTTGGCACTCAGCAGACCGTCGACCGCAGCGCTGATGATGCCTCCGGCGAATCCCGCACCTTCGCCGATCGGATACAAACCGCGGCAACCGAGTGATTGCCGTGTCGGAATGTCGCGGTCGATTCGCACCGGCGAACTACCGCGCATCTCCGGACCGATCAGATTTGCGTTCTTCAGAAAATCGCCGCGCCATTTGAGATCCATCAGAGGCAGACCGGATCGAATCGCGGACAGCGCGGCCGGAGGCAGCACGTTCTCGAGATTCAGCGGCACAAGTCCGCGTGGGTACGAACTCTCAAAACGCTGATCGGATGACGGCGACCGGCCGGCGATAAAATCGGCGGCCGTTTGAATCGGACAGAAGTAATTGCGGCCGGCCAACTCGAACGCAGCCGCCTCGAAGCGGCGTTGCAATTCGACGCCGGCAAGCGGGTGCGAGCCACCGAACTCGTGCGGTTCGAGCGTGACCATGACTCCGCTGTTCGCGAACGGCGTGTCGTGCCGCGAGTTGCTCATTCCGTTGGTCGCGAAGCAATTCGGCTCAGAGATGCTGGGGATCGTGATGCCGCCGGCACACATGCAGAACGAATACACATCCCGTTCGCCGCGAGCGGTCAGCGTGTAGTCCGCCGCACCGAGCAATTCGAGATACTCCGGCCGGCCGTACTTGTGCCGGTTGACTTGTTCTTGTGGCTGTTCAATCCTCAGGCCAAGCTGAAACGCTTTTTGAGTCATCGGAATACCGGCGTCGAGCAACATGCGGTACGTGTCGCGAGCACTGTGGCCAATGCCGAGAATCGCCTGCGTCGTTGCGATGTGGCCGCTCGACGTGTGCAACCCGCGCAGGTGTCCGTCGGCGACGTCGAGTCCTTCGAGTCGGCAGCCGAAGCGGTACTCGCCGCCGAACTCTTCGATCTTGCGGCGTAGATTGCGGACGATCATCGGCAACCGATTGCTGCCCAAATGCGGCCGGTGCTCGTACATCAGCGACGGCTTGCCGCCACACTCGACAAATCGCGCGAGCACCCAATCGACATCGGGGCCGCTCAGGCGACAGGTCAGCTTACCGTCGCTGAACGTGCCGGCTCCACCTTCGCCGAAGAGATAATTATTTTCGGGATCGTGTGGACCTCCGGAATCGAACAGACGAATCGCGGGGACTCGCTCTTTGACTGCTTGGCCACGTTCGATGATCAGCGGTCGATAGCCTCGGATCGCTAAAAAAAATCCCGCCAGCAATCCAGCCGGCCCGGAGCCGATCACGACCGGCCGTTGTTCGAGCGGCGTTGATCCGGAAGCGATGTCCTCGAACGCCGGCGAATCGAACAGTTCGACGTTGATTGGCATCTTCGCGAGCAGCGACGCGGCCTGCTCGTTGTCCGGCAACTCGACGAGCAGCGTGTAGACGAACTTCAATTCGCGCCGCGATCTCGCATCCAGGCTCTTGCGGAGAATCCGCCAGCGAGCAACGTCCGCTTCGCCGACGCTCAATGTTCGAGCGAGTCGTTTCGGAATCTCAGATTCCGGCTCGAACACGTCGGTCGTCAAATTGGCGATGCGGATGGAGGGCATAGGGTGAGGGGCGGGGAGTTAGAGGCGAGGGGCGAGAAAGAAAGCTGACGTCCGGCTTTGTTTTTCAACTCGCACCTCTTCTTACCGATGCAACGCCTCATGTTCTTGTTCGTCGTGTGGCCGAGTGTCTCGCCCTCGGCCGGCGGTGAGTTCGATGCGGTCCACGAACTTCACGTTTGCGCAGTCGTCGAGTTCATCCGTGTGGCACACGGCTGGATTCTTGATGAGAAACCGAAACGGTCCACCTTTGGCTTCCGGGTACGGCGCGCCGTCAAGTTGAAAGACGACGACGGCTTCGTCCACGATCGCCGCCATTGGAATGCTCGCCGCGAAGTCGTCGCGTGTGGCGTGCAGTGTCAGGTAGGTCGCATCGGCGGCAGGAGCGACTCGATCCAAGATCGCTCGCAACGTTACGCCGTCTCCCGGCCGCTTCGGATGGAAGCGAGTGAAATCGCGAACCTGCTCGGCTTCCGAAAACGCTCGTAAGTCGTCGAAGGAAAATGACCGAGGCGATGCGACTAAACCATCCACTCGCAATGTTGCTGACTGAGCCATGAGATGTTCCTGCTGTGTTTTTTTGTAGCCATCATCGCTCCGCGTGATGAGCCGAATTGTCAAATCGCGTCGAGCGAGCGTGCGGTTCGTCACGCGGAGCGATGATGGCTACGTTGAAATCACCGCCTGGACTGGATGATCAGGGACGAGCACTTGAATTTCGTGCCCCGTGAGCCGCACATCGTAGATCTCGGTGCGGCACTTCGAGTTTGGGTTGTCCAACCACGTTCCGGTCTTGGTGCAAAACCGCCAAGCGTGCCACGGACAGGTGACGCCGCCGCCCTCAACGTAGCCACTGGCCAACGAGGCTCCCATGTGCGGGCACAAATCGTTGATTGCGGAATACTCGTTGTTGGTGAGGAAGACGGCGACCATCTTGCCGTTGACGCAGAAGGCTCGCCCTTCGCCTTCGGGGATGTCGCCCACATGTGCGACTGTCTGAAAATCTGCCATCGAATGCCTCGTGGTGGTTGATCCGCAGAGGCGGACGACCGAAGAGTAGAGTCTCGACGAATCCGGCTCAATTCAGTCGATTCGCAATCAAAGGACGTTGGCTGCCTTCCGTCGTTTGTCTCGATACATTTCGGCGTCCCAATCTTCTGATGATCGCGATTCGTGGGTGGCACTGCTTACTTCAAGCTGTGTGCGCAGCATCGGAATCAAGACGAAGACATCGGACCGTGATTTACCGTTGAACTGGCAAGTCACGTCGCATCCAAATTTCCAATGCCTTTGGCATCCAGCTTGAGACAGGCTGGGCCACCCTGACGTTCCTCTCCACCCGCCAAAAAGGATGTGCCACACACATGGCATTGTTTGATTCCGACTTCCTGAAGAAGCTCGAATATCTGTCGCTCGTCTCGCGGCGGCTGTTTCGTGGATCGCTGCTGGCTCAGCGCCGCACGATGCAGACCGGCGGCGGTATCGAATTTGCCGATCATCGCGAGTACTCGCACGGGGACGACTTTCGCCATCTGGATTGGAACGTGTTCGCTCGGCATGGGCAGTTGCTGTTGAAGCGGTTTCAAGAAGAAGAGGACTTGCACGTCTACTTGCTGTTGGATTGCTCGCGGAGTATGGCGTTTGGCTCGCCGTCGAAATTTGAGCTGGCTCAGCAGATCGTCGCGGCGTTGGCGTACATCGCGCTGTCGGACTTGGACCGCGTCGCCGTGGTCGCCTTCGCGGATGACATCGTCGCCGACTTTCCGCTGACTCGCGGCAAGGATCGGATTCTCTCGCTGCTCAAGTTTCTCGAAGGACTCGAAGTGCAAGGCGAGGCCACGGACCTCGGCCGAGTCGTCAAAGCCTTCACGCAACGCCCGCAGCGACGCGGCTTGGCCATCGTCGTCAGTGATCTCTTTGATCCCAACGGCTACGAGCGCGGCCTCGACCTGCTCCGCTATCGCAACTACGAACTGCACGCCGTCCAACTGCACGACCGGCTCGAAGCCGAACCGAGTTTGCTTGGCGAGTTGGAACTCGTGGACATCGAATCCGACGGCGGCCAAAAGGTGACGATTACCGAGAATGCCCTGAAGAAGTACCGCAAGCGGTTCGAGGACTTCCAAGAATCACTGCGAAAGTACGGCCACAAATACGGCGTCGGCCTGACGCAGACGCGATGCGAAGTGCCGTTCGATGAGTTGATTATGAAGATGATGCGCGCGTCGGGAGCGGTCGGATGAAGAGGCAGTGCAACGTGCAGAGTGGCCAACACCAGGAGGTCCGAGAATGTCGCTAGCCTCTCCGCTCGCATTGTTCTGGCTCGCCACTCTCATCCCGGTCGTGGTCTTCTATGTTTTGAAGATCCGCCTGCGGCGAGTACCGGTCTCGACGATTCTGTTCTGGCGGCAGATCTACGACGAGCACCAGCCCCGTTCAATCTGGCAACGGCTGCGGCATTGGCTGTCGCTGCTGGCTCAGGTCGTGTTGATCCTGTTACTGGTGGGTGCACTCGCCGATCCGTTCTTCGCGTGGGAGACTCGCGAATTGCGGCGGATCGTGCTGATCGTGGACAACTCGGCCAGCATGAATGCGACCGATCTTTCCCCGTCGCGATTAGCCGCCGCGAAGGACGAATCGTTGCGAGTCATCGCAGGGATGCGATTCCGTGATGAGTTGGCCGTCGTGACGGCCGGCGGATTGCCACGAGTCGTTTGCGGCTTCTCAAGTCACGGCCGCACGTTGGCTCATGCGGTCGACGATGTCATGCCGACGGACAATCCCACGCGAGTCGCCGAAGCGGTTGATCTCGCTCGCCGATTGATCGGCGAACGGCAGGATGAGCATCAACGCGAAATTGTCGTGCTGACAGACGTGGGGCAGCTTTCCAACCTGCCCGGCCCGGATGCAGTGGACGAGTCACGGACAGGTTGGAAACTTGCCCCACGAACCGTAGTCCGACGCTTCGGCACGAACGCGGGCAACGTCGGCATCACGCAGTTTCAGGTGCGGCGAAGTTTGATTAATCCGCTCGGCTATGAAATTCTCGCCGAAGTCACGAACGCCTCCGACGATCCGGTCGAGTGTCGCTTGGAGATCGACCTGAACGACGACGTCGTCGATGTCGTGCCGCTGAAACTGTCACCGGGTCAACACTGGAGCCAATCGTTCGAGAAGACCTCCGCCGACGGCGGTCATTTGACGGCGAAGCTTGATCGAGCCGACGTGCTCGCGGCGGACAATCGCGCGTGGGCCGTACTGCCGAAGCGCGAGTTGATGCCGGTGACGCTTGTGTCTGAAGGAAATCTCTTCATTCAGAAAGTGTTCGAGTCGAATCCGCTGGTCGTGCTGACTCGCGTCGAGCCGATGGTCTGGAAGCCAACTTCCGAACCGAGCGTGGGTGTCACCGTCTTACATCACCACGTCCCCGAAAAACTGCCAGTTGGATCGGTGCTGGTGATCGATCCGCGTGGCGGTTGCGATCTTTGGCAGCTTGGCGAACCGGTACAGAATCCGATCGTGAATCAACAAGACAAGGACTCGCCGCTGCTCAGTCATGTGCAGTTGGACAACGTCGTGATGCCGGAGGCGCGGCAGGTGAAGTTCGCCAGTGATGAGGGAATCAAAGTGCTGGCCCGCTCCCTCGCGGGCGATCCGCTATTGGCAACCATCGAGCGGTCTGGGCAGAAGGTGTTGCTGCTGACAGTGAATCTCGATGAAGGCGACCTACCGCTGCGTACGGCGTTTCCGATCTTGATGATGAACGCCCTGAATTGGTTCACCGAAAACCGTGGCGAGCTGCGCGAGTCGTTGCCGACGGGCGCGATCACAGAGATTGACGTCACGGCGCTCAATCGCATTCGGCGAACGGAGGGTGTTAACCCTCCGAGTTTTCTGATAGCCAACGACGATCTCGGACTCGGAGGGTTGACACCCTCCGCTCGCCTGATTGCGCCGGACGGGCGTCGCTTGGCGTTGCCAATGCAGTCCGAGCGGCTGTCGTTGGGGCCATTCGATCAATGCGGTGTGTGGCGAGTCGTCGCCACAGAGAGCGACACGACGTTGCTCGAACTGGCCTGCAACCTCGCGGATCGGAACGAGTCGGATGTGCGAGTGCCGAAATCCGACGAGTTGACTCCGATGTCTGTGGTCTCGGCGAGCGTGCTCGGCAATCGGCCGGTGTGGTTCTGGTTGATCGCGTTCGCGTGGTTGTTGATGGCGATCGAATGGTGGGCGTATCAGCGGCGAGTGATTACATGAGGCGTCATGTCTGACCTGCGTTACGGATTGGAATTCACTCATCCCGGCTGGCTGGCTGCGGTCGTGGCCGTGCCGTGGGTGGTGTGGTATTTCCGACGGAGCTTGGTGGACTTCGCGCGGTGGCAGCGAGTTGTCTCGACGGGAGTGCGTGTTGCAATTGTGTTGCTGTTGGTTTTGGCTCTGGCGGGGCTGACGTTGCTGCGGCCGACGGCTCGGCAGTTTGTGATTGTGGCGGTGGATCAGAGCTTGAGTGTTGGCGAGGAGTCGCTGCCGGGAGTCGTGGATGCGAACGTTGGGAAGAAGGACTCGGCGGCAGATCGGTTTCTCGACGAATTGTTGGCGTCGAAGGTGATTGGCTCGGAGGATCGAATCGCGTTTGTGCCGTTCGGAGCGCGGCCGGGGGCGGTGTCGAAGGAGCGACCAAAGGCTTCAAGCGACTCCGCTCGCGGCCTTCTCCCTTTGGGAGAAGGTGGTCGAAGGTCGGATGAGGGAACGCAAGCGACTGACGACCAATCGTACGCGACAGCGGCAGGTGCGCTCGTGGATCGAGACGGGACCGACATCGCGGCGGCGATTGAAGCGGCGGCGGCAGCGATGCCGCCGGATTATGTGCCGAGGATTTTGTTGCTGACAGACGGCAATCAAACTCGAGGAGACGCATTGCAGGCGGCGTTGGCGACAGCGAATCGCGGGCGGCGGCGCGAGGCGATTCCGGTCACCACGATTCCGCTGCCGACGCGAGATGATCCCGAAGTGCAGTTGTCGGCCGTGAAAGTTCCGGCTCAGGTGCGTGAAGGTGATCCGTTTTACGTCGAGGTCGTGATCGACTCGAACCACGATGACGAAGGGTTGATCGAGGTTTTTCGCGGCGCTCACAAAGTGCTGTCGGAGACGAAACCGCTGACGAAGGGAGAGAACCGGTTTCGGTTTCCGCAGTCGATTCAGCGTGAGCGGCTGGCGGAATACGCCGCGCGAATCAGCGGGCTGAAGCAGGACACACTGCTCGATAACAACAGCGACAACGGATTGGTCTTCACGGCTGGAAAGCCGCGAGTGTTGTTGATCGACAGTGATCCCAAGCAGACCGAGCATCTCGTGTTCGCATTGCAGCAGGAGGACATTCAGGTCGATGTCCGGCCTCCGCAGGGAATGCCGGAAGATCTGGCCGACTTGCAGAATTACGAACTGCTCGCGTTGTCGAACGTGCCGGCGACGTCGCTGACTCAGCGGCAGATGGAACTCGCGCGGACGTACGTGCAAGACCTCGGCGGCGGGTTCGTGATGCTCGGCGGCGATCAGTCGTTCGGGCTGGGCGGGTATTACAAAACAGTGTTGGAAGAAATCCTGCCGGTGCGGTCCGACTTCGAGAAGGAAAAAGAAAAGCCGAGCCTCGCGATGGTCCTGGTGGTGGATCGTTCGGGATCGATGGCCGGGCAGAAGTTGGAAATGGCGAAGGAAGCCGCGAAGGCCGCCGTCGAACTGCTTGGACCGAAAGACCAGGTCGGCGTGATCTGCTTCGATGAGGCACACTACTGGGTCAGCCCACTGCAAACGGCGGCGAACAAGAATCGCATCGCCGACGAGATCAGCGGCGTGCAACTCGGCGGCGGCACGAGCATGTACCCGCCCATGGAAGAGGCGTACCAAACGCTGCTCGGTGCGGTCTCGAAACTGAAACACGTCATCGTGCTGACCGACGGCATCTCGAACCCCGGAGACTTCGAGGGACTTGCGCAGAACATGGCCGCTGCGAGGATCACCTGCACGACAGTCGGAGTCGGAGCCGAAGCGGCGGGCGATTTGCTGGAGACGATCGCCCGCATCGGACAAGGCCGGTACTTCATCGCGACCGATCCCGCTTCGCTGCCACAAATCTTCGCCAAGGAAACGCTGACCGTCAGCAAGGCCGCGATCAACGAGCAGCCGTTCATCCCGCAAGTCATCCGCCCGACGCAGGCGCTGGCCGGCATCGACTTCGAGTCTGCTCCGTTTCTGCTTGGGTATGTGATGACTCGTTCGAAACCGACGTGCGAGTTGATCCTCGCCAGCGAGCAAGGCGATCCCGTGTTGGCGTGGTGGCGATACGGACTCGGCACAACGGTCGCGTTCACGAGCGACGCGAAAAGCCGCTGGGCCGCCGAGTGGCTGACCTGGCCCGGCTTCAGCAAGTTCTGGGCACAAACCATTCGCCACGCGATGCGAAAGAACGACGCGAAGGGAGTCACGGTCGAGGTCGCTCAACGAGCACGCCGCGCAACGGTGACGCTCGACGCCGTTGATCCCAGCGGCCGATTTCTGAACGGAGCTGAATCAGAGGTGACGATCATCGACCCGCGACTCGGCGAACGAAAACTTCCGCTCGTTCAAACTGCCCCCGGCCGCTACGTCGCCGAGTTCGATACGCCCAACTCCGGTTCGTACCACTTGAATCTGTCGCAGCGCGCGGCCAACGGTGGTCCGATCATTCATCAACAAACTCGAGGTCTGACGGTTGGCTACTCCGACGAACTCCGACTGCGCCCGACGAACACCGAGTTGCTGCGACAGATCGCGACCGCGACCGGCGGACGCTTCGATCCGCCGCCGAGCGAAGCGTTGCTGGATGCCGCCGAGGCGAATCCGCCGAAAGCGGATCAGTCCCCTGAATCCGGCGACACAACGCCAAATCGAACACTCGGAGGACTGACGTCCTCCGCTCGCCGAAGACAAGCTCAACAAACTCGCCCACTGTGGCCGGAGTTGGTCATGCTTGCGCTGGTGTTGTTCGTACTCGACGTCGGTTTGCGGCGCATCGACTTGTCGGTCTGGTTTCCGTCGGCGAACATGGCGGTCACTTCTGTCGTCAAACGCGCGGCGACGAAGCGTGCCGATCCACCGAAACAAGTGAAGTCACGAGCACACTGACAAATGGGCTGACCCCGCTGGGCGCAAACCACCGATGCGTAATTTTCTATTTTCACTGAAATTGTCTCTCGCCGTGGTCGTTTTGTCTCTGTCCGTTCCATCGACGAGTGGATTCAAGGCGGCTGATGATGTCGCCGGTCGATCACTCGCGGAATGGACTGCCGAGTTGCCGTCGCCGTCGCCGGTGGTTCGAAGGCGAGCGGTGCTGTCGGTCGGAGCGTTCGGCAAGACTGCGGTGCCGGTGCTGAAAAAAGCATTGGCTCATGAAGACGCAGTGGTCCGCTATTGGGCGGCGAGCGAGTTGGGCGATCTTGGCGACGATGCGAAATCCGCGTTGGAAGCGTTGCGAAAGCTGCATGGCGAGAAAGCCATCGGGGTGCGGATCGCGGCGGCGTTTGCGTTGTGCCGCATCGGCCACGTCGAGGAAGGCTTGCCAACGTTGCTCGAAGGGCTGAAGCACGACGAACGTGGTGTGTGGAACTCATCGGCGGATTTTCTGGCTCGGATCGGTCCGCCCGCGAAGGCCGCGATTCCGACGTTGGAAGCGGAAGGAAAACGGGGAGCCGACCACATCGCAGACATCTGCAACGAGGCACTGCGGCGGATTCGTGGCATTGATCAACCTGTGCCGTCCAAAACGGCAAACCAAACTCAGGGGGACGCGGCGGGAGGCAATGCGAACAAAAAAGTGACTCCGGCTTCGGTGTTCTCAAAGGTGTTCTTCGACGAAGACGTGGGACAGTTTGCGAAACCGGTCAAGAAACGAAAACAACCGAACGTCCTGTGGATTAGTGCGGAAGATATCTCACCGAGCCTCGGCTGTTACGGCGACTCGTACGCGATGACGCCGCGACTGGATCAACTCGCGAGCGAAGGGATGCGGTTCAGTCGCTGCTTTACTCATGCGGGTGTGTGCGCGATTTCGCGGTCGGGGCTGATCACAGGCATGTACCCCATTGCGATCGGCAGCCAGCACATGCGGTCGCAGATCGTGCTGCCGCCGCAGGTGAAGGCGTTCCCAGAATACTTGCGCGCGGCCGGGTACTGGACGACGAACCGTTCGAAGACGGACTACAACTTTCCGCCGCCGAAGGCCGCGTGGGATGAGAACAGTCCGCAGTCTCGCGACTGGCGCGGGCGAGCGGCCGGGCAGCCGTTTTTCAGCGTGGTCAATCTCGTGACGACGCACGAGAGTCAGATTCGAGGCAAGTTCGGCGAAACGCTGCACGATCCGGCGAAAGCACAACTGCCGCCGTACATCCCGGACACACCGATGACTCGGCGCGATTGGGCGCGTTATGCCGATTTGCTGACGACGCTTGATCAGCAAGTCGCCGCGATCTTGGATCAGTTGGAGGCGGATGGACTCGCGAATGACACGATCGTCTTCTTTTGGGGTGATCACGGTCAGGGGCTGCCGCGTGGCAAGCGCTGGTTGTACGACTCGGGGACGCGGACGCCGTTGATCATTCGCTGGCCAGGGAAATTGAAGCCCGGATCGGTCTGCGAGGACTTGGTCTGCTGTTTGGATTTCGCTCCGACGATGTTGCGGTTGGCAGGGGTTGAGCTGCCGTCACATTTTCATGGGCGGGTTTTGCCTCCGATTGAAAACGGTATTGCGGCGATCGGCTCTCGGCCTTCGGCGGTCGGCCGGGAATACATTTTCGGGCATCGGGATCGGATGGACGAGACTTACGATTTGATTCGGTCGGCTCGCGATACCCGGTTCAAGTACCTCCGCAATTACGCGCCGCGACGGTCGTACGCTCAGAACATCACCTACATGAATCAGATGCCGACGATGCGCGAGATGCGGCGGTTGAATGCAGAAGGATCACTCACCGGTGCTCCGGCGCTGTACTTCCGCGAGTCCAAGCCGGTCGAAGAGTTGTTCGACACGGAGGCCGATCCGCACGAGGTCGTGAATCTTGCGTCTCGGCCTGAACATGCCGAGACGCTGCGCCGGATGCGAGCGGCTCTGGAACGCTGGCAAGAGGACGTTGGCGATTCGGGTTTGATCCCGGAACCGCTGCTCGTCACCCCGTTGAGTTTCAAACCGTAGCCACGTTCGCCAGAACGTGAGGTTTGGACAATTCGCCCACATTCTGGCGAATGTGGCTACGAACGATCGCGCCAGTCGCTCGCCTGCGTCAGGCACTCTTCGAGTCGCGTGCGGATCAAGTCGAGCAGTGCGGTCTCGCCGAGCTTCAACGTCTCGGCGACTTGCTCGGCGGAAATCGGTTCGCCAAAGACGACGCGCACGGTCGAGAAGTGTGGGAGCTTGTGGTGTCGGCCGAGAGCTCGATCGGCTCCAGCGATGCCGACGGGGCAGACGGGGACGTTGGCTCGGCGGAGCATCGCCAGGAAGCCCGGTTTGATCTCGCCGAGTTTTCCATCGGGGCTGCGTGTCCCTTCGGGAAAGATTCCAACCCAGAAGCCGGCTTTGAGTCGCGCGATCATCTCTCGCAGAACGCTGGTCCCGGCAGACTCGCGATTGATTGGCAGGACATAGGTCGCTCGCAACAGCCAACCGAAGAAGGGGATTCGGAACAGGCTGTCGCGAGCCAAATAACTTACTGGCCGACGCAGCGGCAGTCCGACGAGGATCGGGTCCAGAAAACTCTGATGATTGATGATCAGCAGCATTCCACCGCGATGCGCGATACGGTCGTGTCCGCGTGCTCGGTAGCGCAGCCACAGAGTGAAGACCAGCCTCAGCACGACCTGAAAGCTGAACCAGATCCAGTTCCGCCGCTCCGGCTGTGATTCGGTCGGAAATTGAGGCATAAGAAAAGTTCACGCGAGTGTCTGAGTTATTCAACCGAAAGCTGATGGCCGAATGCCGTGATACCGTTTTTCAAACAGAGCGGCATGATGATGGCCGGCGGCTGTCTTGCAAATCGAAGGTTCGGGGATAGTCTCTGCCGATTCGCTGATCCGTCACCTTGTTCTCCCGCAGAAAGAACCGCTGATGAGAAACCTTGCTGCCTCAATCGCCTGTTGGATGTTGTTGCTGTTTGGTGCCGCCGCGAGTCACGCCCAGGACACTCCGAAGGGCGAGATCGCAAAATACAGCTTCGAGAGCAGCAAAATCTTCCCCGGCACGTTCCGTGATTATTGGGTGTACGTTCCCAAGCAGTACGATCCGGCGAAGCCAGCGTGCGTGTTCGTTTGCCAAGACGGCATTCAATACAACGCTCCGGCGGTTTTCGATGACTTGATCGCCAAGAAAGAAATGCCCATCACGATCGGCGTCTTCGTGATGCACGGGCGAGTCAAGGCGCAGTCCGATCAGGCGCTCGACCGCTTCAATCGCAGCTTCGAATACGATGGCCTCGGCGACGCCTACGCTCGGTTCATTCTCGACGAGATGCTGCCGGAAGTTGAAAAGAAGAAAACCGCCGACGGTCGCGAGATCAAGTTGTCGAAAGACGGCAACGATCGCTGCATCGCCGGCAACAGCAGCGGAGCGATCTGCGCCTTCACGGCCGCGTGGGAACGCCCCGATGCGTTCCGCCGAGTCTTCAGCGCCATCGGCACGTATGTCGGCCTGCGCGGCGGGCACAACTATCCGACGCTGATCCGCAAGTACGAACCGAAGCCGATTCGCATCTTCCTGGAAGACGGCACGAACGATCTCAACATTTACGGTGGCGACTGGTGGATCGCGAATCAGGCGATGGAACGCTCGCTGGTCTTCGCGGGCTACGAAGTCGATCACAAGTGGGGCGAGGGCGGGCACAGCGGCAAGCACGCCGGCGAAATCTTCCCGGACGTGATGCGCTGGATTTGGAAAGACTGGCCGAAGCCGGTCTCCGTTGGCAAAGGCTCGCCGCAGATTCAGGACATCCTGATTCCCGGCGAGGACTGGCAGCTCGTCGGCGAAGGTTACAAGTTCACCGAAGGTCCGGCGGTCAACGCGAAGGGGGAGGTTTTCTACAACGACGTCGGCGCGAGCAAGACGTTCAAGGTTGGACTCGACGGCAAGCTGACGGAATTTCTTGCTGACTCGCAGCGTGGCGACGGTCAGGCTTTCGGTCCGGACGGTCGGCTGTACGCGAACGCCGGCGCGACCGAGCAACTGCTCGCCTGGGATGCCGCCGGAAAATCGACGGTCTTCGCCGATGGCTTCAAGGGGAACGATCTCGTCGTGCGACATGACGGCAGCATCTACGCGACGGCTCCCTTCAAGACGCCGAACAACAGCGAGGTGTGGTACGTCTCGCCCAAGGGGGCGAAGAAGATCGTCGACACCGGCTTGAAGTTCGCCAACGGCATCTGCTGCTCGCCGGATCAAGCGTTGCTGTACGTCGCCGACAGCCGGACGCACTGGATCTACAGCTATCAGATTCAGGCGGATGGTTCGTTGGCTCACAAGCAGAAGTATTTCCATCTGCACGTTCGCGACGTCGATGAAGACAGCGGCGTCGATGGACTCCGCACCGATCGCGATGGCCGTCTGTGGGCGGCGACTCGCATGGGGCTGCAGGTCTGCGATCAACCGGGCCGCGTCAACTGCATCATCCCGACGCCGAACGGCAAGCTCGCGAACCTGACGTTCGGCGGCGAGAACTTCGACACGATTTACGCCTGCTGCGGCGACAAGGTCTATCGCCGCAAGGTCAAGGTGAAGGGAGCTAACGGCTGGGCGGCTCCGATCAAGCCGGGCACGCCGCGGCTGTAGTTCTGGATTCCCGCGCGCGAGGCCGCGATCCGCGGAGCGATCTTCGCCGGATGTGCCAAGGGTTGAGGAAGCGTCATGTTGCACGCGGTCATTCTGGCGGGAGGCAGCGGTACTCGGTTCTGGCCGCAGAGCCGACGGGCATTGCCCAAACAATTCCTGCGGTTTGGCAGCGAGCGCACGTTGTTGCAGGAGACCGTCGAGCGCTGCCGCGCGATCGTTCCGATCGAACGCGCTTGGGTCGTGACTGGCGAGGCGCACTCGGTTGAAACCGTTCGGCAATTACCGGAATTGAACGCCGAGCATATCTTGGTCGAGCCGTGTGGACGCAACACGGCTCCGTGCATCGGACTCGCCGCGATTCAGTTGCTCGCGGTTGATCCGGACGCCGTAATGTTGGTCATGCCGGCGGATCATGTGATTCGCACGGCCAAACAATTTCAGCGGACGGTCGAGCAAGCCGTGGCTGTGGTGGCGAACGCCCCGCAGTCGCTGGTGCTGTTCGGAGCGACGCCAAATTACCCGGCGACCGGATTCGGATACATGCAGCGCGGTGCCGAGTTGTGCGATCAGCCAGGAGCGTTTCGAGTCGCGGCATTTCGCGAGAAGCCAGACTTGGCGACCGCGCAGCAATACGTGGCTACGAAAGACTACTTCTGGAACTGCGGCCTGTTTGTGTGGCGAGCGGACACAATTCTCGAACAGATCGAACGGCATCAGCCGGAAATCGGAACGCGGCTTAAGCGGCTGCAAGCAGCGATCGGCACGGCGGCGTGGGGGGAGACTCTGGCGGCCGAGTTTCCGCAGATGCCGTCGATCTCCATCGACTACGCCGTGCTGGAGCGAGCGAATTCCGTGGCGGTCGTGCCGGCGGCGTTTGAGTGGGACGATGTCGGCAGTTGGCAGGCCCTCGCCCGCTTGTTGCCGGCCGATGCGGACGGGAACACGATCTCTGGCCAATTCTGCGGACTGAACTCGACCGGCTGCATCGTGCGATCTTGCGACGAGCATCTCGTCGCCACGTTTGGCGTGCGCGACCTGATCATCGTGCAAACGCAGGACGTCACGCTGGTCGCGGACAAACGGGACGAGAATTCGTTGCGGCAGTTGCTCGCGGAATTGGATCGCCGCGGGCTGTCGGAGTTCCTGTAGTTCGAGCGTTTGCGTCTCCGCTTTCGGCGGACCCGGACTTGGGTGTCCGGGCTACTCGGTCAGCTCCAAGCACGGGTCGAGGCCCATCCGTTTATACATCTGCATGCGGTGACGCTCGGCCTTGAGCAGGTCTTTGCGTTGGCGGAGGTGGGTCTTCTCCAGAAACTTTTGCGTCTTCTTGAAGAAGGCGATCCAGGTGCGATTGAGTTCGCCGATGGAATCGGGGCGTGCCTGGCGTCGCTCGGCGTCGAGGTCTTCGGGTTCGAGGCAGCGGAGCAGTTCGTCTTCCAGCGACAGAAAGAACTGGTAGCTGCCGGGGTCGCCTTGTCGAGCGGCACGGCCGATGAGCTGGCGGTCGATGCGTGCGGAGCTGTGCATCTCGGTGGCGATCACGTGCAGGCCGCCGTTTTTGACGAGTTGCTCTTCCAATTGGATGTCGGTGCCTCGGCCGGCCATGTTGGTCGCCACGGTGACTTTGCCGACTCGGCCGGCGCGGGAGATGATCTCCGCTTCCTGCTCGTGGAAGTGTGCGTTGAGGATTTCAAACTCGATGCCCTTGTCGCTCAGCAATTTGCCGAGTGCTTCCGACGCCTCGACCGACGGAGTGCCGAGGAGGATTGATCGGCCGACGCCGATCAGCTCTTCGATGCTCTTGAGAATCGCGGCACGTTTGGCGTCCATCGTGCCGAAGACGCGGGTGGGCCAGCCGACGCGAATGCTGGGCTTGTTCGTGGGGATTGGCGTGACGATGAGGCCGTAGGTTCGCTTAATCTCACCGATGCCTTGGACGGCAGTGCCGGTCATGCCGCTGATGTAGTTGTAGAGCCGGAAGTAGCTCTGCACGGTGATGCGTGCCGCCTCGCCCGATGCGGCGGTGACGGGGACCAGTTCTTTGGCTTCGATCGCCTGATGCAAACCGTCTTGCCACTTGCGTCCGTCCATGACTCGGCCGGTCCCCTCGTCCACGATCTTCACTTCGTTGTTGACGATGACGTAATCCTTGTCGCGAATGAACGCGAACCGCGCGGTCAGCGATTGCTCGACGTGTTTATAGATGCGTTCGGTATCGACCGAATCGATCAGCGCGGGCTTCGCGAGCAACAGCACTTTGCGGCAGCCGGCGTCGGTCAGATACGCCGAGCGGCGTTGCGGCTCGTAGACGAAATCTTCGTTGGCTTCGAGATGCGAGATCGCTCGCTGACACCAACGGAAGAGGCTGACGGTGGCGGCGTCGTTGTGCATCGTCAGGCCAATGATCAGCGGCGTTCGAGCTTCGTCGATCAGGATGCTGTCCGCCTCGTCGATGAGCACTCCGTAGTGGCCGCGTTGCACCGGACGCTCCCCGTCACCGCTGCCAGTCCCCTTTTGGACAAAGACGTTGGGCTTCTGATCGTCTTGAGCACCCACTCCCAGCCGCAGCCGATCACGGAGGTAATCGAAGCCGAACTCTTTCGCGGTGCCGTAGGTGATGTCTTGAGCGTAGGCTCGCCGGCGATCATCGGTTTGATCGGGTGAAGTCACGCAGCCGACGGACATCCCCAGCGCGGCATAGGCCGGTGCCATCAATTCGCAATCGCGTTTGGCGAGATAATCGTTGACGGTGATGACGTGATAGCCGCGGCCGGGGAGCGCTCGGAGGAACGAAGGCAACACGGCGGTCAGCGTCTTGCCTTCGCCGGTCTGCATCTCGGCGATGCCTCCTTCGTAGAGGCCGATGGCCCCCATGACTTGCACGGGATACGGAGTCATGCCCGTGGTGCGATGTGAGGCTTCGACGGCTAATGCATAGGCCTCGGGCATCAGCTTCAGCAGCGAGACGCCAGCTTTCGCTCGCCAGCGGACTTCGAGGCTGGCTTGTAACAGTTGGCGATCGTCGAATTTTTTGAGCTGTTCGGCGCGGCGCCCAATGTTTTGGGCGAGCGAGCGCCAGCGCGACAGACGAGACGGGATGGGCCGTCCGCCCGCTTTGACCGTGTGGTAGAGCCGTTCGATCGCCAACACAGGGCTGCTCCTTCAGACGTTGATCGAGGATGCTCGCAAGTTCGAGCGGTTTGTAGCTCGCGACCGGGAGCCGTGCCAATCGGAGTTACTGGCGGCAGTTTCAAAAGTGCGTCGTGCGCCCAAGTTTTGATCGTCATCGGAAGCCGTCTTGTGGTGTTCGGCAGGCAGTCGTAGCATCCGCCGCTTTTTCCAGAAGTTGGGGCGGGACATGGTCCAAGGACGGACGTGGCTGATCGCGATCTTGCTCGTGGCGTTGGTCATGCGACTGGTGACGGCGATTGCCGTGCAGCAGAAAGTCGGCGACCAATTGTGCCTCATCGCTGGAGATGCCGAAGGCTATTGGCAGCTCGCCCGGAAGATTGCCGCCGGCGAGGACTTTGCATTTGCCGATCCGCCGCGACGAGTGCATCGGATGCCCGGCTTCCCCGCCGTGCTGGCGTTGTCGATGAAACTGTTTGGCGAAACCCCGTTGGCTGCGCGTTGTCTACTGGCGGTGATCGGGACGGCGGCGTGCGGCGCGGTGTATTTGCTCGGACGACAATTGTTCGACGAGCGAGTCGGCTTGATCGCGTGCGGGTTGACGGCGGTCTCTCCGGTGATGATCGGCTTCAGCGTGCTTTTGCTGAGCGAGACGCTGTTCGCTCTGACGCTGACGCTGAGCGTCTGGTGTGCTGCGAAATGGTTATCGGCCGACAGCCGACAGCCGACAGCCGACAGCCGTTATGCCGTTTGTTGGCCAGTCTTCACCGGCGTCAGCATCGCGATCGCGACGTATGTGCGTCCGAGTTGGTTGCTCGCGGGGCCGATTCTGGCTTCTGTGGTGATCGCGCTGAGTTTCAAAAAACGGGATCACAGCCAACGGCTTTCGGCTTGCGGCTTGCAGCTCGAAGTGGCGGTGATGTTGTTGGCTCTATTCGGCGCGTTGCTGCCGTGGGCGTGGCGGAATCATTCGGTCTGCGGGCATTGGGTGTTCACGACGTTGTGGTCGGGACCGAGCTTGTACGACGGTCTGAATCCCGAAGCAAACGGCGACAGCAACATGAGGTTCTTCGATCGCGACAACTTGATGGCGACCAAGTCGGAGTGGGACGTCGATCAGCACTACAAGTCGGCCGCGTGGCAATACGCCGGCCAGCATCCCGGACACGCGACCGAGTTAACTTTCCGAAAGCTGCAGCGCTATTGGATGCCGTGGCCGAACGCGGAGCAGTTTGGCGGGTTCCTTCCGAAGCTGCTCGTTTTTGGGTTCTTCGTGCCAGTCTGTGTGCTGGCGGTTCGCGGCGGATGGCTCGCGCGACATCGGCCGTGGGCGTGGCTGCTGCCGCTGGGGCCGATTCTGTACTTCGCGGCGATTCACGCGGTGTTTGTCGGCTCGTTGAGGTATCGGCTGCCGGCGGAGTATCCGCTGTGCGTGCTGGCAGCGGTTGGGTTAAGCGATTGGTTCGGGCGACGAAGCAGCAAGAAAACTGACGGATGAAAACGCTCGTTAAAACTCTGCTGTGGATGATCGTGCTGGTGGTGGCGGGAGCCTACATCGGCCGGCGGGAATTGCTCCGCGCGTGGAACGGTCGCGGTGCAGTCCTCAAGCAGCAGGTTGTGGCGACGCTGCAAAAACTGTTGCCGGACGCGGAGCTTGGTCTCGACACGGTGCAGTACGACTTCGGGCATGACGTCGTGCTGACGGATTTCTCGCTGGTGCCTCCGGGCGGTGACACGCCGATCGTGCAAATGCCGGAAACGGTCGTGCAGATCAACCGTGACACGCTCATCGAGCGGCAGCAGTTGGAAGTGCAGAAGGTTGTCATCAAGTCGCCTCGGTTGGAGATCGTGCGCGGTCACGATGGACGTTGGAATTGGGAATCGCTGGTGCCTTCACCGGACCAAGAGAAGGGCAGCCTCCCAGAGATTTTGATTGAAGACGGCACGGTCGTTGTGCGAGTCGAACAAGCACCGGGCATTCCGCCGGGCGTGCTGACTTTGGAGCATGTGGACATCGAACTGCTGCCGTCCGGGAAGCGGCAGTTTCAGATCACGGCGACCTCGCACTGCGAACATGCGGGCGGCATCAAACTGCAAGGCCGCTGGCAGATCGACGACCACACGGGGCAGCTCGACGGCGAGTTGACGCAGATCACCGCCGGCCAAGAGTTGGTCGGCGTGGTCGCCAGTTTCGCCCCGGAGGTCCGCACGAAACTGGCGGAGTGGGAAACGAAATTCCTCGCGATGTTGTCGACCCCATCGGATGCTCAAAGAGGGGGGCCATTCGCGATGCCGGCACCGGCGACGACTGCGGGTGCGGCGGATTCGATCATGGGATTGAAGGCCGTGTTCAACGTCGCCTTCCGAGTTTCGCGGCCGGAGCCGAACACAACACCGACGTTTCGCGTCGCCACGAAGATCGCCGACGGCGAGATCACGAATCCCGCGCTGCCGTTTGCTCTGCAACAGTTGCGAGGTGATCTGTACGCCGACAACGACCGGTTCGTCGTGAAGGAGCTGACCGCTCACAACGGGACCACCAAGCTGCATGTGAATGGCGAGTTGGCGGGTCGCGAAGCCGGGTATCCCGGAAAGATCGAAATCACGATCGACAATGTCGTCTGCGATCAGCGGCTGCGCAGTCGGCTGTCGGCGGGGTTCGGCCGCATGTACGACGCGCACCATCCGATCGGCGAGCTCAACCTGCACGCCTTCCTGGTGCATGAGGGAGGACGTTGGCGTCCGGAGGGATTACTGGTCACGGCGAAGGACTGCTCCGTTCGGCACGACGCGTTTTCGTATCCGATCGAGCATGTGAACGGCTCTATTACTCAGCAAGGCCGCGACCTGATCATCGACATGAGCGGCCTGGCTGGCGGACGGCCAATCAGGCTCGAGGGGGGGGTCAACAATCCGGGGCCGGACGCGACGGTCCTGCTCAATATTCTCACTTCCGACTTGCCGATCGACGAGACGTTTATCAACGCCTGCAATCCACAGATTCGATTGGCCATCCAGAAGATGCGGCTGACCGGATTGATCGACGGTACCGTACGGCTGACGAAAGCGCCGAAACAGCCGTTTATCCCAATCATTGACGCGGTGCTCAGAAATGGGGCGATGAACTACGACGCGTTTCCCTATCCGATCGAGGGCATTACCGGTCGGTTGACCGCGTTTGGCCCGAACTTCGAATTCAAAGAAATTCTCGGTCGGCGTGGTGACACTCGCATTGCGGCGAAAGGTGACTACAGCAAGGTGAACCAGAACGTCGGCGAGTTGACGCTGCGGATCATCGCGCAAAGTGCTCCGTTGGACAAAGCGCTGTTCGACGCAATGCCGGCTGCATTGAAACGAGTCTGGAAGGAATTTCGCCCCACCGGATTTGTGGATGTCGTCACCGACGTGCATTGGCTGAGCGACCGGCCGGCGGACATTCGGATGTCGAGCATCGAACTGACGAAGGGGAGCCTGTCGCTCAAGACGCTGCCGTATCGTTTGGACGACTTGCGAGCCAGCCTCTCCTATGGCCCCGGCGAGAACGGATTACCCAAAGTGATCATCAAGTCGATCGAGGCTCGGAATGGCGAGACAAAAATGTTGGCTTCCGGCTATCAATCGGTGGAATCCGACGGCAACTGGCGTGCTCATTTCGACAAGTTCACGATCGAGAATCTGACGCCGAATCAGGAGTTGCTCGACGCGCTCTCGCAGTTGCCGGGGTTGCGACAGCTCTTCGCGAGCCTCGATCCGCAGCAGTCGCTGCGTATCGACGGTGTGATGGATTTCAAGGGAGCCTCTGACCCCCAAGTGCCAATCACCGCCGCTTGGGACTTGGACACGTATTTCTCCGGCGGCACGATTCACACCGGCCTCGATTTCAAAAACTTGCGAGGCAAAGTGTGGTCCAAAGGAGAGTGGAACGGGGTCGAAGCGAAGATTGCCGGCAAGGTGGATTTTGCCTCGGCCCGCATTCTCGATTACGACCTGTCCGACATCAAAGGCCCGTTCCGAGTCGTGAAAGGGACGTTGCTGTTCGGAGCTGGAGATTCCAAGCAAGCCCTGCCGCTGATTGCGCAGTTGTTCGGTGGCACGCTGGAAATCGACGGTGCGGCAACACTGGCGGAACCGCCCGAATACGAAATCGTCATGCGGCTTCGCAACGCTCGGCTGGAACGGTTTGCCGCGCTGCATGCTCCCAAACAACGCGACTTGCGGGGCCTCGTGAATGGCTCGGTGAAGCTCAAAGGCAAAGGCAGCACGTCGCAGGGAGTCGTCGGTAGCGGTCAGATGCAAATCAGTCGCGCCGCGCTGCTCGATATGCCCGTCATGTTGAAGATGTATCAGGGTCTGAGCTTCACGCCGCCGTCAGACCATGCCTTTAACCAAGCCACTCTGAATTTTAAGATCGACCGCGCGCGGTTTAACTTCACGGACATTGTTCTGGAGGGAGACACGATCGGCTTTCGTGGAAAAGGGACTGCGGATTTCGACAACAACGTCAATCTGGAGTTTTATTCGCGTTTGTCACGCAACCAAGTTCCGATTCCGATTGTTCATGACTTGGTCGGTGAGGCGACCAAAGGTTGGGTTCGCATCCTGGTCACCGGCAAGCTGGACAATCCGCGCACGAAGATCGAAACGCTCCAGCAACTCGACGGTCCCTTGGGGATATTCTTGGGTGGCGGATTCCCTCAGCCCATCTTCTCGAACCGGCAGGGTGTGATCCCGCGCGATCAGTCCCGCCAGTAGCGGCGTCGCTGTCGCCGCACTCGCCAGAGTGTGGACAATGCGCGGCCCACGTTCTGGCGAACGTGGCGACGTCACTTCCAGCGTTCGTCCTCGAACGGATGCAGCATCTTCGCGATTCCCGGTTGAGGAATGTGATCGACCAGCGCTTGAGCCAGCCGAAAATCTTCCGGCGACGTGATCTTCAGGTTCATTGGCGAGCACTCGACAACATAGACCGGCTGACCGAGTCGTTCGACCAACTGCGCTTCGTCGGTCGGCTGGAAATCACCGCGCTGCGCGAACGCATCGAGCAGCAACTGCCGCCGAAAGACCTGTGGTGTCTGAGCCGCCCACAATCCATCGCGTGGCACCGTCTTCACAATGTGGCCGTTCGGGGCCACGAGTTTCAGCGTGCTGCTGATCGGCGTCGCGGGAATCGCTGCGCCGTGTTTTTCGGCGGCGCGGAAGACGGCGTCGATCCATTCGTGGGCCACCAGCGGCCGAGCGGCATCATGCACCGCGACGAAATCGACATCGGCTCGCACTCGCGACAGCGCTCGCTCGACCGTGTCGGCGCGCTCGGCACCTCCTTCGACCAGTTCCAGATCGAGGAACGCGAGGTTCGCTCGGTACTTGTTCTTGAACCAATCGAGGTCTTCCGGTGAGAGGGCCACGATCCGCTGCACGACATCGTCCCGATTGACGAACGGTTCGAGTGCTCTCAGCCAGACCGGCCGTCCCTTCAAATCTTGAAACGCCTTCTTCTGCGGTGACGCCATTCCCAGCGCGGCCAAGCCGTTCCCCTTGGCTCCGGTGAAGCGACTGCTTTTGCCAGCGGCGGGAAGAATCACGGCGAAGGTGGGGGAATTGGTCATTGGTGTTTTGTCCTTGGTCCGTTGTGGCGAAAGTTTCGTGCAAGTCGGTGGCCTCTCACAACGGACAACACACAACGGACAATACACAACTGAGTGATGACAATTCTCCGTATCCGTTGCCGAACGACAGCAAAGTGGCGTTGCCGATTTGCGACATCGCCAAGTTTCAATCTCAGAGGCATCGCAGGATGCTCGGCATTTCTTGGCGTTTTCAGGCTTCTTGACATCCGTTTCAGAAAGTTGACGCGATTGGCATTGGCTTTGTTCAAGACATGAAACGCTGACCTCTTGGGACAGGTTTCCAACCTGCCCGTCACCATCCGGCGATCATGGCAGATTGAAAATCTGCCCCACGGAGCATCTCCATGAGCAAGTCGATCATCATTGTTTGCAGCCGCAATCCGATTTTTTCCGCTGATCTTTCGGTGGCATTGAGCGAACGCTTTGACGTGCTGCTCAGCGACACGGTGCAAAAGGCAGACGAGCTGTGCTTGAAGCATGCGGCAGACGTCTTGATCGGTGATTTTCAAGTCGCCAAAGATGGCGGGCACGCTCAAGAGTACGTCATCAGTCAACTTCGTCAGCGGTTGACCGACTTGCAGGTTCTCCTGCTGACGGCGGTGGACTGCCCGGAGCCGCTCGAACGACTTGTGGCTTGCGGCAACATGACGCATCTGCGAGGCAACATCGACGTCGAGCAGGTCGTCGCCTGGATCGACGAGAGGTTTCCGCCGCAGACCGCAGTGGCGAGCGACGTCGCACCGCCCGCTCACGATTTCAAAGAACCGGACGGCGTACTGCACGGCATCACGCAGAATTTCGAAACCAACACACCGCAACTTCGGCGGATGTTGGTCGAGTTGGAAGTCGCCGCTCAGCACGACGTGACCGTGCTGCTGATCGGTGAGACGGGGTCCGGCAAGACGTTTCTGGCCAAGTTGATTCACGAAGTGTCGCCGCGGCGAAACGAGCCGTTCCTGCACGTCGCCTGCGGAGCGTTGCCCAGCGAGTTGATCGAAAGCGAACTCTTCGGCCATGTGAAGGGAGCTTTCACGAGCGCTCACGCCGACAAGGAAGGCAAGTTCCTCGCGGCGGGACGTGGCACGATCCTGCTTGACGAAATCGACGTGCTCGGCCCGGAACAGCAAGTCAAAATTTTACGCGCGATCGAAACTGGTGAATTCGAGCCGGTTGGTTCCAACAAAACCTACAAGTCACAAGCGCGGTTGGTTGTCGCCAGCAACCTCGATCTGAAACCACTCGTCGAGAAGGGCCGCTTCCGTCCCGACCTGTATTACCGACTCAACATGCTCAAGTTTGAAGTGGCTCCGCTGCGAGATCGTCAGCCGGACATCGGGCCATTGGCTCGCAAATTCGTGGCGCAGTCGGCTGCGAAACACGGCATCAAGATCGAGCGAATCGAAGACAGCTTGTTCGGTGCGTTGTACTCGTACCCGTGGCCAGGCAACGTCCGCGAGTTGGAAAACGTCATTCAGCGAGCGGTCATCTATTGCCGCAACGGAGTGCTGACTTCCGATCAATTGCCGTACGACATCCTGGTCGGCAACGCCGGGCCGACGAACGATCCTTCGGTTCAACTTTGGGGCACGTCGATAGCCAACAACAATACCACGACGCTCAATCGCCAAATCTCGTTCACCGAACGCGACATCATCGAGCAGACGCTGTTGAAAAATAATTTAAGCCGCACGAACACAGCGAAGGAACTCGGCATCAGCCGCGTGACGCTGTACAACAAGATGAAGAAGTACGGGATGATGCAGTGACGGGCCAGAAGGCAGGCATGGTCGCTGCTTTCTGCCTTCTGAGCTACTCGATCCCGTACTGGTCGAGTTTCTTTCGCAGCGTGTGCCGATGCAGGCCCAGCTTGCGGGCCGCGGATGTGCATTGGCCCAGTTCGTGTTTCAGCGTGGCGTTCAAGAGCAGCGGTTCGACGAGGCTCAAGAAGCGTTCGTAGAGGTCTTCTCGTTCACCGTCTTCTCGCAAACGAGTGTCGGCCCATTGCTGAATGAGCTGCGAGAGCGTCGCGGCTGGTGTCGAGTCAGTGATGACTCCGGCGGGAGGAGCCGGTGGTGGGAATTGATCCGGTTCGATCTGCCCACCGCGAGCGATGATGGCGGCGTGCTCGATCGTGTTTCGCAACTCGCGAACGTTGCCGTGCCACGGGCGGCGGGCCAGCTCGGCTTCGGCTCGCTTGCTGAGCGTTGGCCGCGGGAGTTGGTTTTTGGCGGTCAAGCTGGTGATGAAATGCTCGGTCAGTTCGAGGAGGTCGGCTCCCCGTTCGCGCAGCGGCGGCAGCTCGATTTGAAACGTCACCAGCCGGAAGAACAGATCGTGGCGAAACGCTCCGGTGCCGACCTTCTCGCTGAGATTTTGGTGCGTCGCTGACACCAATCGGAAGTCGATCGTGCGCGGTTTGTCGGAGCCAACCGGAACGATCTCGCCATGTTCGAGCGCTCGTAGCAGTTTGATCTGCAACGGAAGTGGGATGTCAGCGACCTCGTCGAGAAACACGGTCCCGC
>CAMAWN010000025.1 GCA_945861865.1 Candidatus Kuenenia stuttgartensis | reverse complement strand
GTTCGCGGCGGCCAATCCGCGCAGCCGCACTTCATGCACGTCTTCGAGGCCGACCGACGAAACATCCGTGTTGAAATTGGAGCGGTTTGCAAGATCGCTCATCGCGGGATTCCTTTCCCTGGGTGAGCCGAGAACTTCGGCAAGACACGTACCTCGCGCACGACGAGGCAGAATTGGCCAATCTGAGAAGGGGCGGGATTATGGAAGTCCGCTGAAATCGTGTCAATTTCTGATTTCTCCGCGAATTCTTCGCAAAGTGCCTCAGAATCAGCCCCTGCAGCGTTTCATACATCACTCTCAATTGAGACGGCGGAAGGTAGCTCGCGTTCACTCCGTCAAGCCGTGGGTCGTCAACGCAGCACAGGCCACACCGATCGCATCAGGTTCGCCGACTCGCGCAGCCACCACGTCGAATCAAACTTTGCCCCTCTTGACATGACATCGACAATGTCAGTGATAAGAATGCGGTTCGTTACTACCACTCCATCGCCTCAGGAGCCAGTCATGAACCGCGAGACCAACCGGCGTCAGTTCTTGCAGCATTCCACGGAAGCAGCGGCCATCGTCGCAGCGGCGACGGCACTCGGCGGAGCGCCTGTCTTTGCCGACGACAAGCCGGCGAAAGTGCGGTTGGGAATCATCGGCTGCGGCGGGATCATGACGAGCCATGTCAAAGGTCTCGTCAGCCGTCGCGAAGCCGCGTCGATCGCGTGGCTGTGTGACGTCGATCCCGCACAGGTCGACAAGATGAATACTCACGTCACACGCGAATTCCAATCCGCACCTCCGAAGCGGACGGCACGCTACGAAGACCTGATCGCCGATAAAGATGTTGACGCGCTCATTATCGCGACGCCGCATCACTGGCATGCTCCGATCGCGCTGGCCGCCATGCAGGCGGGGAAAGACGTCTACATCGAGAAGCCAATCTCGCACGTCTACAACGAGGGACCGCTGATCATCGCCGCCGCGAAGAAATACGGCCGAGTCGTCCAGCAAGGGAGCCAAATGCGCAGCAGTCCAGTCACCGAGAAAGCTGGCCGGCTGTTGAAGGAAGGGATCATCGGACAAGTGAAAGTGGCTCGCGCGTGGACGGCGGAGACTCGAACGGTCGAGAAGCCGCTGCCGGACAGGATGCCTCCAGAGGGAGTTGATTACGATCGCTGGCTCGGTCCCGCGCCGAAACGGCCATTCAATCCGCATCGCTTTCACCAGACGTGGCGGATGTTCGCCGACTACGGCAACGGTGAGATCGGCGACGACGGGATTCACGATCTCGACATGGCCGCCTGGGGACTCGGCATCGACACGTTGCCGAAGCAGATCACAGCTCGCGGCGGAAGGATGTTGCTCGACGGTCACGCCAGCGAGTACCCGGACAACATGAACGTGACTTACGAATATCCCGACGGCCGGCTGTTGATCTACGAGAACTACCCTTTCACAGCCTACGGCCTGCATGGCTTCGACAACGGCAACGTGTTTTACGGCACTGAGGGCTACATGATCTTCTCGCGCCGCGGAGCGTTCAGCGTCTTCCAAGGACCGAAGGGAACTCCGGGGCCAACCGAAGGCAAAGAACTGCGCGGTGAGCGCGGCTACGCCGAACACATGGCCGAGTTCCTCAATGCCGTTCGCAAGCGGACGCCAACGCGCGCTTCGGCGGCGGTCGCGCATCGCAGTTGCGCGCTGGTGCATCTGGGAGAGATCGCGCTCCGCACTCGCGGCCGGCTCGATTTCGATCCCAAGACTGAGCGTTTCGTCGATTGCGACGAGGCCAATCAACTCCTGAGCAAGAAGTACCGTTCGCCGTTTGGTTTGCCGGACGTCGTTTGATCGTCGGGGTCTCTCGAAGGGACTCACAAGCGGCATTCGCGCCAGTCGGTGGAATTCGCACAATCAGTTCAATGCGTGATGGACAAACTCGGTGTTTCCGCTCGGAGCTAGCCGTCCATCAACAGCGGACGATATATTGTGACGAGAGCAACCTTCGATCGATTTCGTTATGAGGCCGTGTGGGGAGTGGTTGATGATTGTTCGCAGCCGATACCGCGAAGTGCTGCTGTCCGTCGCCGTGTGTTTGGCGACGCTCGTCGGGCGCTCGGCTTTCGGACAGGTGCCGCCGCTGCTGAACACGGTTTTCCCCACGGGCGGGCAGGTTGGGCAGTCGGTGGAAGTAACGGTCAGCGGCACGAACCTGCAAGGACTTCGGACTCTGCATTGCAATGTTCCCGGCGTCCGTTGCGAGCGATTAGACCCCAGTCGCATGCGACTGACGATTCCGGCAGGCACACCACCGGGTCTGTGCGATTTGTGGGCTGTCGGCGACAACGGCGTCAGCTCGCCGAGGACATTTGCGATCGGCAATCGGGCGGAGCAATCGGAGGTAGAGCCGAACGAAACGCCGTCAGCGGCGATGTCGGTCCCGCTGGATCTCGTGATCAACGGGCGACTCGACAAAGCCGGCGACTCGGATCACTTCCGCTTCGAGGCGAAACAAGGACAGCGCGTCATCATCGAATGCTCGGCGGAGCGGATCGACTCACGACTGCGTGCGGTGCTGGAAGTCTTTGACGCGACAGGCAGACGCCTTGCAGTCAATCGTGGTTATTTCGGCATCGACCCGCTGATCGACTTTCGCGTTCCAGCGGACGGCTCTTACGTCGTGAGGGTGCAGGATCTGACTTCGTCGGGTAGCGCCGAGCACTACTATCGGCTCGACATCGACACCGGCCCGCGCGTGGTGTTCTCGGTGCCGAGCGTCATTCAGCGCGGCAAGCCGGCGCGCGTCGCTCTGTATGGCTGGAACTTGAAGGAGGGCGGGGCTCCTGCCGAGCCGCGTCGTGCGGGAAATGACGGCTCGACAGGAACCTCGCCCTCCCGAATGCTCGACGACTTTGATCGCCTGGATGTGGACATCCCCGCTTCGCTAGCCGAAACGTCCTGGCCGCTGCCCGTGCGACTACAGCCGTCGCAAGCGATACTCGAAGGATTCGCCTATCAGATTCCCGGCGGTCACGAGCCGGTGATGATTGGCGTGACTGACGTGCCGGTGACGTTGAACCGTGACGGCAATCACTCGCCGTCGTCAGCGCAGGAGGTCAGCGTTCCCTGCGAAGTGAGCGGTCAACTTGTGGCGGGTGACGAAAGAGATTGGTTTGCGATTCCCGCTCGGCGCGGCGAAGTGTTCTTCATCGAGGCGCTCGGACAACGCCTTCAATCTCCGGTCGATTTGCAGATCAGCGTGCTTGACCCAGCGGGTCAGCAGGAACTGGCGCAGTTCGGCGATGATTTGCGAAGCATCGGCGGTGGGTTCCCGACGTCTCATCTCGATCCGGCAGGTCGCTGGGTCTGTCCGGCGGATGGCCGCTACTTGGTGGCGATCCGAAACCTGATCGGCGGACTGCAAGCCGATCCGCGGCGGACCTTTCGACTGAGCATTCGTCGTGAGGAACCCGATTTTCAACTCGTGGCCGTTCCGCGTCGCGATGACCTCGCTGGCTTGAACGTGCGGCGCGGAGGACGCGAGGTGCTCGATCTTTTCGTGTTTCGGCGGCGAGGCTGCGACGGAGCGATTCACGTCTCCGCCAAGGATCTTCCAGCCGGAATCGAATGCTCCGGCGTCTGGTTCGGCCCCGGTGTGGATGCGACGACATTGATTGTTTCGGCCGATCGGAATGCATCGCCTCTCTTCGGCGAATTGAAACTGCAGGGAGTCGCGGAAGAGTCCGCACGCAAGAGTCACCCGGTGCGTGGCGGCACGATCGTCCGATCAGGAACGCCGAATGGATGGGGACGTATCACTTCGCAAATCCCGCTCGCGGTCGCCGGCGAAGCGCCGTTGCGAATCACGGCCGATGCTCACGAGACGCTGGACCATCATCTCTACGGCAAGCTGTCGCCGAAGCACTCGCCCGGTGGAGTGCTCGACGTTGCCATCCACATCGAGCGGCGCGACACCGGTCATCAAGCCCCGGTCAAACTGATCGGCATGGGGCTTCCCGATTCGATCCACAATCAAACGACGGTCATCCCGGCCGGCCAGCAAAAGGGGTATCTCAGTTTCCATCTGCCGCCGACGTTGCCCGTCGGACGTTACTCGCTGGTTGTCCGTGCCGAGACCACAGTCCCCACTCCCGACAAGAAAACGGAAACGGTAGCGGTCGTCAGCAATTCCATCACCTTCGATGTGCAACCCGCAGCGATCCTCGTGGAGGTCGATCCGTTCGCGGTGACGCAAGCCAAGCGAGGTGAAACGATCAAAGTGAGCTATTCGGCGAAACGGCTCAATGGCTTCATTGGCAAGATGCACACGGAACTGGCCGCTCCCGGTCGCGTGACAGACGTCATCGGCCTGCGCGGACGAGGCGAAACCTTCACCGGTCAGACGGACAAGGGGACTCTGCAAATTGTCATCAATGACGACGCTCCACTCGGCCGACAGCAGTTTCTGCGGCTGTTCACGGTCGGCGTCGTCGAAGATGAGCCTACCTATTTCGGCAGCAGTTTTTTCCCGTTGGAGATTTTGGAGTAGCCAAGGTCGCCAGACTTTGGGCGATTGAGTGATCAATTCCAATCTCTGGCGAGATTAGCAACGACTGGAACCTTGCATGACCAAACGCAAACACACCGCATGGCAACTGCTGCTGGCGTGCGCGATTTCATTGGGCGTTGCGGTGCAGGCCGCTGAGACGCCGAATGCTCCCGTTGTGCGTTTCGGAACCGATATCGTGCCGATCCTGACCAAGCTTGGTTGCAATGGCGGTGGCTGTCATGGCAAGGCGACGGGACAGAATGGCTTCAAGCTCTCGTTGTTCGGGTTTGAACCGGACGTGGATTACGACGCGATTGTCACCGATGCCCGAGGACGTCGATTGTCGCTCCCCGATCCGGATCGCAGCTTGCTGTTGCTCAAGGCGACCTCCCGCATGCCGCACGGTGGCGGTCGGCGGCTGAATGAGTCCAGCGACGACTACCAGATTCTGCGCGACTGGATCGCTCAAGGAGCGACCGCGCCTCGCGACGACGATCCGAAACTGATGCGCATTGAGCTTTCGCCGCACGAGCAAATCCTCGCGACCAACTCGTCGCAGCGACTGCGAGTGATGGCGTTCTTTTCCGATGGGACATCGCGCGATGTGGCTCGTCAGGCCGTGTACCAGTCCAACGAGCCGAACATCGCGTCCGTCGATGCAGACGGATTGGTGACGACCAGTTCGCAACACGGACTCGTGTCGGTGATGGCCCGATTCGGTGAGCAGATCGCCACGTTTCATGCGGCCGTCCCGTTTGCGAGCGACCCCGCAAAGATGACTGCCGCACAGCAACAGCTCAATCAGTTGGAACCGAAACTCGGAGCGGCGTCATTCGACCGCCACTTGCTGCGGCAGTGGCGACGGCTGGGAGTTGTCCCGTCCGCGCCGGCCGACGACGCGACGTTCATTCGCCGCGTGACGATCGACATCTGCGGCTCGCTGCCAACCAGCGAGGAAGTTGCGGAGTATCTAGCCGACACTCGCCTCGATCGACGCTCGCGGCTGATCGACCGGCTGTTGGAACGGCCAGAATACGCCAGCTACTTCGCACTCAAGTGGGCCGACATCTTGCAGAACCGTGGAGCCGGCTATTCGACCAGCAAGCAGCGCGCGGGGACGACGTTGTTCGCTGCGTGGATTCGAGACTCGCTGGCGGTGAACAAGCCGTACAACCAGTTCGTGTCCGAGTTGCTCACTGCCAGCGGCAGCCAGAACGAGAACCCGCCGGCGATTTGGTATCGCACCGTGCGGAAGTCGCCGGAGTACGTCGAGTCGGTCGCGCAGGCCTTTCTCGGCGTCCGCGTGCAGTGTGCTCAGTGTCATCACCACCCGACCGAACGCTGGAGCCAATCGGACTATTTTGGCTTGGCCGCCGTCTTTTCTCGTGTCGGTCGAAAGGGAGGTTTCGCGGATGCCGAAGTGCCGACCGACGAGATCATCTTCCTCAAGGAACGCGGCGACGTGTTGCATCCGCGCACTGGCGAGATCCTCAAGCCGCGACCGCTTGGTGGCAGTGAGTTTTCGCTCGGCCTGCATGACGATCCGCGCAATAATCTCGCGCAGTGGATGACCAGCGCCAACAATCCGTTCTTCGCCCGCACGATGGCTAATCGGATGTGGGCGCACTTCCTCGGTCGAGGCATCGTTCACCCGATCGACGACGCTCGCAGCACGAATCCGCCGAGCAACCCCGAACTACTCGACGCACTGGCTCAAGATTTCATCGCCAGTGGCTTCGACGTGAAGCATCTCATCCGAGTCATCACCAGCAGCTACGCCTACGGCCTCGAGTCGGCTCCACACCCTGGCAACGCGGGGGACACGCAGACGTTTGCCCGGTTCTATCCGCGCCGAGTGACGGCCGAAGTGTTGCTCGACGGCATCAGCCAAATCCTAGATGTGCCGACGGACTTCCCCGGCGTCGCCGTTGGCACTCGCGCGATCGAACTGCCCGACGAAAACGTCGCCGCCCATTTTCTGGATGTCTTCGGCCGACCCGCGCGGATGTCGGCCTGCGAATGCGAACGAGTCGATTCCCCGGCCCTGACGCAGGCGTTGGAATTGGTGAATTCGGCGGAGATCCAACGGAAGCTGATCGAAAAGACCGGCTACGCTCAGCGACTCGCCGCCAGCGACAAATCACACGCCGATCTCGCGACGGAAATGTTTCTGCGCGTCCTGGCCCGACGGCTGCGACCGGAAGAATTGAAGGCTGCTGTCGATTTCCTTGCCGCTGAACCTGATCGAGCGGAGGCCTGCCGCTCGCTCCTGTGGTCACTGTTGGCGACCAACGAGTTCCTGTTCAATCATTGATCTGTCCGGAGTCCCTGCCATGTTGCGAATCGAAGGACACTCATTCCAGAACTGCTCCGGTGCCACACGCCGGAGCTTTCTGCAAATCGGTGCCCCACTTCTGGGCCTGGGGATTGCCGATTTGTTGCGGCTGGAATCTCAAGCGGCGGAAGTGGGACGTTCCACGAGCAAAAAGTCGCTGATCATCTTCTGGACGGACGGCGGAGTCAGCCAGCAAGACAGCTACGACGTGAAGCCCGATGCGCCGGCCGAGTACCGTGGCATGTATCAGCCGATTGGCACGACCGTGCCCGGCGTCGTGCTGAGCGAACGACTGCCGCTTCAAGCGAAAGTCATGGACCGACTGTCGATCGTCCGCTCGGTGCATCACGAGAATGGAATTCACGCCCCGTCGGCTCACTGGATGCAGACCGGTTACTTCGGACCGACGCTCGCCCGGAACGCCGCACAGAAGCCGGCGCTGGGTTCGGTCATCGCGCGTTCGCTGGGATCGCGTCAGCCGCCGATGCCCGCGTATGTGACGATCCCGAAGTCGGAATCGTTTGGATATCAGGGAGCCGTCTACCTCGGTAAAGCGTTCAATCCGTTTGAAGTGGGAGCCGATCCCAACGCGGCGGACTTCAAGGTGCCGAACTTGTCTTTGCCAGGCGGACTCACCGCGCGCAGCGTCGATTCGCGCCGCGCGTTGCTCAAAACATTCGACACACTCCGTCGCGACATTGATGAGACCGGCGTGATGGAGGGACTCGACACGTTCAAGCAACAGGCGCTGGAGATGGTCGCAGGGGAACGCATGCGAGCCGCATTCGATCTCAAAGCGGAAGATCCCAAGCTGCGCGATCAATACGGCCGGCATCGCTACGGACAGAGTGCCTTGCTGGCTCGGCGATTGGTCGAAGCGGGGGCTCGTTGCGTGAACATCAACACGGGGAACTGGGATCATCACAACGAAGTTGAGAAGGGACTGGACGAACATTTGCCGCCGTTGGATCGCGCGATTGCGACTCTAGTCGAAGACCTCGATGCACGCGGCTTGTTGGACGACGTCATCATTTACTGTGCTGGCGAGTTTGGCCGCACACCGCGGATGAACGGTCACGCGGGCCGCGATCACTGGTCGGACTGCTTCAGTGTGCTGCTGGCCGGCGGCGGCCTTCGGGGGGGACGGGTCGTCGGGGCGAGCGAGAAGTGGGGCGGCGGGGTTCAGGAGCGACTCGTCACGCCGCTCGATCTGCTGGCAACGATTTATCACACTCTCGGCATTCCGCTCGACACCCACTACGAAGATTCCAGCGGCCGGCCCACGAGCATCGTCGGCGGCGGACAGCCGATTCAGGAACTGCTGTGAAGGGGACGATCTTGCGACGGATGTCACTGTTTTTTCCGGCTGTCTTCGTACTGTTGGCGTTCGTCTCGTCGGCCAATGCCGAGGAATCTAGCACAGTCACTATCGCGAATCGCAAATTGCTGACGACAGATACGATCCCTGTCGAGCGGATTCCGCTCGGCGAGGCGGATGACTACAAGCCGTGCATTGCGAAGTTGCCGAGTGGCGAGTTGCTGCTGACTGCGTTTCATCAGCATAAACGCGATGGCAACAAAGTTCTCGAACAGACGTTGTTGTTTCGGTCGCCGGATGGCGGCCGCACATGGACCGGCCCGCAACCGCTCGACTTGCTCGGCCGCGAGCCGTATCTGACGGTGCTCAAGAACGGCACCATCTTTATCTCCGGTCACCTGTTAGCGCAGGATGTGCGCAACGAATGGGGCTACACCACCGGCTTCCTGCATCGCTCGACCGACGGCGGCAAGACGTGGCAATCGACACGCGTCGAATCGGAGCAGATCAAGCCGAAGGCCAGTAATCACACAACTCGCAACGTGCTGGAATTGGGCGACGGCTCATTGCTGTTGGGTGTCGACTACGACGGCGGAGGCGGCCCGTATTTTGTCTGGCGCTCGACCGATAACGGACAGACCTGGGACAAGTCGCAGAAGTGCGAGCCTCGCGATTTCAAAAGCCAATACGGCTTCTTCGGCGGCGAGACGTGGCTGTGGCAGGCTCAATCGGGAAAAGTCTGGGCGCTGGTCCGCGTCGACAGCAACGAGATGCCGATCAAAGATCGGCCGATCAAAGCGGGGAATGATCAAGCCGATCACTTCATCCTGTTCTCGTCAGCCGACCGCGGAAAAACCTTTGATCGAATCCGCGACTTCGGCGATTACGGCGAGATGTACATGTCGCTGCTGCGGCTGCACGACAAGCGACTACTGCTGACGTTCACGGTTCGTGATCTCAAGCCACCGCTCGGAGTGCGAGCGATTTTCGGCCGCGAAACCGACGACGGATTTGAACTCGATTTTGCTCACGATCGGCTGATGCTCGACACGCGAACGCCAGTCGGCAAGGATCAGGGAGGCGGCTTCGGTCCGACCGTGCAGCTCAAAGAGGGCGTGCTTGTCACGTCGTACTCGTACCGAGGCGAAGACGGAAAGACACACTTGGAAGTTGTCCGCTGGAGACTGCCGTAGGACGGCTCTCCTGGGTGAAACGATCACAGATTCAAATTACGGGAGAGTTCACATGACCGAGATGAGCCGCAGCGATTGTTCTCAGGATCGTCCCAGACTCAAGGCCCTGTTGAGGAGCTGCATTCCAGTCGGCATTCTGCTGGCGTCCGCGATCTTTCCGGTGCTCGTCCAAGCCGACGACTGGCCGCAGTTTCGGGGGCCGAATTCCACGGGCATCTCGACGGGAAACAAACCGCTGCCGGTCAAGTTCTCGGCCACGGAAAACGTTCGTTGGTCTGCCAAGGTGGGCGACGGTGTCGGT
Organism: Candidatus Kuenenia stuttgartensis; assembly: GCA_945861865.1. Lineage (GTDB taxonomy): Bacteria > Planctomycetota > Planctomycetia > Planctomycetales > Planctomycetaceae > SXKJ01. The sequence goes on along the minus strand of CAMAWN010000025.1, from coordinate 33,314 downwards.
GGCGCGGTCGTCGCGGCGGGGAAAGTTTTCGTGAGCGGCATGACCACGGACGAAACCATCAGCCTATTTGCATTCGATGCCGCCACCGGAAAAAAGTTGTGGCAACGCGATTGGGCGACCGGACCGCTCGACGAAGTTCATGCGACGAACAGTCAAGCCAGTGCAACTCCAGCCGCTGATGCCGAGCGAGTCTATTTCTACTTCAGCACGCTGGGCCTGCTGACCGTCGATGCTCGGACGGGCAAGGACGTTTGGCAACAGAAACTCCCGACTCCGTTCTTCGTCTTCAAGTGGGGGCCGGGAATGTCGCCGGTGCTGTATCGCGACTTGGTCTTGTTTTGCCAGGACGACGATCTCAATCCCGCCTTCTATGCCTTCGACAAGGCAACCGGCAAGTTGCGATGGAAGGACGAGCGGCTTGACATGGCGGTGAATTATTCGCACCCGGTCGTCAACACGGTCGACGGCCGCGATGAGATTGTCGTTGCGGGTACCGGCCGGTTGATCGGCTACGACCCAGAGTCTGGCAAGCGTCGCTGGTTTGCGAAGGTCATGCTGCGAAACATCAAGACGACTCCCGTTTGTCTCGACGGTGTGATTTACATCTCGGTGCAAAGCGGCGCGATCGCCAATCAATGGCTGGCGTCCGTGGACCGCGACGAGAAGGTGGGTAACAACGACAACAAGCTCGACAAGGCGGAGATTCAACGGTTCGTCGGCAAGCAGCCGATCCCGGAGGCGTTTTTCAAGAAGACGTTCGACCGGGGCGACCTCAACAAAGACGGCTTCCTCGAAGGCCCAGAGTTGGACGTCGCGTTCCTGCACCCCGACAACTTCGCGGGTGGTGACTTCAAGCAGAGCGGCGACGCGGCGGCCGAGCAGTTCATTCTGGCGGTGCGCGGCGGAGGCCAAGGGGACGTCACGAAGTCGCATCTCTTGTGGAAACACAAGACGAAGAACACCGATCACATCGTCTCGCCATTCGTTTCTGACGGCCGGATGTTTCTGGTCAAAGAGGGTGGCATCAGCACCGTCTTCAGCATTCAGAAAGGGGAACCGGTCCGCGCTCCCAAACGAATCGGCAGCGGTGGCGGCTATTTCGCGTCACCCATTTTTGGTGACGGCAAGATCTATCTCGCCAGTGAAAACGGCAATGTCGCGGTGTTGAAGAATGCTGCAGACTACGAGGAACTCGCTGTGAACGACGTCGGTGAGAGCATCATCGCCACACCCGCCATCGCCGGTGGCGGCCTGTATGTCCGCACGCGGACGCAGATATTTTGCTTCGCGGCGACAGGATCGGCGAAATGAAATCGAGTGAGGCCCGGCGGGCCTCGGTGAATCGCTCACACGATTCGACCTTCACGCTCAGGCAATTCCAAGAGGATGATTGAATGATTCTCGACACGCTGAACAATGCTTCTCGTTACGCCGGACTTGGCGAACGGATCGTAGCGGCGCTGAAGTATCTGCAAGAGAACGACTGCACCAAATTGCCTGTCGGGAAGATTCCAATTCAAGGCGAGCAAATTTACGCGCTCGTGCAGGACAACACGACCAAGACTCGTGACCAGGGAGTTTGGGAGGCACATCGAAAATATATCGACGTGCAATTCGTCGCCGCCGGCGTCGAGGAGATGGGCTACGCGAACATCCAGACGCTGACTGTCAAGAAGCCGTACGATGAACTGGTCGACTACGCGCTGTTCGATGGCAGCGGAAGTTTCGTAAAGGTTCCAACCGGGAGCTTCACGATTTTTTTTCCGGAAGACGGCCATATTCCTGGCTCCGCCGTCGATGGCCAACCGGCAGCCGTTCGAAAAGTCGTCGTGAAGGTCGCGGTGTAGAACGGCTCGTGAGTCATCATCGAGCACGGCGGTGGTGCCGCCGCTGGCTCGGTCTCTTGCAGATACTGCAAGATGTCGTCGGTCACCACCGCGGGAGCCGGCACCTGCACCCGACACTGACACTCGGGACATTTCGTGGACCGCCCAATAATTGCGATTTCGCCGAAAGAGACTTGCCACACTCCGGACACTTAAAACGAATCAGTTCAGACATGAATACGCCCTTCTGTGGAGTTGGCTGCTGAACAAGAGACGGCGATTCCAGACCTCTCGGGGCCAGGGACGCTCAGTTCTTTTCCGAGTATTCGATGGTCATGGCGCAGGTCCAACTGCTGCCGCTGCCGGTGGTGCTGGAGCGAATCGTTCGGTAGGAACCACCGGCCACTTCGCGAGCGGCGCGTTTGGCATCGGTTTCGGCCGCGAACTTGGATTTGCCCGTCCCGGAGACCGAGGCTTTGACTTTCTTGTCCGCCGCGACCGTGGATGCGGAGGCGGTTGTCGAGAACCGCTGTGGCTCCGAAATGCTGGAAGCGGCACACAAAATAACCGCCAGGAAGGGGACCAGGAATCGAGATCGCATGGCAAACTCCTGAAGAGAAAAGAAACCGACACACTCAAGGCGGAGCCGACACGGCGATTCTCTCAGGGATTTTTCCAAATTCGGAAAGAATTCGAAAAAAATTCTCCCACAAGCCGCGGCGTTGCCGTCCCGGTGACTCGCTGAGAGCCGGCCAATGTTTCAAATTGGGCGGTTGGTATTGAGGGACTAGCACGACGCGCGAGCGAGTGGTTTGCCGAGAAACACCACTCGAGAAGCACCACTCGCTGGCGCGTCGTGCTGGGTTTTGTCGCGTCATCAAAACCGCTGTGAAGCGGCAAACGAGCGGCCTCGACGATGTTTCGATCTTGCGGAAGGACGTCTATGATCGCGAAGCCGCCGATGAGCCGCTCACGCTGATGGATTTCGCCGCATTGGTCGAAGCCTAGCGACACGCCTCCGGTGACTCTGCCGGAAGGGCGATCATGGCTGCGCTGTTTCTGACCGAGGATCATGTCCGCGAATTGCTCGACATGCCGACGGCCATTGAGGTCGTCGAAGAGTTATTTCGCGAGCTGGCCAACGGCCGCGCGAAGAACGTGCCGCGGCAGCGCGTTCAAGCTGGGAAAATGTTGCTGCACACGATGTCGGGAGCCTGCGAGTACCTCGGCATTGGCGGCTGGAAGGCGTATTCGACCACGCGCGAGAAATCGCGTTTTCACGTCGGGCTGTACGACCTCGCGACCGGTGAAATGCTGGCAATCATCGAAGCGGATTTTCTCGGCCAACTCCGCACGGGCGCGGCCAGTGGTGTCGCCACCGAATTCCTCGCGCGGCCCGACGCGAAAGTCGTCGGGCTGTTTGGTGCTGGGTTGCAAGCAGCGACGCAGCTCAAGGCCGTTTGCTCCGTGCGGAAGATTTCACGAGTCGAGGTTTATTGCCGCGACGCCGTTCGACGCGAATCCTTCGCGGCACAGATGTCGGAATACTGCGCGATCGAAGTGATACCGGGACATGCCCCCGATGAAGTGGCCGCTGACAAAGACATCGTCATCACCGCGACCACCAGCAAAACACCGATCTTCAACGGCCGAGCGATTGAGGAAGGGACGCACCTGAATGTCATCGGTTCGAATTTCCTTGCGAAGGCCGAAGTCGACATCACGACCATCCGCCGCGCCGACAGTTTGATCTGCGACAGTGTCGAGCAATGTCGTCTTGAAGCCGGCGACTTCATCCCCGCGATCGAAGCGGGCGCGACTGATTGGCCGTTGATGCACGAACTCGCGGACATCGTCACCGGTCGCGATACCGGCCGCGCACTGCCGGAGAACATCACGCTCTTCAAGTCGGTCGGCCTCGCGGTTGAGGATGTCGCGCTCGGAGCGAAGTTGCTGGAATTGGCTCGACAACAACGAATCGGATCGCCGTTGCCGTTTTGAGGCTTCTTTGACCGAAGTCCGTTGAGGCCGCAGAACGCTCCTTGCTGGCCTGTTTGGAAAAGCTCACGCGCTCTGTGCGGCTGGATTGCGGTTCGCGTTTGAAGACGACTACTCGAAAGTAAACCGCGTCGCGAAAGCTTCGTTGATGGTTTCGATCGACGCATCGAGGATGTCGCCGGCGTCGTTGAGGCCATTGCCGCCGCGAGCCGCGCTGCCTCGGCCGCCGAGACCGAGGTCGTTGCCGGAGTCGCCAAAAACGAAATCCGCTCCCAAGCCGCCGATGAGCGTGTCATCATCGTCGCCACCTCGGAGCGTGTCGTTGCCGACTCCGCCGATGATCGTGTCGCGGCCCGCGCCACCGATCAACGAATTGTTCTTCGAGCCACCGATCAGCACGTCGCTGCCGCCGCCGCCTTGCAGAGTCACCGAGCCGAGCGTGAAGAGGTTCGCGATCAGCTTGTTCGCGGCCGCTCCGCCACTGAGATCCGCGGTTTCAATGCCGACCAGCGTTAGCATGCCAAAGCCGGCTGCCGTCAGTGAGGTGTTCGTCAACGTCATGTCGGCATCACGAACGGCAACGATCTGATCGAAGGTGCCGATGGCGCTGGTCGAACCATCAATCTTGCCACTGCCAGTCCAACCGCTGACGGTGAAGCGATTCGCGCTTGTGCCGCCAGTCAGATTCGCGATGCTCAATCCCGAGAGCGTCATCGCCAGGCCGTTCGACGCCAGCAACTGCGTGTTCGACAGCGTGAAGTTCGCATTGCGAGACGCAACGATCGTGTCCGTGCCGCCTCCGCCGGTGACCGACCCCGTGCCCTTCCAACCGGTGACCGCGAAAAGATTGTTCCCGACGCCACCCGTCAGTTGTGCCGTCTCCAGGCTCGACAACGTGAGCGTGCCAAATCCTGTGGCCACCAGCGACGTCGTGGTCAATGTCGTGCGAGCATTTCGCGTGGCGGACAACGTATCCGTGCCCGTGCCTCCGGTGATTTTTCCCGTGCCAGTCCAACGATCGACCGTGAACATGTTGTTTCCCACGCCGCCGGTCAACTTCGCTTTCGTGAATCCGCTCAACGACAGATTCATGCCGTCGGTGGTTTGCAGTACTGAGTTCGACAGCGTGAAGTTGACATTCTTGCGGGCGACGATCGTGTCGCCCGTGCCTCCGCCGCCGACAAGACTTCCCGCACGAGTCCAGCCGCTGACTGTGAATGTGTTTCGACTTGTCCCGCCGGTCAGATTGGCAACATGCAGATTCGCGAGCGTGTCCGTGCCAACGCCCACCAGGCTGGTGTTGGTGAGCATGAAGTTGACGTTTTCGGATTCGGACAGCGTGTTGGTTCCGCCCGCGCCATTGAGCGAATCATTGCCGAGTCCGCCACGAATCGTCTCATCGAAGTTCGAGCCGACGATCGTGTCGTCTCCCGCACCACCGTTGAGTGATACCCTCGTCAGTCGTGAGTACGTGCTCAATGACAGGTCCGTCAAATTGATGGAATCGGCCCCTGTACCACCCGTGATGGTGATCGATTGGATAAATGCCGGATCCACAAGGTCAAATTGAGTCTGAGAGACGTTTTGGATCTTGACCAGCAAGCGACCGTTGACCACGGAGGCCGCCAGCCCAAGATTGCTGCTATCTTCATAGAGGATGTCCACGTGGTCGTCATTCGTGATCGTGCCGGTGGCCGTGGCCGCCGCAATCGTAGTTCCGACGCTCGGGTTTGAGAGTGTGACCGCGAACGCCTCATTGGCTTCGAATTTTTCGTCAGCCGTGGTGTTGACGGTTACTGTTTGCGAGATTGTGCTCGCCGTGAAAAACACGGTCTGCGATGAGACCGCCGTGTAGTCGCTGTCATCCGTCGTCGCTGTGCCGTTGGTCGTCGTGAATGTCACCGACGTGCCCTCGTCCACCGCATTCGACAACGTGATCGTGAACACCACACCCGAACCTTCGGTCGCCGAGGCGTCGACGATGCTGAACACCGCGAAGACGAGCCGTGTCTCCAGCAACTCGATCCCCGACAACGGTGGAGCAAACTGTGAACGCATGGCCCAGTGACACGCAGCGGAATGCCTCCGGTTTCTTCCCGCGAGTCCCCGTTTCGTACAGAACCTGGTGAGCCAGTCGAACGGCTGCATACTGGTTACCTCTCACCAATCTCGGAGGTGCCGTGATCCATCGCCGCTTTGCCCTGACCCATGTCGCAAACGTCTTGAAGTTCGTTCGAGTCCACGACAAAGCGAGCTTTTGAGTAAACGCCGAACTCAGCCTCAGCGCCGATTCAAAGTCGAGTGCCATCTTCACACACCGCGCACGTCTTTGGCAACCTTTCAATCGAAGTTTTAGAACGTGACAACCCAGGCCACTCTTTCATCTGCTGCGGATCGCCGCGTCGTCTGAGCACCGCTCGCTTCCAGTTCGTTAATTCGAGCAACAACTCCAGCACCTGCTCGACCGTGATCGTTCCCGCCGCCACACCCTGCTTAAAACTCGACACGTCCATGCGGCAGAACGAAACCATCCGACAATTCTCGAAAACACCAGTCTGGAAATTGGACAGCGACGTTCATCAACCCCGAATCGCGCATCGACTGCCAACAATGCGCAGGGGAATGCCCGGTCGAAGCCATCTTGTTTGAGGACGACGTCTTTGAGCGTGGCATCCTGACTCGTCGCCTCGACTTTGGACATCGCTGCTGCGCGACTCGGCAACTGCGGCTGAAGGTCGATGCGGCCAATGGACACAACTCGCGAAATAACCGGAAGTTTCGCGGCAACGCAGAACCTCGGTACGGCGTTTGCCAAGCAAGCCCTCGAACATCGAACTGTCTGTTGGCGAAGTTGAGTTGTCCGCGAGGAGCGCCCCACGCGGATCGACGAGGCTCGTCAAGGATGAGGTCTAAATTTGTAGGCTGCTGATCCGCGATGAGTGGGTCGGCTGGGGGCGTAGCTGGGGTTTCTCCGCGTCGGAGGGATTCTGGACGAGCGCCTACGCTCCCCAGTCGACCTTCTCATCGCGGATTCCTTTTGCGCCGACTATCTTTGACGGCATGACAATTTCCTCGTCCGATTCAATCTTGTCGCCGAATTCTTCGGCTTGCCCGCCGCGCGTTTGCAGTTTTGAAAGCCGCAAGCAAAACGAGATGCGTTCCCTGATCGAACGCCACGGCGGAGTCGCGACCATCGCCGCGTCCATGCGCGAAGTGCCGCTCGAAAACAACACCACTGTGTTCGAGTTTCTCGATCGGTTGCTCGCGGATGACTTCGATGTCGTGATCTTCATGACCGGAGTCGGCGCGAGAGCGCTGTTGGAAGTCGTTGAATCAAAACTCGACCGCGCGGCATTCTTCGAGGCTCTGCAACGATGCTGCGTGATCGTTCGTGGTCCGAAGCCGACTGCGGTCTTGCGTGAGTGGGGCGTGCGCATCGACCATCGTGCCCCCGAACCGAACACCTGGCGCGAGTTGCTGAACGTCATCGACGGTGGCCTCCATTTTCCTGCGGCGATTGCAGCATCGACCGGTTCCGCCGAACAGCCGTTGCAAAGTCGAACGATTGCGATTCAGGAATACGGCCTGCCCAGCGCGGAGTTGTATTCGGCTTTGGCCGCTCGCGGCGCGAGCATTTTGCCCGTCCCGGTCTATCGCTGGGAATTGCCGACGGACACGGCCCCGCTTGAGGCGGCGATCCGATCCGCCGTCGCTGGCGAGTTCGACGTATTGCTCTTCACGAGTGCTCAACAGATTCGCAACGTGCTAGAGATCGCTGAGCGACTCGGCCTGCGCGAGTCTTTCTTGGCCGCGACTCAACGCTGTCGTATCGGTTCGATCGGCCCGACCTGCTCCGAAGCCTTGCGAGAAGCGGGGCTGCACATCGACCTGGAACCCTCGCATCCACACATGGGGCACTTGGTGCGGGAGACGCTGGCAATGTGCAATTGAGAATGACGAATTGAGGATGAAGACCGCATTCGTCATTCTCAACTCCTCTTCTTTCGGCGGTGCTCGGCCCACATTTTCAGCAGCGTTTCTTCGCACGAGTAGCGGAACTGAAAACCAAGTTCGTTCTGCAAGCGAGCGGGTGACACGACCCACGGGTAGCGGGCGAAATGGTGCAGGTTCGGAGGGAAGTCGAAGATCGACAGGCGGAGTCCCCACCAAATCGTTGTGGCTAATTTCATCGACCAGTACGGCAAGCTGATGGCTCGGTGATTCGTCAGCTTCGCGAGTTTGGTGAGCGGCAGGCAATCGGGAGGGCCGACACCGTGTCGTGCTGACCAACCGGCCCACATTTCGGAGATCACATCGTCCCAGGATTCAATCGCCGAACGCTCAACCTTCGCGGGGTGCCCTGGCAGACTCAGCGAAATCCAACGACGACCGTCGCGAATCTCGGCTGGCATCGACGGCAGCCAAAGATTGACGCTCGAAGTGATGCCAAGAATGAAGACGACGGGAGGCCCAGGAGCGGACTCATTCGCGGAGATGGCGGCCAGTGTTTGACCGGGCAGAGAAATCGTGTGGCTGTGCATTTTGGAGAACGTGCGTTTTGTGGGTGCGGCGATCATACTGCCTCTCTAGTTTTGGACCTCATCTGATCAAGGAGTTCACGCGAGATGACGCACCGACTGAGTTTGCTGTTGTGGAGTTGCTTGCTGTTCGTTCCGGCCATCAGCTTGGCCGAGGAGCCTGTCGTGAAACTGAAGGCGGGTGACCGCATCGTTTTCTTGGGCGATTCGATCACTCAAGGGGGAGCCGGTCCGAACGGATACGTCACGATGATTCGGCAAGCTCTCGATAAGAAACACGCCGATCTCAAGATTGAAGTCATCGGAGCTGGCATCAGCGGCAACAAAGTTCCCGATCTGCAACGCCGAGTCGACAAAGACGTCATCGCCAAGAAGCCGACCATTGTCTTCATTTACATCGGCATCAACGACGTCTGGCACGGCGAAAAAGATCCGGCGCGCGGCACGCTGCCCGACGCCTTTGTGACCGGTCTGAAGGAAGTCATCGGCAAGTGCCGTGACGCCGGAGCGACCGTCGTCCTGTGCACGCCGAGTGTCATCGGCGAGAAGCTCGATGGTGCGAATTCGCTCGACGCGAAGCTCGATCAGTATTCCGATCTGAGCCGCAAGCTCGCGAAGGAACTCAAATTGCCGCTGTGCGATCTTCGGAAAGCGTTCCTCGAACACATCAAGGCCAACAACAAGGACAATGCTGAGAAGGGCATTCTGACTTCCGACCGAGTGCATCTGAATTTGGCCGGCAATCAATTCGTGGCCGACACGATGCTCAAGACCTTGGATCAGTAACGATGGATCACGCCGCCAACGCCGCTGTCTTCACCCGCGATGACGCTCGCACGCACTGGCACGACCAAGCGTTGTGGTTTGTGCGTGCGAAGCGCGATCGCATGGCGAACTCGCTGCCGGAATGGGAGACGCTGCGAGAAACCGCGGGGGCGATCAAAGCTCACACGATCTCGCGGTTGGCCGATTTATTGGAGCAGTTCGAGGCCAACGCGACGAAGCTTGGCGCGACCGTGCATTGGGCGTCAACGCCGGCGGAGCACAACGAGATCGTGCTCGGCATCTTGCAGAAGCACAACGTGAAGCGCGTCGTGAAGAGCAAGTCGATGCTCACGGAGGAATGTCATCTCAACCCATTCCTCGAACGACACGGTCTTGAGGTCGTCGATACCGACCTCGGCGAATGGATCGTGCAACTGCGCGGCGAGGCTCCCAGCCACATTGTCCTGCCGGCGATTCACATCAAGCGGGAAGAGGTCGGCGAATTATTTCACCGCGTGATCGGCACGCCAGAAGGACTCGCGGAACCGAAGCCGCTTGTCGAAGCCGCGCGAATCGAACTGCGCAACAAGTTCATGCAGGCAGATGCCGGCATTACTGGCGTCAACTTCGCGATCGCCGAGACTGGCGGCTTCGTCGTCTGCACGAACGAGGGGAATGCGGACCTCGGTGTGTCGCTGCCGCCGGTTCACATCGCCTGCATGGGGATCGAGAAGCTGATTCCGAAGGCCGAACATCTCGGAGTCTTTCTGCGATTGCTCGCGCGATCGGCGACGGGGCAGCCGATCACGACCTACAGCTCGCACTTCCACGGGCCGAAGCCGGGCGGCGAGTTGCACATCGTCCTGCTCGACAACGGCCGCAGCGACATTCTCGGCAGCGATGACTTCCGCCGCTCGCTGCATTGCATCCGCTGCGGAGCCTGCATGAATACCTGCCCGGTTTACCGTCGCAGCGGCGGTCACAGTTATGAAACGACGGTCCCCGGCCCGATCGGTTCGATCCTCGCCCCGTCGCGAGACGCTCAGCAATTTCATTCGCTGCCGTACGCGTGCAGCCTGTGTGGCAGTTGCACCGATGTCTGCCCGGTGAAGATCGACCTGCATCATCAACTGCTGACGTGGCGAAAGGAGATTGCGGTTCGCGGCCTCGTGCCGTGGTCGAAACGCTTCGCACTCGGAGCTGCCAGCTTCGTGATGCGACGGCCCAAGCTGTTCGGATTGGCCGGCTCGGTCGGACGAAAACTGCTGTCGTGGCTCCCACGGTTTCTGGTCTACAATCGCCTAAACCCGTGGGGGCAGAAGCGTGAGTTGCCGATTCCTCCGAAACAAAGCTTTCGCGAGCTGTATCGGCAACGGAAGAAAACGTAGCCTCGTCGCTCTGCGTGACGGCGACGTTGGCTGATCGTTCGGTGCCGTCGAACTTAAAACGGAGAGTCGCCATGAAGTCCCGAATGCTCGTGATTTTTTTCGCGATCGTGAGTGGTGGAGTTTGGGCGACCGCAGCCGAGCCGATCAAAGTGCAATCGGCATTCGTGCGAGTCCTCGAAGAAGCGGACATCCCCGCGCGGGAAGTCGGCGTGCTGGCGACGCTCGAAGTCCGCGAGGGTGACATCGTCAAAGCTGGGCAAGTGCTGAGCCGGTTGGATGACGACGACGCGAAGCTGGCGGTTGCTCGCGCGGAACTCGATCTGGCAATTGCCGAGCGGCAAGCGAAAAATTCGGTGCCGATTCGCACCGCTGCGGCGCTGCTGAAGGAAGCCGAACAGGATCAGGCACAGGCGAAGCTGTCGCAGCGCATCGCGGCGATGAAAGCGGAGAACGACGTTGCAGTCCGACATGCCGTGAAGTCGCGTGACGCTTCGAAGGCGGACTTCGACCGAGCCGTGCAAGCTCGCAAGGCGTTCGAGAAGAGCATCTCACTGGCCGAACTTGATCGCTTGAGGCTGATCTTCGAACGCAACGATTTGGAAATCGAGAAGGCGAAGTTCGAGAAAGACCTCGCCGACTTGCAGCAGCAAATCGAAGACTCATCAATCGTCGAGCAGGATCAAATCGTCGAACGCCTGAAGCTCAGCGTCGAGCAGGCTCAGTTGCAGAAAGAAGTCGATGTACTGACGCGGGACGTGAAGGCTCGCACGCTCGATCAGGCGAAACTGCAACTGGCACGTCGTGGTCTGCGTTCACCGCTCGACGGTGAAGTGGCTGAGGTCTTTCGACATCGGGGTGAATGGCTTGAACCTGGACAGCGCGTGATGCGCATCGTGCGACTCGACCGGTTGAAGGTCGAGGGTTTCATGGACAGCCGCACGATCACCAGTTCGATGCGCGGGGCGGCTGTTCGAGTCCGCGTCACTCCCAATGACGAGAACCAGCCAGCCATCGTCAAAGGGAAGATCGTCTTCATCAGTTCGGAGATCGACGCAGTCAACGGTCAGGTCCGGGTTTGGGCGGAGGTCGAGAATCCCGATCTACTACTGCGTCCCGGCTTGCCAGCCGAGATGTTCATCGACTCGACGAACCGCACTGCGACGAACACCGCATCGCCGGCCAAGACGAGCGGGGAGCGGTAGCCGTTATGTCCTCGTCCGTCTTGAACGCCGATGTGATCATTCCGTGGCGAATGCGGCGAGACGTGATCGCACTCGCTTCGGCTGGCGGTGGCGACGCGGGCTGGACGCTGAAAGATCCGCTGTCGCTGGCGTACTTTCGATTGCGTGAAGCGGAGTACGCCGTGTTCAGCCGGCTCGACGGTCGGCGGACCTACGGCGAAGTTCTCGATGCGTTGCGCCGCACATTTCCGGCGGAGTCTTGGTCGCTGGAAAATCTGAAGGCTTTCATCGGATCGCTGGTGCAGTCGGGGTTGCTGACCTCGCTGTTGCCGGGGCAGGGACGTTCGATCGCGAAGCAGCGAGAGATTTCGAGTCGTCGCGCCCAGCTCGGACTGTTGTCGAACCTGCTGTCGTTCCGCTGGCGAGGTATCGACCCGGAACCCCTGCTGCTTCGCGTCGAACCTTCGATTCGCTGGCTCTTCCGCCCCATCACGCTGGCAGCCTGCGCGTCGTTGATCGTGCTGGCGATGTTGCTGGTGACTCTGCGCTGGGACACGCTCGTGTGGCGTCTGCCAGACGCGACCGCGCTGTTCGGGTTGGGAAATCTGGTGCCGCTGATCGTGGTCTTCATCGGCATCAAGCTGCTGCACGAGTTCGGACACGTTTTGACCTGCCGTCATTTCGGGGGCGAGTGTCACGAGTTGGGCATTCAAGTTTTGATGTTCGTGCCGCTGTTCTACGGCGATGTGACCGATGCCTGGATGGTCTCGCGGCGTTGGCCGAGGATCGCGATCTCGGCCGCCGGCATCTTCGTCGAGTTGGTACTGGCTTCGGTCGCGACGCTGCTGTGGTGGTCGAGCGTGCCGGGACTGCTGAACTCGGTGTTCTTGAACGTGATGCTGGTCTGCTCGGTCAACACGCTGCTGTTCAACGGCAATCCGTTGCTGCGTTACGACGGCTACTACGTCCTGGCCGATTGGCTGCACTTGCCGAACTTGGCGATGCAAGCTCGGCAGACGGTGATGTCGCTGTGGGTGCGGATCATCACGGGTGACAGCGACGACGACGTTGAACTCAATTCTCAACGCTGGTGGGCACTGACGATTTACGGAGTGCTGTCGGCGGTGTATCGGCTGTTCGTCACTGTCGGCATCGTGTGGTTCCTGCATCACTTCTTCGGCCGAGGTTTGGGAGTCTTCGCGACAGCGATCTCCATGCTGCTGGTCTTCGGTGCGGTCGTGACTCCGGTGCGTGAATTGGTGGCGAAAATTCGTCAGCGATCGAAGAGCCCGACATCGTCGCCGCGCCGGCTGAGAAATGGACTGGCGATGTGTGTCCTGCTGCTCGCCGCCGTGCTGTTGATCCCGCTGCCACATTCGGTGAGTGCTCCGTTCGTCGTATTTCCAGGGGACGCGCAGCCAGTTTTCGTGACGGTCGGTGGGCGCATCGAGTCGGCGGTGCCGGCGGGTTCACGAGTTCGTGCCGGCGAACCGCTTGGCGAATTGGTCAACCACGAGTTGTCGTTGCAGCACGAACAGCGAGTGGCCGAGGTCGCACGTCTGACGGCTCGGCTGAAGAATCTGGAAGCTCAGCGCGGCAACAACGAATCGGCGGCGATGCGTCTGCCGGCCACACGCGACGAATTGGCCGGTGCTCGACGGCGACTCGAACAATTGACGAGCGAAGTGCAACGCTTGCGACTGAGCAGCCCGTTGGATGGAACGGTGTTGCCACCGCCGAATGTCGTTCGGCCGCGAACGGCAGAGGACTCCTTGTCCGATTGGCACGGGACGCCGCTGGATGTCGATAACCTCGGCGCGACGGTGCGAGAGCAAACGTTGTTTTGCTACGTCGGCGATCCGGCACGTCAGGACGCACTGCTGCTCGTCGATCAAAACGCGGTCGAGTTCGTGCGTCCCGGCCAGCGAGTCCAACTGCGATTTCTCTCCGCTCCAGGCGAACTCCGCGAAGGACAAGTCGAAGAGATTGCCTCGTCGCGTTCAGAGGTTGTTCCCCGCGAATTGACGGTCGCACAACTCGCTCCGGTGCGACACACGAGCGCGGGATCAGCTCCGGCTGAGGTCTCCTATGAGGTTCGCGTTCGCCTGCTTGAGGAAACCGCCAGTCAAACTTTTGGTGCGGCGTTCTACTCGCCCGGAAAAGCTCGGATCGCTTGCGGCACACAGTCGCTCGCTGCGCGTTTTTGGCGGCTGTTGAGAAATACATTCTCGGCCGAGTTGCCGTCTTCGAGTTGATCTCGTCGCGATATTTTGTCTGGTCGGCGAACGTGAAGTGCGGCACACTGTCTTGCGGACGCTCGGTTTGCGAAACCGAGTGGTTGAGGCTGATGATGTTGAATCGGTCGATAGACAGCATGCAGAACTTGAGTTGCTCGCGGCGACGTTGGTTGCAAGCCGGGGCACTGGGACTGACCGGGTTATCGCTGCCGGAGTTGTTGGCCGCTCGCGAGACGTCGGCCGCGACTGGGAATCACAGGACTTTCGGCCGAGCCAAACGCTGCGTGATGCTGTTTCTGACTGGCGGAGTTCCGCAGCACGACTCGTGGGATCCGAAGCCGGAGGCTCCGGCGAATGTGCGCGGCGAATTTTCGCCGATCGCGACCAGCGTGCCGGGCGTGCAAGTCAGCGAACTGTTCCCGCAGTTCGCTCGGCAAGTGGATCGAGTGACGTTGTTGCGGTCGGTGACTCACGACGACACGGTCCATACGTCGGCGGGCTACACGATGCTGACGGGGCGGCGACATCCGCAGGCGAACGCGAAGACGGCGGCGGACATCAAGCCACAGCCGACCGATCATCCGCACGTCGGTTCGATCTTGTCGCTGGTGCGGCCGCAACAAGGTCCGCCGACGTTTGTGTCGCTGCCGGAAATCATCCGCGACGATGCGGTCAACGAGTTCCCTGGCCTGACCGGCGGATTCTTGGGTGAGCGGCACTCGCCGCTGTTGATCGAAGGTTCGGCGAAGACGAACTTGTTTGCTGCGCCGCCGCTCGCGCTGGCCGAAGGAGTGTCCGCCACGCGGCTCAAGGAACGACGGAGGCTGCTGACGGAATTCGATCAGCGGTTGCGAGGCGAACTGCTCTCATCGCGTGTGGTGACTGTCGACTCGCAGCGTGAGCGAGTCTTCTCGTTGATGTCGTCCAGCGCGGTGCAGACGGCGTTTGATTTAGATCGCGAGACGACGGCGACTCGCAACCGGTACGGCTCGCACTTGTTCGGACAAGGTTGCTTGATGTCTCGAAGGCTTTTGGAGGCCGGAGTCGCGCTGGTCACGGTCTATTGGCACTATGAGGGACCACGAGACTCACCAGTGTGGGACACACACGCGAACAACTTCACGCATTTGCGGAATCGACTCGCACCGCCGACCGACGTCGCGATGTCGGCGCTGCTCGATGACCTCGCCGAGCGCGGGATGCTCGACGACACGCTGTTCCTCGCGATGGGCGAGTTTGGACGCACTCCGAAGATCAACGCGAACGCCGGCCGAGACCATTGGCCGCAAGTCGCCACGCTGGTTCTGGCCGGTGCCGGCATCCACGCCGGAACGACCTACGGAGCGTCTGATCGCCTGGGAGCCTACCCGGCTGACCGTGTGGTCGCTCCTGCCGATCTGACCGCGACGATTCTGCATCTGCTGGGTGTCGATCCGGAACTCGATTTGCACGATCAAGCTGGACGCATTCACCGAGTTTGCGAAGGCTCGCCCGTGTTGGGGCTGTTGAGTTAGGTCTTTTAGCGGGGCTGGCCTCTCAGCGAATGATCTGCGTCAGTTCGAACAGTGCGCGGTGTCCGGATTCTACGGAGTGCTGACGCATCAGCCGCTGGTCTTCGTCGTACCACAGATCGACTTCGACATCGCCTCGGATTTGATAGCGCGTCGCGTTCACCGTTTTCTTTTCCAGGGCGAGTTGTTCCTTTCCAACGCGCTGCAATGCACCGGACAGCTTGCGGCCCTTGTCCGCCTCGAACAACGTCAGCTTCTGACCGACTCGGTGCGGTTCTGGTTCTCGCCAGTAGGACGTGACCCAAACGTCCGCCGCTGTGCGCTGCGATTTGCCGTTGACTTCAAACGACAACTCTTGTTGCTGAGCCGCAGCCTGTACGACGTACTTGTCGCCGTTGTAGTCCGCTTCGTTGGCCAGTCGGAGCAATCGTCCAGACTTCCAAAGTTCGGTCCTGGACGACGAGTAGCGATACTTGTAAACGATGAAATTGAACGACAGTTCGGTTTGCCCACGCATGGTTTCCGTACCGTCGTCGCGTTTCGTGAGCAGCATCGTCAACGTGCCGCGTTCGGTGCCGTCGATCGAAATCTTGAACGCACGCGAGTGCTTCTCCACCACGACAGGTTCGTCGCGAGGCTCATCGCCCAATGCCCAGGAACTTGGGCTGACACAGGCCAGCAGCCAAAGGAGGGAATCCATCAGGATGTGGACGCGGATCGGAGATCGGATCAAACGCATGACGACGGCTCGCGAACGGGACAGTGATGGCGGCCCGGGAAGAGGGCGACAACATACTTCTCCGAGCCAATCCGCCCAAGAGGAGTTCTGCCCGATCGCATCACGTGATGCTGTTTGCGAAAGCCGCTCGCGGGCATTGGGGCATCGAGAACACGTGCCATTGGACTCTCGGCATGACGTTCCGTGAGGACGAGATCGACGGTGCCATAAACGGCGAACTGTTCCTGGCACCGGAGCCACACTGGTCTACCTGTCACCGTACAGTCTCGACTTGAGCCTGATCGAACTGGTCTTCTCGAAACTCAAATGGCTGGTCCGCAGCGAGTCCCCGCGAACCATCGAATACCTCTGGGCCTTCCTCGGACAAACCCTCGACCACTTCCTCCGCGACTTTCAACACTGCGGCTACGCGACAGTGGGACTAATGCGGGCTGTCGTTCAACGATCGGAGAGGTGTCTCGAAGTGAAGAACTTCGGTTACGCATGCCGACCATTGCCCATCAGACGTTTGGCAACGCGGGGACTCACCAGCGCGAGTAATCCGACGACGATTAGCACGCTCAGACCGGGCAATGCTCGCAGGCCATTTAAGACCATCCCTTCCCCCCAACTACGAAAAGTCCCCGTGGTGCCTGACCAAGTCTCGGAAAACTTCGTTGCAAACGTCGGCTCCTGCGGCGGCACATATTCTTGAACCTCTCGAATTGATAGTGTGATCGTTGACAGATCCGAGCGGTTGGTCAGAAAACGAAAGCGACCTTCCATCCGTTCGATCTCTTCGCGGACCTGAGCGACTTGCCGTTCGAATTCGATCACATCGGCGACGCTGGTGGATTTGGATTTCATCAGTTCCAGCAACCGCTCTTCCAGTCGCTTTTTGTTGGCGAGCCGCGCTCCGAGATCGACGTATTCTTCCGTGATGTCCTGGCCCGTGACTTGTCGGCGTTCGGGAATGCCCACGTCATCCAGTTCCTCCAAGAAGAGGTGAAAGGCTTCGGACGGAATGCGCGCCTGCCAGCGGCCGGAACGTTGTTCACCCTGTTGACGATCGAGAGTGATATCGGTCACGTAACCGCCCAATTGCTTGACGAGTTCCGGGATCACTCGTTCGGCCTTCGTGAAATTGCGCGTCTGCATGGCGATGTCGGCCGAGTGAATCACTCGTCGCGGTGTCGCCGTGACGTTGCGTTCCGAGACACGATTCGCCAACACGCTCGGTGCGTCATCCGAACGATCGGAGGCAACACTGGCAGTTGGAGTCGTCGAGGCTTGAACCCTCATCTTCTCCTGTGGCGAACCAGCACTCGCACCGCATCCGAGAAAACCGGCGACACATGCGGCGCAACCAACAACGCAAGCCAACAACATCGGTCTCATCGATGGGTCTCCGTCTGATGTGGAACTCGTTGTCCTCAAGAGACGCGGACCACGGAAAAGATTCCCGCGAATTCTGACAATTGCTTAGCGACGCTGCGTGCGATGAGTTACGAGTCCATCCAACCGCGGCGCTTCATGTAGATCAACAAGCCCACCGTCGTCGCGGCCATCAGGCCCAGCGAGAAGGGATAGCCGTAGAACCAATACAGCTCAGGCATGTTCCACGGTGAGCGGTCGGGATCGAAGTTCATCCCGTACAGACCGGTGATGAATCCCAGCGGCAGAAAGATCGTCGAGAGGACCGTCAGCACTTTGATGACTTGATTCATCTTGAAGCTGTTCTGCGAGAGGTAGTAGTCCCGCAAGTCCGCGCACATTTCGCGGTAGGTTTCGACAACGTCCAGAATCTGAGCGGTGTGATCGACGCAGTCGCGCAGATAAATCCGCGTCTCTTGAGCCACAAAGGTCGAGTCGTCGCGGATCAATTCCAGCAGCGAATCGCGCTGAGCCCACATCGTCTTGCGGACTTGCAGCAGGTTCGTGCGCAGGCGATGCAACTCCGACACGATTTTCGGCGATGGCGCGGTCGCGATGGCATCGTCGAGCTGCTCCATGCGATCGCCATACTTCTCGACCAACGGAAAATAGGCGTCGAGCGTTGCGTCGAGAATCGCATACGCCAGATAATCCGGCCCCGCGTGAC
Source organism: Candidatus Kuenenia stuttgartensis (assembly GCA_945861865.1). Taxonomy (GTDB): domain Bacteria; phylum Planctomycetota; class Planctomycetia; order Planctomycetales; family Planctomycetaceae; genus SXKJ01. The sequence goes on along the minus strand of CAMAWN010000025.1, from coordinate 15,051 downwards.
GCACGCGGCCGGCATGTTTGCGAATGCGGTCGCGCAGCGGATTGAGGCAGTCGCCGTGACGTTCCTGGATCGTCAGCAGGAAATTCTTGCCGAGGAACAACGACGTTTGATCGGTTTGCAGCGGATCGGACTCTTCAATCATGCGTGTGACGATGAATAAGTACTCGCCGTAGTCCTCCACTTTCGGCCGTTGATGAACATGGACCACGTCCTCCATCGCCAGCGGGTGAATGCCGAACATGTCGGCGAGCGTCTCCAACTGCCGCACATCGGCCAAGCCTTCCACGTTGATCCACGTCACAGGCCAGCGGTGCAGCAGTTCCGAGAGTTTGCCGACCTCGACCAGCTCCTCTTCATGAATCTCCGTGGGTGAATAACAAATCACCGAAATCTGAGTCGGCGCGGCATCGAGTGGCGGCAGGAACGTACCGGGTGCGGCCCCGGGCTTCGTCTGTCGGCGAAACGGGGGATCGCCGGGCAACAGCGAAGAGTCATCGGACATGGTCGCCTCCGAAACGTAGAGCAGGTTGGAAACCGACCCCACGAGTCACAGTTACTTAGGCTCGGCATAGTGCGGCGAAAGGCCCCAATCTGCAAGCACCTCACGCTCTCGCTGCTGCATCGACGCCTGCTTCTTTTGCGTCATGTCGTCGTAACCGCACAGGTGCAGCAAGCCATGCACAACGTACAACGTCACTTCGTCGAGTGGCTGCCAGCGGTACTTGGTCGCCATTTTCTTGGCCATCTCCGAACTGAGGATGATCTCCCCCTCGATCCGCTTGCCGCAACCGCGCGGCGCGCTCTTCGGGATCGGCAACGAGGCCGCATCGACTTCTTCTTCCAGCAGAAAACTCAGCACGTCGGTCGGGTAATCATGCTGCAAGTAGCGAACATTGAGATCGTGGATCGTCTTGTTATCGACGATCGCGATGCTGATCGTGGCAGACACGCACTTCTCGGCCGCCAGCACTGACCGCACGATGTCCACCAGACGGCGATGATTGACCTTGAGCACCTTCTGCGAGTCGTCGATCTCGACCTCGTAGCGGGCAATCCAGTCGGGAAGAATCTCCGGCGCACGAGACTTCGATTTGGCGGATCGTGAACCTGGTTCCGAATTGGCAGGCATCCGTGGAAACAATCTACACGCGCGGCGGCGTTGTCTTGGAAGGGCTGGTGGCCATTGGCTTCAGGATGAGCATCCCCAGCGGAGGCAGCGACAGCTTCACGCATTGAGCATGGCCGTGCGAGCGAACTTTCTCAGTGTGGACCTTGCCTTGGTTGCCGACGTTCCCGCCGCCGTAAATCTGTGCGTCGCTGTTGAGGATTTCGGTGTAGCCGCACGCGACAGGGACTCCGACGCGATAGTCGTATCGCGGCACCGGAGTGAAGTTCAGCACAACGATCGTGAAGTCCTCTGGATTCTTGGCATGGCGGGAGAAGACGAAGACGCTCTGTTGCCAGTCGTCGCATTGCAGCCAACGAAATCCGGCCGAATCGAAATCCACTTCATGCAGCGAAGCTTCGTCGCGATAGACGCGGTTCAGATCGCCCAACAACCGACGCAGGCCGTCGTGCTTCTCGTGGCCGAGCAACGCCCAATCGAGTTCCGTGTTGTAGTTCCATTCCAGCCATTGGCCGAACTCGCCCCCCATGAACAGCAGCTTCTTGCCGGGCATCGTGAACTGATAGCCGAAGAGCATCCGCAGGTTCGCGAACTTCTGCCAATAGTCGCCGGGCATCTGCGACAGTAACGATTTTTTGCCGTGGACAACCTCGTCGTGCGACAGCGGCAGTACAAAGTTCTCCGTGAAGGCGTAAACCATGCGGAACGACAGCACGCTGTGGTGATGCGCCCGGTGAATCGGCTCGTGCTGCATGTACTTCCGCGTGTCGTTCATCCAGCCCATGTCCCACTTCATGCTGAAGCCCAGGCCGCCGGTGTAGACCGGCCGGCTGACTCCGCCCCACGCCGTCGATTCTTCGGCGATCGTCAGGATGCCGGGGAACTCGCCGTGCAGAATCGTGTTCATGTCCTTCAGGAACTGGATGGCTTCGAGGTTTTCACGCCCGCCGAAGACATTGGGAATCCACTCGCCTTGCTGACGCGAGTAATCGAGATACAGCATCGAGGCGACCGCATCTACTCGGATGCCGTCGATGTGGTACACGTCCAGCCAGAACCTCGCGCTCGACAGCAAAAAGTCACGGACCTCAAAGCGGCTGTAGTTGAAGATGTAAGTGCCCCAATCGGGATGCTCGCCCAGCCGCGGATCTTCGTGCTCGTAGCAGCACGTCCCGTCGAACCGGCCCAGCGAATGGCCGTCCATCGGAAAGTGGCCGGGCACCCAATCGACGAGCACTCCGACGCCGTGCTGATGGCAGTAATCGACGAAGTACATGAAGTCGTGCGGCGTCCCGAAGCGGCTGGTCGGAGCAAAATAACCGGTCGTCTGATAGCCCCAACTGCCGTCGAACGGGTGCTCGGTGACGGGCATCAGTTGCAGGTGCGTGTAGCCCATCTCGTGGCAGTACTCGACCAGCATGTGAGCCAGTTCGCGATAACTGAAGTACGTCCGCTCCGGCTCTGTCGGCTTTCGCCAACTGCCGAGATGCACTTCGTAAACCGAGATCGGCTGCTCGAACCAATTGGTGGTCTCGCGACGTTTTCGCCAGTCGGCATCGTGCCACTCGAAGTTGCCGAGGTCGTAAACAATCGACGCCGTCTTCGGCCGCATTTCGCAGAAGAAGGCATACGGGTCCGACTTCTCCAGCACTTGGCCGGTCGGCGCTCGGATGCCGAATTTGTAGGTCGCGCCGTGACCGATGCCGGGGACGAATCCGGTCCACACGCCGCTGTCGCCCCCGTTCAGCCAAAAGTTGCCGTGCTGCCAATGCGTCTGGTCGCAGAGGACGCTCACTTCTCGGGCGCTCGGTGCCCAGACGGCGAAACGCGTTCCGTCGACACCATTGACGCGATCCAGGTGGGCTCCGAGGTGTTGATACATCGCAGCTTGTTTTCCGTCTGAGTTCGGGATCGTCCGCGTGGTTTGCCTCAGCGGCCGGCGCGAATGCCGAGCCGGCGGAGTTTGTCGCCAGGGCACTCTGGCCTGACGGCGTCGTAGTCGAGTGTAAATGCTGTCGTCCATGACTTCCTCTCACCTCCCGGCTCTGCCAGGAAACAGGATCGCCGTGATTCTTCGACAGGCTAGGTACGACTCTTGAAATCGTTTTCGTCTGCCGGACGCATCCGACCGTCCCGTGAGCATGGGGTCAACTTCAGATTGCCAATCTTCGATTCAAGTTTCGCCCAGCCGCCGTGCCCACTTGAACGGTTTTCCCACAGAAAATACGTGGAAGACTTTGCCAGACGCACGGACTTGAGCAATCACAGCGGCGGCACTCTAGGCAGTTGTCCAAAACGACTCAAGAAGAGGTCATGTCTTCGCGGCTGGGGTTTAGACTTGGGCAGCACCACTCGACAACGACTGCCGGGAGCCTGTTCCGTGGATCCGCATCGCAAAATCATTTTGATTGCCGGCCCGATCTTGCTGACCGGCGTCTGCTTTCTGCTGACGCTGGGCAGTGCGAAGGATTCTCGCTCAGCGGTTCCCAGACAGATTTCCGTCGATGTCGTCTCGCCGCTCAAGAACGATGTCCAATCGCGGCTCCGGCAAGCCTGCGAGAACGTCGCTCAGGAAATTCAGACGCAACTCGACCGCGACAACACCGTGCTCATTCGGCCGCCATTCGTCCTCGCCGGAGACATGCCGGAGGATGTCCTCGAACGTCTGCACCGCGACGTCGTGCAACCCACTGAGCGAGCCTTGAACGTCGGCTTCTTCGATACGTTGCCGACCGAGCCGATCACGATTGTCGCGTTTGCCAAGGAGGCCGGCTTTCGTGACTTCGCTCGCCGAGTTGATCGCCGTCAGCCCGACTCGTACTACGGCTACTACTTGCGATCGCATCGCCGACTGGTCGTCAACGTCTCCACGGGAGCGGGCACGCTGGCTCACGAGTTGACCCACGCACTGGCTCACTTCGATTTTCCGAACATGCCCGAATGGTTCGACGAAGGACTCGCGTCCGTCTTCGAGCAAAGCGAATTCTCCGATACTGGCCACCGTCTGACCGGCACCGACAACTGGCGAGTGCATCAGGTTCTGCGAGCGTTGCACGACAACCGTCTCCGCAAGACCGACGAACTCGTGCGGGGCCGCTCCGTCCGTGCGAATCACGAGTCGATCGACTACGCCCACGCTCGCTACGTCTGCCTCTTCTTGCAGGACCAGCAGCTTCTCGAACCGTTCTATCGTAAGCTCCGATCTCGCGCCGAAATCGATCCGAGCGGCTGGCAAACGCTGCGAGAAATCGTCAACAGCGGAACCGCTTCCGACATCGATGCCGACTTCCGCCGCTGGGTCGTGAAGTACCACAAGACTCAGCGCCAACGCACCGCCCGCAATGACCGGCAGACGCTGTCGATGAAGCCGATGGCCCCGCCGCCAGAAGTCATCGCCACCGAAATCGGCTTGCGAAAGTAGCTACGGCGTCAGCGTTTCTTACGCCGCAGTTCGCTGAACAACCGGCCGTAGGCCCGCTGAATCGCATCGGGTTGAGACGCTGGCCGCTCGCCGAGGTGTTCCTGTCGCTCTTCGATTCCCGGCTCTGACTGCGATTCCTCCGCCGGCTTCTCCGATGAGATCGTCAGTCGGCCGGAGGCGATCTGGCGATCGATCAACAACTGCTGCACGTCGAGATACATGTCGAGCACGTCCACCCCAATTTGCTCCTCGAGGCCGTCGTCTTCAAACGTGGCTCGCAGCAACTCGGTCGGCAGATGCCAGTCGCGCTTGGATTCATCGTGCTCACTCGATTCCGGCGCAACATCGTCGTGTTGCGGAACGGGCACGTTGGAAACGTGCCGCACGTTTCGCGGCTTGCGCGAGTAGCTCTCGACGATTCCCGAATCGAGATCGCTATTGGTCTCCGGGTCCAACGGCAGCGAATCGTGCGGCTTGTCCGTCGTGTCCGCAGTTGCCATCACCAATCGCGTCGTTTTGACTGCCGTCACGGTGCGTTTGGCAGCCGCCTGAGCGTGTGGTGTGTGACGATTCCAGATCGTTGCTTCGCCGCTTTCGATGCGGACGTAGCGGTCAATAACCGGTTCTTCCTCGAATTCCACTTCTGTGCGATCGCTCCCTGGCCACGAACGCTCCGGCAGATTCCACACCGGTGAATCGTCGTCGTCCTCGGAGGATGACCAGCGATCGGAGGAGGACTTGTCACGGGGCTCGCTGTCGGGATCGGTGTCTCCCAGTTCACGGTCTTCGTCTTCGGCGAACTCTTCTACTGCGAACGATTGCGGCGACGGCGCACCGAACTCGAAGTCACTCGCCGCGAAGGTTTCTCCCAGAGGACGAGACTCGCCATCGTCTTCCAGCGACTGAGCGACTTCGATGACATCCTCCAACCACTCTTCGACCGACGACGGCTGACGAGCGATCGTCTGCCTGTCCTGTTTGAGGCAAGTGAATTGCTCGGTCGCGACAGGTTCCGTCTCAGGCGGTTCGCCCGCGGCTTCGTCGAGTTCGCCACCAATCTCGATTGCCGCGCTCGAATTTCCGAACGCGGACTCGTTCCACGAACTGCTCTCCTGCGGCTCGTCTTCGGTCGTTGCCGCGTGTTGCGGCCACAGATCGACGGCCGAGTCTTCCATCGCGGGCCGCTGCGACAGGCCGCGATAAATTTCGCCGCCACTGATCGGATCGTTCCATTGCAGCGGAAGCTGTTTGAGGTCGTCCAACGCCTCACGCACAACGTCAGCGGAAACCGGCCGACGCTCGGTGACGAACGCCAGCAGCAGCGAATGATCCGCGAGATGATTCAGGCAACGCGGCACTCCATCGGCTGCTTTTGCCAAGAACGTCACGGCTTCCTCAGTGAAGATTTCTTCGACCTCGCCACCCGCGAACTCCAAGTTCGCACTCAGATATTCCAGCGATTCGACCTGCGTCAGCGGAGCGAGATCGACTTGGCAGCAAATCCGCTGATTGAATGCCGCGAGTTCGGGATCGGCCAGTCGTTCTTCGAGGTCGCGATTGCCGATCAGCACAACTCGCGCAAGCGGCTCGCCTCCTTCTGCGAGCAACGTCAGCAAACGAACCTCATCGAGCAGCGGCACGCTCAGCCGATGCGCTTCGTCCACAATCAAAACAAAGCCTTGTCGCTCCGGCCGCAACGACTTCAGCGCCGACGTGAGTTCCAGCCGCAGTTCTTGTTCGCCCATACGTTCGTATGGCCGATTCAGCTCAAATAGGATCGCTTGCAACAATGCTCGCCGAGTCGCGTAGGCCGAGTGTCCCAGGAATGCCGTCGCGAATGTTGGCTGAAGTTCGAAAGCCAGACGCAGTCCAACCAGCGACTTGCCAAGCCCAGCCTCGCCCGTCAGCACGCCGATTCCCTGTCCTCGCTCGCACGAGACGGCCAGAGCGTCCAGAACTCCTTGATGTGTCTCCAGTGGCACAAAGCAATTGGCGTCCGGTGTCGCCGAAAACGGTCGGCGTTGCAGTCCGAAAAACTCTTCGTACATGGCAAAGTCCCTTCGTGGGGCAGGTTTTCAACCCACCCGCCTCGTCTGGGCAGGTTGAAAACCTGCTCCACATTGCGAACGCAATCTGTGCGGCAGCCAGTTGATCGAACTCCGGTTGTGCCGCGCTTGAGGACTTCTCCGGTCGTGCCGTGCGCGCGAGGACTTTCGCGTTCAAACCTCTGGCTGCGTGAGGAGTTCGCGTTGTCGGCGATTGGCAATCCAGGTGGAGTTTGCGGATCGCAGCGTGCTCCGAACGGAATTCGCCGCTTTCACTGGCGTCATTCGCGACCTAGAATCCTGCCGACGCTCGCGGATGTCGCGGGTACCTCGACGGCACGTGGTACAACCAGGCATGTCAGAAGCGACAATCAACTTCGAGAATCAAGACCTCATCCGCGCCCTGTTTGGAGAACGTGACCGACACCTGCGAAAAGTTCGCGACTCCGTCGGGATCGAGGTCGTGATTCGAGGCGATGAACTCCACCTCTTCGGCACGGAGGTCCAAGTTCAACACGGCCGGGAAATCTTCGCCGAGCTGCAAATACTCCTCGAAAAGCAGGGAATGCTGCGTGACGGCGAAGTTGTCCGCGTGATCGAGGCTCACCTGAGTGGCGGCAGCGAAACTGCGTCAAACCACGCTGACGACGCCGTGATCGTGCGAGGAACCGCGCGATCCAAGCCGAACGGCAACGGTGCCAAAGCGAATGCCTCCGACGGAAGCATCAATCTGTTCGACCGAATCGCGAAGATTCATCCGCGCACCCCCGGGCAGTTCAAGTACGTCGAAGCGATTCGCCAGAGCGACATCACGCTCAGCATTGGCCCGGCCGGTTCGGGCAAGACGTACCTCGCCGTCGCGATGGCCGTGAATGCTCTGCGACAAGATCAGGTCCGCAAGATCGTGCTCGTCCGCCCGGCGGTCGAAGCGGGCGAGCGGCTCGGTTTCCTGCCTGGCGACATGCACGCCAAGCTCAACCCGTATTTGCGCCCGCTGCTGGATTCCCTGAACGATATTCTTGGTTTCGAGCAGGTGAAGCGATACCTCGAAGCCGACGTGATCGAGATCGTCCCGCTGGCGTACATGCGCGGCCGGACCCTCAACAGCACGTTCATGATCCTCGACGAGGGGCAGAACACGACGATCACTCAGATGAAAATGTTTCTGACACGCATGGGACAGGAGTCGAAGATCGTCGTGACCGGCGACGTCACGCAGATCGACCTGCCGCCAGAAGTCCCCAGTGGCCTGATCGACGCCTTCGGCCGGCTCGGCCATTTGCCCGGCCTGTCGTGCGTGGAACTGACGACTCAAGACATTGTCCGGCATCGGCTGGTCGGCGAGATCGTCAAAGCCTACGACGGCGATCAACAGATCGCCCAAAAACGGCGGCACAAATAGATTTGGCGAGCGGAGGACGTCAGTCCCGCTCGCCTGACGAATTCCAATAAAATCAAAATGATCCTCTTCGGGCCAGTTTCCTTCCGACGCAAACGAACCGCGCGAGTCTCCACACTGCGAGACGATTCGCTGCTGCGGTTGATCGGCGACGCGCTGACCGATCGCAATGTTCTGATGCGGCTCTTCGTGTGTCTGATCGCGATGGCCGCGTTGCTCTGCGCGGTCGAGGCGTGGCGAACGCCGTTCACCTACCGGCTGGGCGATTACCAGCCGCATGGAATTCTGGCTCAGGTGCCGTTCAAACGGATCAACCGCTTCGAGACTGACCGCGCGAAAACCCAAGCCGAGGACCAAGTCCCATTCGTGTTCCGCTTGGAGCCGAGCACCACGGGACGTGTCCTCAAGTCGCTCAAGTCTGACCTGGAAGAGATCGCGAAGGCCGAGACGCTGGAATCCGTTCGTTCCAGCACACGCTTGGCATTCGGATTGTGGACGGAAGTCGATCGGCCGATGGACGACATGCCACCGGAAATGCAGGAGCAGGAATTTCGCAAGTTGCGAGCCGCACTGTTCACCGGCCGCCCGTACGATCCGATGGTCGCCGAGGAATTTATCGCTCGACCGGACGACATGTCCGACCGCATCGCGCAACTGGTCAGCGACGCGGAATCATTCTTGGAGCCGGTCCAGCGATACGGCATCGTCGATCCGTTTGAACTCAGCCGCAACAAGATTCGCGCCGATCAATCGCTGGCGATCCTAAAACTCCCGGACGACCTTCCCTCACGCGAAGCGGCGTTCAAAGACGCTGTCGCTCCGGCGGAGGTGCTGCTCACGAATCTGCTGCAAAGCGAAGGCAAGTTCGGCAAAGGCTGGACGCAGTTCCCGCAGTTGTTGGCGATCCAAGGCTCGTTTGAACGCTGGCTGCTGTCGAATCACGCAACGCTCGTTTCGCTGCGGTACGATCCGCTGCTGACGCAGATCACGCGACGCGAGGCTCGGCAAAAAGTGGCCAACGTCACTGATCCGTACAACCAGGGGGACGTGCTCGTCACCCCCGGCCAGAAGATCGATCAGGCCGCGCTCGATGTGCTCCGCGACGAGTACGACCAAGTCGAACAAAATGTCTCGCTGCGAAATCGCACGCTCCGTATCACGACGGTCTTCGTGCTGATTTTTGTGCTGACGGTACTCAACGGCTACTACCTCGTCGCGAATGAACCACGTCTGGTCGAGCGACTCAGCGGCTTGGCCGTGTATCTCGGAGCGATCGTGCTGGCGGCGTTTCTGGGCCGCATCCTCAGCTTCGATCCGTGGCGAGCAGAGGTCATCCCGCTGATCGTCACGGTGATGATTCTGGCGATCGCGTACAACCAAGACCTCGCCGCGTTGACCGCGTTCACGCTCAGCCTGCTACTGACGCTGTCCTCGGTCACCGACACCGGCGAGTTTGTCGTGCTGATGAGCGTCGCTGCGACCGCCATCGTGCCGCTCGGCCGAATTCGTTCACGCTCGTCGCTCATCAAGATCGGCTTCTGGTGCGGAGTCGTGTACGCGCTCGTGACGTGGGGCACGGCGATCATCAAGACGCAATCGCTCGACCTGTTGTGGCACGATCAAGCTCTGCTGCTGCACAGCCTGCGCGGAGCCGGTTGGTGCCTCGCTGCCGGCTACATCGTCGCCGGCAGCCTGCCGTTCATTGAGGCGACGTTCGGCATCGTCACTGACATCAGCCTGCTGGAACTCAGCCACGTCTCGCACCCGCTGCTGCAAGAACTCGTCCGCCGAGCACCCGGCACCTACAACCACTCGATCACCGTCGCCACGCTGGCCGAAGCCGCCGCCGAACGGATCGACGCCAACGGTCTGCTGGTCCGCGTCGGAGCGTACTTCCACGACATCGGTAAGATGCTCAAGCCCAGTTACTTCATCGAAAACATGCTCGAAGGCTCATCCAGCAAGCACGAGCACCTGAACCCGGCCATGAGCACGCTGATCATTATCGGCCACGTCAAAGACGGCGTGGACCTCGCCGAGCAGCACAGCCTGCCGCGCCCGATCGTCGACTTCATCGAGCAGCATCACGGCACGACGCTGGTGCAGTATTTCTATCACGCTGCGTCGAAGGCCGCCGAAGATCATCCCGATCGCATCGAAGTCGAAGAGTCCAGCTTCCGCTACCCCGGCCCCAAGCCGCAGTCGCGTGAGTCCGGCGTGATGATGCTCGCCGACGCCGTCGAAAGCGCCAGCCGCACGCTCAGCGAGCCGACCCCCAAACGCATCGAAAGTCTCGTTCGAGCCATCACGATGGACAAACTCCTCGACGGCCAATTCGAGGAAAGCACGCTCACACTCAGCGAAATCAACCTCATCCAAGAATCGCTGACCAAGTCCCTGATCAGCATCTTCCACACCCGCATCAAGTACCCGGAACAACGCGCGGGGTGATTTTCGGAGTGCGGTGTGTCAGCACCGCTTTGGATGGCATCTCTCGATTGCAGCGCAGCACGTCGGAACCATAGTGGTACTGACACACCGCGTTCCAATTCACTCCGGCAGCGGCTTGCCCTTCGTCTCCGGCGCGAACGGCAGAACCAATAGGCCGAGGATGAAGATGGAGCACATCGTCACGCCGGCGTATCGCATTCCTTCTTGATAGCCGTTGGCCGCGGAAAAAACTTTGCTGGTGAGCATGCCCAACGCGAACGGGCCGCCAGCGGCGACATAGCGGCCGACGTTGTAGCAGAAGCTCGTGCCGGTTGATCGCAGCCGAGTCGGGAACAACTCCGGGAAGTAAATCGCGTAGCCACCGAACAGCGCGAGTTGGCAGAAGCCCATCAGTGGGATCATCCAAAACACTTCGCTGAATTGGTCCAGGTTCCAGAAGACCAGAGCGGTGCTGAACATCGCCGCGACGAACGACACCGCGAAGGTTGGCTTGCGGCCGAAGATGCTTGTCATGTGGCTGTAGGCGTAGATGCCGAAGAACCCGCCGATGTTTTGCATCACCGACGTGATGCCGACCCACGTCGCCACTTTGCCGCTGACGACGTTCTCGGCGAGACCCTGAGCTTCAAAATGCTTGCGGAAGACGGGCGACAGTAGGTCGAAGCTGAAGAAGCCGATGCCCCACAGACCGATGATCCCCGACGACGCCAACAACAAGCCGACAATCGCGTTCTTGCGCCAGCGCGGGTCGCCGAACAATTCTGCGAATGATCCCAATTGTTTGCCGACCCCGGCGTCGTGTTGAGCCTTCCAGGTTTCCGGTTCCTTGAGGTTGCGGCGAATGAAGATCGCCAAGAGAGCGGGAACCGTGCCGATCAAAAAGAGAATCCGCCACGCCTTAATTGGTGTTTCTCCAACGGACAAGTTTTCTAAGCCGCCGGCGCTCTCCACTTGGCCGAGTGCGATGTTCATCAGCGCTGCGGAAATATTGCCGACCGCCGACAACGCTTGCAGCATGCCGAGCGCGAACGGCCGAGCGCGATTCGGCATCACCTCCGCCACGAGTGACACACCGACTGCGAACTCGCCGCCAACCCCCAGGCCGGTCAGGAACCGGTAGAACGCGAAGTCCCAGAAGCCGACCGAAAACGCGCTCAGCCCCGTGCAGATCGAGTAAATCAGAATCGTCCACAACATGACCTTCGCACGCCCAACTCGGTCGCCGAGCACTCCGAAGATCAAACCGCCAGTCGCCCAACCGATCATGAAGATGGATGTCGCCAACGGACCATAAAAATTCACCAAGGCTTTCAATTCATCCGGCGTCTGGCCCGGAACCGCGAGCAACTCCTTCATGGCCGGCATACGAGCCAGGTTGAACAACTGCTGGTCCATCGTGTCGAACAGCCAGCCGAGTGCCGCAACCATCAACACAAACCAGTGATAGCGAGTCAACTCCTTGTACCACGGACCTGCGGCCGGATCGTCTGGCAGATTGCTCTTGAATTCTTCGAGACCGTGCATGACGAAATCATTTCTGGCTGGAGGCGGGGTTCAAAAGTTGGAGCAGTACAGCCGAAGCACTCGCGGGCTGCAACCGAAGGTGGGATCGGGGTTCGCGATGGCTTGCTGATGCCTTGAGTCTGTTTGCCTCGCACCTATAATCCCCGCCGCCTGTCCGGCCTCCGGCCGGTTAACGGATTGTGTCGTCAGGAATTCCGCCTCACCGAAAGCGTCACGAACGTCATGATCAATTGGATTCGGAATGTCTGGTCCGCGGTCAGCACGGTCCTCCAAGGGATGTGGGTCACGAGCTTGACCATGTTCAAAACGTACCGCCGCCCACCTTTTGCGGAAGTCTTCGAGTACCCGGAAAAGCCAGTTCCGGTCAAAGCTCGCTACCGCGGCTTCCATCGTTTTGACCTGACGACCTGCATCGGCTGCGAGAAGTGCGCGGTCGCCTGTCCGGTCGATTGCATTTACATTGAGAAATCGAAGAACACAGTTGGCAAGGGCTTTCGCATCGACGGCTTCGCCATCGACTACACCAAGTGCATGTTCTGTGCTCTGTGCGTCGAGCCGTGTCCCGTGGACTGCATCTTCATGGGCTCGAATCACGATCTGAGTTGCTACAGCCGCGATGGCTGCGTCGTCGATTACGCCAAGCTGCCGTTGCAAACCGCCTGGGGCCAAACGACGCTCAACCCGGCCGCCGTGTCCGAATCGAAGGTTCTGTACGAACCGGTTTGGGTCAAAGGCGAACCCAGCCCTTTCGAATTTGAAGCCAGTGAGCATTAAGCCATGAAGTCCGCCGCCAAGGAATCGACGAACGAGCAATCGAAGCGATACTTCACTCTGGCCGAAGCGAACCAGCGTCTACCACTGGTGCGTGCGATCGTCAGCGACATCGTGGAATTGTTCCGCGACGTCTCCGAGCGTCGGCAGCGGTTGATCGACCTCATCGAACGCAATCAACTCGGATCAAAGCGAGTGGCGTCGCCGTACACCGAAGAACTCGATCAAATGCAGGCGGACATTCAGGCGGACGTCGAAAAGCTCAATGTCTTCGCCCAGGAACTGGCCGAACTCGGCATCGAATTGAAAGACCCGAACATCGGCTTGATCGACTTCCCGACGCTGGTCGATGACCGCGAGGCCTACTTGTGCTGGAAGCTCGGCGAGCCGGAAGTCGGCTTCTGGCACGAACTCACTGCCGGTGTTCAAGGCCGGCAATCGGTGGATGACCTGCGACCGCAACCTCGATCGCAAATTTCAAATCTCAAATCTCAAATTTGAAATCTCAAATCCCATGACAGACCTCGTTGGCCATATCGTCCTCTTCATCGTCGCCGGAATCGGCATCGTGGCGGCTCCACTGATCATCGGCCGCCTCGTCCGCCCGACGCTGCCGACTCCCGAAAAAGATGCGATCTATGAATGTGGCGAGCCAACCATCGGCTCCAGCTACATCCAATTCGACCTGCGGTACTACACGGTCGCGCTGCTGTTCATCATCTTCGACGTCGAAGTCGCGTTCTTCTACCCGTGGGCCTCGGTCTACGGTGGAGCGATGCAACTTGCCGATACCCGACTCTCTCCAACCTCGGAAGCTCGCATTCAAATTTCCGAGAAACTGTTGAACGTTACTCCGGGAACGCTCGACGCCTCGCAAGCGATCTCGGCCGACACCGCACTGACGCTCGGAATGGTCAGCGCCGTCGATATCGCGGTCTTCTTCGTCGTGCTGCTCGTCGGTTTCGCCTACGTCTGGAAACGGGGTGATCTCGATTGGGTCCGAGCCTATCAACAGCCCGGTCCCGTCGAAGATGTTGCTGCGTAATTCCGCCTTCGCTCCAGTGGATCGCGGGCTCTTACACGATTCCGAAATCTCAAATCTCAAATCTCAAATTTGAAATCTCAAATCCCATGACCGCCGAAGACCTCCACAAGCTTCTCGTCAGCAATTTCGGTGAGTCCAAAATCACCGGCTCGAACTTCACCGCCAAAGACCCGTGGATCGAAGTCGCCGCCGACGCGATCGTCGATGTTGCCCGCTTTTTGAAGCACGACGAGCGGACGCAGTTCGACCACCTCAACGATTTGACCGGCGTCGATTACTTTGAACCCGATGCCAAGAAGGCCGCGAAGTTCAATCATCAGCCGCACGTTGAGGTCGTCTATCACCTGACCAGCTACGCGCTGCGGCATCGCATCACGCTCAAGGTCAAAGTCCCGCGCTGGAAGGACGACGCGACCAAGTCGATTCCCGACGTGCCATCGGTCACGTCCATCTGGGCGATTGCCGATTGGCACGAGCGAGAATGCTACGACCTCGTCGGCGTGAACTTCACGGGGCATCCGAACTTGAAACGCATTCTCTGCCCTGAAGACTGGGAAGGCCATCCGCTCCGCAAAGACTACGACATGCCGCTGGAATACCACGGAGTGCGGGGCAAGTAGGATGGGCACTCTCGCCCGTCCCTGCGTTCACTGACGGAATGAAAACAAGACGGGCAAGAGTGCCCATCCTCCAGAGGTTTCTATGAGCCTGACTCTCGAAGATTCCCGCGTCATCGAGTTCGACGTTCGCACCGACGAGATGCTCGTCAATATGGGGCCGCAGCATCCGAGCACGCACGGCGTGTTGCGACTGCTGCTGCGGACCGACGGCGAGATCATCCACGAGATCACGCCGCACATCGGCTATCTGCATCGCTGTGCCGAGAAGATCGGCGAGAACCTCGCGACGCCACAGTGGGTGCCGTACACCGACCGCATGGATTACCTCGCCGGGATGAACATGAACCTCGGCATGGCGTTGGCCGTCGAGAAGCTGATCGGCCTGGAAGTCCCCGAAAAGGCGATGACCATTCGCGTGCTGGTCGCGGAACTCGGCCGCATCGCCAGCCACTTGGTCGGCATGGGAGCCTACGGCCTGGACCTCGGCACGTTCAGCCCGTTCCTGTACGCCTTCCGCGAACGGGAAATCATTCTCGACCTGTTCGAGGAACTCTGCGGAGCACGCCTGACCTACAGTTACTTCACGATCGGCGGAGCAACCCACGACCTGCCGGACATCATCCCGATTCCGCCCGGCCTCGCCGCGCTG